>JAEZKB010000156.1 GCA_023415605.1 Pseudomonadota bacterium
CGATGAGGGCCTGCACCCGGATCGCGCCGAGCGCCCGCGGGGCGTACTCCGGCCAGGGCAGCCCGCGGCCCGCGTTGGCCAACCGCGCGATCCGGTCGGCCTTCGCCCGGGCCTCGCTGGCGGCGGCCTCGTCCAGCCCGGTGAAGTTCGGCGGGATCGACCACAACGGCTTCAGCGACGCCTCGTAGATCAGCCAGCCCATCAACGGCAGCAGCTCGTCCAGCGGCGGGACCGGCGTCTGCCGGCGCTCGTCGACGAGCAACCGCCGGTACGCCGCGACGTCCTCCTCAACCAGGGCGACCAGCTCGTCGTCGACCGGGCGGCTTCCGCTGCGCACCCCGAGCGCCAGGCCACGCAGCACCTCAGCACGCATCATGCCCCGCCCCTTTCGCCATCCAACCGTCCGTCAGTAGCTGACGGACAGGTCCAGAGCTGAGGAGACGCCATGCACAACGCAGACCAACTGCGAGAGCTCGCGAAGTCGTTCCGGAACGGGGAGCCCAAGCGGCGGACGGACGAGGCGCTCGTCGAACTGATCAAGACCGACGTGCAGGAGTACCGGCGGCTGAGCCGCGTCGATCGGCCGCAGCTGCCGCCGGCCCCGCTGGATGAGTTGCTGCCGCTGATGGGCTGGCTGATCTACGAGGCGACGTGGGAGACGGTCCGGCGGATCCCGACGGCGTGGGATCGGCCGACCACGTCGGCGGAGGACCGCAAGCAGCACGAGACTGACATGGGATACCTGTACGCCCTGGCCGACGCGGCCCGTGGGTTGCCCTGGCCCGAGTTCGCGCCGCGAGGCCTCGGGGCGATCCGGGCACTGGCATTGGCGGAGTCGAAGCGCGACACGCTGCTCGGCTACGACGCAGCGTGGACGCTGCACCAGGAGGGGCGCGAAAAGTACCGGGAGTACCGCGACACGCACGGGACGTCCGAGCGCCGGGAACGGTTCGTCCGTGATCTGGACGAGGTGCTGTTGCAGCTGGCGCTGGCCGAGACGGGCACCGCCTGCCGGGTCACCGAGCAGGTCATATCCCAGTGGGCTACCGAGTACGCCAACGAGTCCGAGGACCAGTGGGTCCGGCGGATGTACCGGGACGTCTCGGCCGGTGTGGCCGTGGGCGAGCTGGCGATCGACAGGGCCCGCCAGATTCAGCGGGACCACGGCTTCGTCAGCGAGGTGACCGAGCTCCGGCTGGCGCTGTTATCGGCGCTGCAGAATCCCGGAATCATGACCGCCCGCGCGGCGCTGCTGCAGCTCGTGCTCGGCCGGGAGATGCAGCGCCTGGGCAGCCGCCCGGACGGATTCGAGACGTGGCCAGAGTGGGAGCGGCACACGCTGGAGCGGTTCGTGAAGGCGTACGAGGCGATCGAGGAGTCGATCCACGACGAGGACGGCAACCCCGGTGAGATGCGCGAGGACCTGTCCCGGCAGCTGATTCATATGCGACTGAACCTGGCTCTGCTGAAGCCCGGCTACCACCTCCCCTCGAAGCAGTCGTTCCACCCCTGTCTGGCCGGCGCGACGCTCGACGCCGACACGCTGGAGGAGCTGTCGGCCTACCTTGGCGGCGAGGACGGCGAGCAGGGCCGGGAGCGCGGTATCGGGGCCGCTACGATGCCCGCGTTTATCCGGGGTATCCGGTCGTGCCGCGATCTCGGCGACGACGACCGTGGTTACGAGCAGTGGCGGGAGCGGTGGTTCCGCCTGGACCAGCTCCGCAAGGAGAACGGCCGGTGGGACAGCGTGCTGGCCGCGCTGGCCGCCGGCCGCTGACCTACGCCACGTATGCGTTGAGCAGCGCCCAGCCGTCCTCGGTCACGCCGTTGCGGTAGGCCCGGAGCTGGGCGTTGCGCAGCGCGACGTCGAGCGACACACCGCCGCCGCGGATCGACTTCACGATCTGGTGGGCCACCGCACCGGTACCCTGGTCTGCGATCCGGTCGATGCCGGCGACCACGCACCGGGCGCCGCCGATAAGCAGCGCCATGACGAAGCTCAGCGGCTCCCGGCCGTTCTCATTCTCGACCAGACCGACGTGGCACGACGCCATCAGCACGGCCTTCGGCCACTTGAGCGCGAGCGCCTGGGCCGCCGAGATGATCTCGCCGGGCCCGAGGTCGAGGAACTGGTCGAAGCCCTTGCCGGCGCCGTGCGAGGCGACGTGGAGGAACTGCCACGCATCCTTCGTGCCGAGCGCCGCGGCGAACCGGCCGGGGTGGGGCCGCGGGGTTGCGGGCTTGCCCGGGGCCAGCTCGCACCGGTGCGGCGGGACCCCGTCGGTGCCGCCGCAGAAGTCCCAGGCGCGGCGCTCCTGATCGACATCTACGCCCTTCTCGTCCATGCCGACCAGGCGCAGCAGGGCCTCGCCGGTGACCGCGGCCAGCAACTCGCCGGTGAGGCAGGTGAGCACAGGGGCCTGGCCGATGACCGCCCGTTCCACCAGCCGGGGTCCGTCGTCGGCGATTTGTACCGCGGCCCACGGGACCAGGCTGAGCCACGAATGCGCGGAGATCAGTACCGGTACGGGGGTGTCCTCGTCGGCTCTCAGCAGCTCGCGGGTCAGCCGCTCCGGCAGCAGCGCCTCGCCTAGGCCACGCCAGTCGGTCGCCGCCGCCTCCCCC
>JAEZKB010000205.1 GCA_023415605.1 Pseudomonadota bacterium
TCCTCTGGGTGTCCTACGGCCAGAGCGCCGGCACCTATGTGGTGGTGATCCCCGTCGTGGTGATGGCGGCCGGCCAGCTCGCCGGCGGCCTGTCGTGGCTCGCAATATCCGGCGAGGACGCGCACGACCTCGTCGTTACCGCCCCGATCCCGCCCCGCGCCGTACTGCTCGCCAAGATCGAGGCTGTGCTCGTAACCATCGCGGCGATCTTCGCGCCGATCCTGCTGCTGATGGGCCTCGGCTCGTGGGTGCTGGCGGGATGGACGGCGCTCTTCGTCGCCATTTCCGCCAGTTCCGCCACCGCCATCCAGCTCTGGTTCCGCATTCCGATGCGGCGCTCGATGTTCCGCCGCCGCCAGGTGGCCTCGCGCGCCGCGACCATCTCGGAGGCACTCAGTTCCATCATGTGGGCCGGCACCGCCGTGCTGGCGGCGGGGGAGCAGATGCTCGCTTTGCTTCCCGCCGCCTTCGCGCTCATCGTGATGCTCGTCGCCTGGGGGCTGAGCCCCAAGGGCAAGCGCGTCTAGCCCAGCGCCACCCGCAGCGGCTGCGGCGCCCGCGCCTGCATCCAGCGCATGATGCTGAGCCCGGCGAGCGGGAACAGCGCGCCGACAATTCCGAGGTCGGTCGGCCCGGCGAACTGCACCACCAGCCCGCCCACCAGCGCGCCTGCGGCCGAGCCGAGATAGAGCGCCGAGCCGTTGAGCGAGAGCACCAGCGGCGCGGCCTGCGGCGCAAGGCTCACCAGCCGGCTGACCTGTGCCGGCAGGAAGCCCCAGCCGACAATGCCCCACGGCACCAGATAGGCGAGGTACACCGGCCCGCGAACGGCCTCGGGCAGCAGCGGAATGACCGAGAGCAGCGCGAGGAGAACCACGCTGGTCGCGGTGACCCCGAAGGTCGTCTTCTGCGCCCCGAACCGGTCCGAAAGCTGGCCGCCGAGCCAGTTGCCGATCGCCGCGCCGACGCCGAAGATCAGCAGCACCAGCGGCAGGAACTCCTTGCCCATCCCGATGCCGGTCATGGTCAGCGGCGCCACATAGACGAACACCGTGAACGGCCCGGTCATATAGAGCAGCGTGACGAGAAGGCTCGGCCGGATGCCCGGCAGCGACAGCACGGCGAAGCGCTCGCGCAGCGTCTTGCGCTCGCCGCGCAACCCCTTGGGCAGCATGAAGCGGATGGCGAACGCGGCGAGGATGCCCATCAGCGCGATCACCACATAGGTGCCGCGCCAGCCGGCAAAGCTAGAAACGAATGCGCCCAGCGGCGCGCCGAGCGCCACCGCCAGAGTGGTGCCGCCGACCACCACCGATACGGCTCGCGCCCGCGTCTCCGGCGTTGAAATCGCGACCGCCGTCGCCTGCCCCGTCGCCGCATAGAGCCCGGCTGCGAAAGCCATCAGGATGCGCGAGGCGAGAAGTTCAAAATAGCCCTGCGAGATCGCCGCGAATACCGCGCCGAGGGTGAAGACCAGCGCCGCCGCGGTCAGCACGTTGCGCCGGTCATGCGCGCCGGTGACTGCGGCGAGCAGCGGCGCGCCCGCGGCATAACCCAGCGCATAGAGCAGGACGAGATAGCCCGCCTGCGTGATCGACACGCCCAGATCGCCGGCGATCGGCGGCAGCAGGCTGGAGACCACGAAACTCTCCGCGCCAATGGCGAAGGCGCCCAGCGCGAGCAGGTAAAGACGGATGTCCATGTTCGGAATTCCATAAATTCAATGATCGTTGAACTATGGGAGCTGAGTTCGACCCTGTCAAGGTTCAATGACCGTTGAACATCGGAATAATCGTGCTACATAGTTGGGCATGACCCAACCAGCCCTGCCCCAACCGGACGTCGACCAGATCAACCTGGCCAATGTGCTGGCCGCGCTCGGCGACCAGACGCGCCTCGCCATCATCGGCCATCTCGCCCGCTGTGAAACCGGCGGCATGACCTGCGGCCAGTTCACCGATCTCGCCAGCAAGACCGGCATCACCTACCACGTCGCCAAGCTGCGCGAGGCCGGCGTCGTCCGCGTCCAGCCCGAAGGCACGCGCCGCCGCGTCATCCTGCGCCGCGCCGATCTCGACAGCCGCTTCCCCGGATTTCTGGATTCCGTGATTGCCTCGGCGGGCGACCTGCCGCCGCTCGACGGCTACGACCCCGGCGCCGAGTGATGCGGCGGATCGGGCACGAGGAGGCTCGTGCCTAGCGCCACGATCGCGATCGCCGCGCCGCCGGCCCCGACGCCCACCACGCCGAACGTCTCGAAGGCAAAGCCGCCGACCAGCGCCGCCAGCGCCCCTCCGATATTGCCGGCCGTGAGGTTGAGTGAAGCCGCGAGCGGCACCGATTTGGGTGCCAGCACCGCAAGCCGCAGCAGCTGCGCCGGGAAAAAGGCCCAGGTGAGCCCGCCAAAGATCACCATGTAGGCGAGGAACACACCCTCGCGGATCGCCGCGGGTGTCATCGCCACCAGCGGCAGCGACCCGAGCAGCAGGATCAGCGCCACGAGAAAGACGATCATCGTCCGCCGCGTGCCGAGCCGGTCCGCCGTCCAGCCGGACGAATAGTTGCCGATCAGCGCGCCGATGCCGAAGGCAAAGAGCAGCATC
>JAEZKB010000067.1 GCA_023415605.1 Pseudomonadota bacterium
GCGCCTGACATGGTTGGCATGGCCGGCGTTTCCACAAGGCGAGAGAGAGGGACCGGTGAAGCGGTATTTATCCACCTCAGCGACTTGTCGATCCGCCCTTCCGACATGAGCCGGCGGAGCCGGTCGATACGACGAAACCGTGGACCCTCGAACTCCTCGACTGTGACAGCAAGTCGGCGGAAAGCCCGGATGAGTTCGTCCGCCCCCCGGCGCGCAGTCCATTTCGGCTGGAATTCCGGGAGATGGCGCCGCACCTTGTCGAAGCTGACGCGATAAGAGCGCGTGTCGGGCTCACCGCCGGGTGCATACGCTACCTGGCAATCTGGCGCGAATTCCTCGACAATCTCGGCCAGGTCGCGAATGCGGTAGTTTTCCGACTCGCTCCCGATGTTGAAGGCCTCGTTGTGGACCGCCTCTTTGGGGGCCCGTGCTGCGGCGATGAAGGCGGCTGTGATGTCACGAATGTGCACAAGCGGCCGCCAGGGGGTTCCATCGCTCTTGATCAGAATCCGGCCGGTGGCAACGGCCCACGCTGAAAGATTGTTCAGGACCAGATCAAAACGCATGCGCGGAGACAGCCCGTAGGCTGTCGCGTTGCGAAGGAACACCGGACTGAAGTTGACGTCGGCAAGAGCCGAGAGACTCTCCTCAACCAACGCCTTGGAACGCGCATAGGCTGTTACAGGAGCGAAGGAGGCCGTTTCATCGACCGCCGCGTCACCCGCGGCCCCATACAGGCTGCAGGATGAAGAGAAGATGAATCGTCCAACCCCCGCCGCTTTGGCGAGGGCAGCGAGCCGCAACGTGCCGATGTGATTGATCCGATAGGTCAGATTGGGATCGAGCGCGCCCAAGGGGTCGTTTGACAACGCGGCAAGGTGGAAGACTGCATCGAACCCTTCGAGATGCCGCTTCGTAAGGTCGAAAATATCGGAATGGACATGCGGGGTGCGGCGGGACGGCGGCTCGAGAATGCAATCCTCGAAAAGGTCGGTGTCCAGCCCAACGACGTCGAAGCCTTCATCTGCTAGCAGGGGCATCATGACCGAGCCGATATAGCCGGTGTCACCGGTGACGAGGATTCTCATGATACCGCCCTCAGCTCTTCAAACGGCGCAGTGGGGTAAGCCCGGTCCGCAAGTGGTCGAATTCGCCACGGCGCGTTTCCGGCGCGCCAGATTTCCTGAAGCGTGAGAGTGTCCCGCAGCGTATCCATCGCGTGCCAGAAACCATCGTGACGGAAGGCAGACAGATTGCCCTCTTCACTAAGGCGCCGCATAGGTTCCTGCTCCCAAACGGTGGCGTCGTTATCGATGTAATCGAAGACTTTCGGTTCCAGGACAAAGAAACCGCCATTAATCCAGGCACCGTCGCCGCGAGGCTTCTCGCGAAAATCGCCGACCCGCGTCTCCCCGCCGCTGAGCGTGAATGCGCCGAACCGCCCGGCAGGCTGCACCGCCGTCAGTGTCGCAAGTGTCCCCTGCCGCCGATGGAAGTCGATTAGCGCCGTAATGTTTACGTCGCTGAGCCCGTCACCATACGTGCAGCAGAAGGTCTCATCTCCGACATATTTGGCGATCCGTTTGAGACGACCACCGGTCATTGTCTCTTCACCCGTCTCGACAAGCGTTACCTGCCAGGGCTCCGCGTTATCCGTGCGATAAATCGCTGTACGATTACGCAAATCGAACGTCACATCAGCTTCACGCAGAGCGTAGTTCGCAAAATACTCTTTTATGATGTGACCTTTATATCCACAGCAGACGATGAACTCGGTGAGCCCGTGCGCCGCGTATATATGCATGAGATGCCAGAGGATCGGCCTACCGCCGATTTCAACCATGGGCTTGGGCCGCATGCTGGTCTCTTCGGCCAGCCGAGTCCCTTTTCCACCGGCCAGAATGACGACTTTCATAGACGAACATCCCCGGTATGTTATCAAGGCCGCCATCATTGTTGCGAACGGCAGTCGCGGCCCCGATGACGAGATGGTTACGATACGTAAGAAGCATTCGACTGACTTAAAACTCGGATTGCAGCAACGAACGCTGTACGCCGATTCAGATTCGGCTCGAAGACTTCTCTCCGCCAGCTATCTATCGGCTACTCTTGAAGACGAAATGAGGTAGGAGCCATCCAGCAAGCGGCCTAGATCGAAAGCCTAAAGTGCGATCCAAATCCCGCCTTTGTGAGCGCCGCGCGCCACCCTCGATCGAGTTGGAGATATGGCCACTCCAACACCGCCTTCAGATAATCCAGTGCCGTAGGCAGGGCAGCCTCGACGCTTAACCACCTTTTATGGAGGTCGACCAATTCCCGCCGGCCGGTAATCTGCCAGAGCAAAAGGTGTCGATAGTAATAGCGCAGATGCTTCCGCCGACATGCGGTAAACGCGCTCTCGCTGTCAAAACTGATCCGCCCCCAGCGATCTATCAATTGCAGTTCCGACCACATCTTGATGCGCTGCGGAGCCACCTCGACCGACGTTACAGATTCGCCATGGAGGCGCGTGAACACCAGGGGCTCATGAACAAAGCCGTAATCTCCTTGAGACAACACGCGCATCGCTGCATCCATGTCCAGCGCGAGAAGTCGCTCACCATTGAACTCAGGATCGTAAAACTGCTCAATGACGTCGCCGACGCGCTTGCGATAAAGACAATGAAGATGCGGGAACCCGTGAATCAGGTTAAGTAGGGACGCTTGGACGATGCTCCTTCCATCGAACACCTCACGCTCCTTTGGGAGGTCGGTTCCTAGCAAGGTATCACCCGCCATCTCCTGACACCCGATAATCTGCACTTCGGGACGGCGCTCCGCCAGTTCGACCATCTTCCGGATGCAGTCCGGATACATGACGTCATCCGCAGGTAGAATTCGAAAGTATGAGGCGGAGGCTGGAACAAGGCGCAAGGCCGCGTTCCAGTTATCTATCATCGCAACGGTGTCGGTATTTCTATATCTTATTACAGGAACTCGGCGCTCCTGATACTTCGAGATAATGGCCGGCGTCGCGTCCGAACTCGCATTATCCAGAACGCAATGCACGAGATTTGGATAGGTCTGCGCTTGAACACACTCCATCGCCTCTTCAAGAAATCGAGCGCCGTTATAAACCGGAGTTGCGATCGCAACGAGAGGGTGTTCCTTGGCGCCCGGCGCTGGACGTTTCGTAAATTCGAGGAGTGGCTCGCAGACCATGACGTTTTCTCAGATCATGCTACCCAATAGAGAACAATCCTACTCAGGAGGCATTGCTGGCACTGCTGTCAGGAAGATCCGTCGGGGAAAAGCTGCGTGGTCAACAGAGCTGCCTCGGTCCGATTTTTTGCCTTGAGTTTTTTCATGATATTTCTTACGTGAATTTTCACAGTGCTCTCACACATGTTGAGCTCATAGGCAATTACCTTGTTTGGCATCCCTTTTCGAAGCGCTTTTGCGACTGCCAATTGACGGCTGGAGAACAATGCTTCTCCTTCATCACTCGACGACTTCGCCTTGGTGAGATTGGACAGCGCGACCAGACTTGATGCCGGGACGTAGATGCCCCCCGCTCGCACCAATTGCAGAACCTGGATGACGACCTCCAACGACAGGCTCGTCGGTATGTAGCCATAGGCTCCATGATCGAGGGCTTTTAGTATGCTCATCGGCTCTTCACGATCCGACATGATCATGAACTTCACCGAAGGATTGTGCGCCTTCAGCTCCGCGAGATCGCCATCAAAGACCCCTTCCG
>JAEZKB010000229.1 GCA_023415605.1 Pseudomonadota bacterium
CGGCAAGCGCCGCATATGGTCGCCCGCCCGCCATGCTGAAGGTTCGCATCATTCCCTGTCTCGACGTCAAGGACGGCCGCGTCGTCAAAGGCGTGCAATTCGTCGACCTGATCGATGCCGGCGATCCCGTCCAAGCCGCCATGGCCTATGACGCGGCCGGCGCCGACGAACTGACCTTCCTCGATATCACCGCCAGCCATGAAGGCCGCGACACCATTTTCGACGTCGTTGCGCGCACTGCCGAGCATTGCTTCATGCCGGTGACCGTCGGCGGAGGCGTCCGCAAGATCGAGGATATCAGGAAGCTGCTGCTCGCCGGCGCCGACAAGGTGTCGATCAACTCGGCCGCCGTGAACGATCCGGATTTCATTTCGCGTGCCGCCGACAAGTTCGGCGACCAGTGCATCGTGGTCTCAGTCGATGCCCGTCGCCGCCAGACCCAGGCGCCCGGGCAGCACAACCGCGACGAATGGGAAATCTATACCCATGGCGGCCGCAACCCGACCGGCCTCGACGCCGTGGAGTTCGCCGTTCGCATGGTCGAGCGCGGCGCCGGCGAATTGCTGGTGACCTCGATGGATCGCGACGGCACAAAGTCGGGCTTCGACCTCGCCCTGACGCGTGCCGTCTCCGATGCCGTGCATGTGCCAGTGATCGCCTCGGGCGGCGTCGGCACGCTCGACGATCTGGTCGAGGGGGTGAAGGAGGGGCACGCTTCCGCCGTGCTCGCCGCCTCCATCTTCCACTTCGGCACCTTCACCATCGGCGAAGCCAAGGCCCACCTAGCCAAGAAGGGCATCGCCGTCCGCAACGACCGGGGAGATTTCTGATGGCGTTCTCGCTCGAAGATCTGAACCAGCGCGTGATGACGCGCGCCGCCGCCTCGCCCGAGGAAAGCTACACCGCCCGCCTGCTCTCGAAAGGCGTCGACACGTGCGCCCAGAAGCTGGGCGAGGAAGCCACCGAAGCAGTGATCGCGGCAGTGACCGGGGACAAATCCGGTCTCGCTGCCGAGGCGGGCGACGTGCTCTACCACCTGCTGGTGGTGCTCAAGGCGGCCGGGGTCAGCCTCGACGAGGTGATGACTGAACTCGAAAGCCGCACAGCCCAGTCGGGCCTTGCCGAAAAAGCCTCACGGGGGAAGAACTGATGGCGGTGGACCGTCGCAAGCTCGAGCTCGAGCCCTATCACCGCTTTACCCGCGCCGAATGGGCCCGGCTCCGCGCTGACGAACCGATGACCCTGAGCGCTGAGGACATCAAGCGCCTCCGCGCCCTCACCGACCCGATCTCGTTCGAGGAAGCGGAGGAAATCTACCTGCCGTTGAGCCGCCTGATATCGCTTTACGTCGAGGCGACCCAAAAGCTGCACAGCGCCTCGACACGCTTTCTCGGCGCCGATGGTCGCAAGGTGCCCTACATCATTGGCGTCGCCGGTTCGGTTGCGGTGGGCAAATCCACCACATCGCGCATTCTGCGGGCGCTGCTGCAGCGATGGCCGACTTCCCCCAAGGTCGATCTCGTCACCACCGATGGCTTCCTCTTCCCCACCAAGGTGCTGGAAGAAAAGGACCTTATGGACCGCAAGGGCTTTCCGGAAAGCTACGACCGCGCGGCCTTCGTGACCTTCCTCGCCGACATCAAGTCCGGCAAGCCCGACGTCAAGGTGCCGGTCTATTCGCACCTCGTCTACGACATCGTTCCGAACGAATTCCTCAATGTCGATCGGCCGGACATCCTGATCGTCGAGGGGCTCAACATCCTGCAGCCCGGCGAGCTGCCCAAGAGCGGCAGGCCAATCCTGTTTGCCTCCGACTTCCTCGATTTCTCCATCTTCATCGATGCCGATATCGGCGATCTGCGCGTCTGGTTCATGGAGCGCTTTCGCCGCTTGCGCGAAACCGCCTTCACCGACCCCAAGAGCTTCTTCCACAAATTCTCCCAGATGAGCCTCGAGGAGGCCGAGAAATTCGGCCTCTGGGCTTGGGAAGCCATCAATGTCCCGAACCTGGTCGAGAACATCCTCCCAACCCGCGGCCGCGCCGACCTAGTGCTGACCAAGGGTCCGGCCCACACCATCGACCAAGTGCAGTTGCGGAAGATTTAGGTTGCACCAGAGGTGCGGTGGTCCCTTCGCCCCTCTGGGGAGAAGGTGGCCGAAGGCCGGATGAGGGGCGCCAAGCGCAACCAAGGTGACGTGGGGCTACCCCTCACCCTGACCCTCTCCCCAGAGGGGCGAGGGGGACGCGAGATTACGCGTCGACCAGCCGCTCCAGCTTGATCCCGTGCTCCCGGGCCATTTGTTCAAGGTCCAGCATTGGCCGGGCGCCGATATGGGAGATGACTTCCGAAGCCGCGAGACACCCGGCCTTGAGCGCCATCTGCAGATCCTGGCCGCGTGCCACGGCGAGCAGGAAGCCCGAGGCGAAGAGGTCGCCGGCGCCAGTGGCGTCGACCACCTGCCCGACCGGGAAAGCCGGGACGGTGATGACTTCACCCTCATAGACCACCATGGCGCCATCGGCTCCCATGGTGATGGCGGCGAGTTCGGCGTCCTTGGCGATCTGCTGCACGGCGGCACCGAGATCCTGCGTCTGGTAGAGCGACTTCAGTTCTTCGACATTGGCGAAGACATAGTCGATGGTCTTCGACCGCATCAGGTCGAGGAACTCGTCGCGGTAGCGGCCCACGCAGAACGGGTCCGAAAGCGTGAACGACGTAGCGCGCTCGTGCTTGTGGGCGTAGTGGGCCGCCTGCACGAAGGCCTTCTTGGCCTCGAGCGGATCCCATAGATAGCCTTCCATGTAGGTGATGATCGCGGCGCCGATCTCGTCTTCCTTGATGTCGGCGACAGTCAGCTGCTGGCAGGCGCCTAGATAGGTGTTCATCGTCCGTTCGCCATCGGGCGAGACGAGGATCATCGAGCGCGCCGTGGCCGGCCCGTCATGCAGGCGCGAAACGCCATAGTGGACGCCGATCGTCTTGAGGTCGTCGGCAAAGACATCGCCCAGCGGGTCCGCCGCCACCTTGCCGATGAAGGCGGCCTTGCCGCCCAGCGAGGCGACGCCGGCGGCGGTATTTGCGGCCGAGCCGCCGGAAATCTGGCGTTTCTGCGCAGGCATCCGGTCGTAGAGATAGGCTGAGCGTTCAGCATCGACCAGGTGCATGATGCCTTCTTCCATCCCCTCGCGTTTCAGGAAATCCGGATCGATCGGCGCGATCACATCGACGATTGCGTTCCCGATGGTGAGAACATCGAAGCGGGAGTCCGCCATCGGCCATCCTTTGCGAGGGAGTCTGAAAACCGCCGGGACTTAGCGGACTTGCGGCCCCAGTGCAACCGCGGCCCGCATCGCCCGCACGAAGCGCTGCGCCAGAT
>JAEZKB010000097.1 GCA_023415605.1 Pseudomonadota bacterium
CTCCACCCTCAAGATGGAAATGGCCGAGGACAAGTATGGCGATCCCGTCTACCTGGCGCAGAGCCAGTGGTGGCTCGAACGCACCAAACGCGACTGGCCCAAGATCGAGTTCTACGCGACAAAAGAACGGCACTAGGCCGTTCGACGACCTGGAGGAAATGGATGGAACGGCGGACGCTCGGCAAGACCGGCTATGAGGTATCGGAGATCGGACTAGGGACGTGGCAGCTGGGCGAAAGCTTCGGCGCGCTGAATGACCAGACGGCCGACGAGATCCTCAAGACGGCGCGGTCGCAGGAGGTGAACTTCTGGGACACGGCAGACGTCTATGGCGGTGGCCAGTCGGAGAGCCGGATCGGCGCCTTCAAGGACAAGAAGGGCGTGTTCGTCGCCACCAAGCTTGGGCGCGGCAGTCAGTTTCCGGGGATGAAGGGCTATAACCGGAAGAATATCAAGGAGAGTCTGACGGGGTCGTTGAAGCGCATCGGGGGCGAGACGCTGGACCTGGCGCAGCTTCATTGCGTTCCCACCGAGGTGCTGCGCGACGGCGAGATTTTCACCATCATGGACGACCTCCGCGACGAGGGGCTGATGCGCCATTGGGGCGCCAGCGTCGAGAATGTCGAGGAGGCGCTGATCTGCCTCAAGGCCGATGGCTGCACGACGCTGCAGATCATCTTCAACCTGTTCCGGCAGGACTACGCCACCGAAGTGCTGCCTGTCGCCCAAAAGCAGAATGTCGGCATCATCGTCCGCCTGCCACTGGCTTCGGGCCTGCTCTCGGGCAAATGGACCAAGGAGACGCAGTTCGCCGAGAAGGATCACCGCAATTTCAACCGCGACGGTAAGTTCTTCAATGTCGGGGAGACGTTCTCCGGCCTGCCGTTCGAGACGGGTATTGAACTGGCAGATGACCTCAAGCACCTGGCGCCGAAAGGGCTGCCGCTGGCGCAGTTCGCCCTGCGCTGGATTCTCGACCATCCGGCTGTCTCGACGGTGATCGCCGGCGTCACGCGCGCCGCCCAGCTCGAACAGAACGTCGCCGCGACCAAGGTGGAGCCGTTGGAACCTGAGCTGCATGAAGAGCTCAAAGACTGGTACGATCGGAAGGTAAGGTCGAGCATTCGAGGGCAGATTTAGGCCCTGTTAAGCGGTGCCGCTGCCGTAGGTCGTTAATCCGCGAAGCCGCGCCGAACAGTCGCGGCACGCGCCGCAATGTGAGCAGTGGTGCGTCGCACCTGCCACGCTCAATGCCATCCTGGCGGCCGGCTGCAAGCCTCACATCCGCCTGAAGGCACTGGCAGAGGGGGGCCGGGCTGCCTAGATTAGCCTGACATCAGTTCAGAACAGTGAGACAGCAAATGTCCGGACACCCTGCCTTCGAGCTCATCCGCGAAGAGAACATCCCTGAAGTCAGCTCGGCGGCAAAGCTCTACCGGCACATCAAGACCGGAGCGGAAGTCCTCAGTCTCGCCAATGGCGACGAGAACAAGGTGTTCGGTATCACCTTCAAGACGCCGCCGGAGGATTCGACCGGCGTGGCGCATATTCTAGAGCATTCGGTGCTGTGCGGTAGCCGGAAATATCCGGTCAAGAAGCCCTTCGTGGAACTCTTGAAAGGGTCGCTGCATACCTTTCTCAATGCCATGACATTCTCGGACAAGACCGCCTATCCAGTCGCCAGCCAGAATCTTCAGGACTTCTACAACCTCGTCGATGTTTATCTCGACGCGGTGTTCTTCCCCCTGATCACCGAAGATACATTCCGACAGGAGGGCTGGCACTACGAGCTCGATTCCACGCAGGGGCCGATGGTCTACAAGGGCGTGGTGTTCAACGAGATGAAGGGCGCCTATTCCTCGGCGGCGGCGGTGCTAGGTAAGAAGAGCCAGCTCTCGCTCTATCCGGATACCACCTACGGAGTTAACTCCGGCGGCGATCCCGCAGCCATCCCCGATCTTACCTACGAGTACTTCAAGAATTTCCATTCGAAGTACTATCACCCGTCCAACGCCCGCATTGTCTTTTACGGCGATGACGATCCGGAGGAGCGCCTCTCGATCCTGGACAAGTATCTGGGCCAGTTCGACCGCATCGAGGTCAAGAGCCAGATCGGACTGCAGCCCCGCTGGAGCGAGCCCAAGCGGATCGTCGACACCTATGCGTCGAGCGAGGCTGAAGCGGGCAAAAAGACCTCGATGGTAACGGTCAACTGGCTTAGCGACGAACTCACCGATCCTGAAACCGTGCTGGCGCTCAACATTCTTGAGTACATCCTCGTGGGTACCCCGGCCTCGCCACTGCGAAAGGCGCTGATCGACAGTGGCTTGGGCGAGGGGATGACCGGTTCCGGCTTCGTCGAGGACATGAAGCAGCCCTACTGGACCGTCGGGCTCAAGGGCATCGACGAGAAGGATGCGGACCTCGTCGAGACGTTGATCCTCGCGACGCTGGAAAAGCTCGCCAAGGACGGGATCGACAAAGGGACGGTGGAGGCCGCAGTCAACTCGCTTGAGTTCGCCATGCGGGAAAACAATACGGGCTCGTTCCCGCGCGGCATTTCGCTGATGTTTCGTTCCATGCGGGCGTGGCTGCATGGCGGCGATCCGCTGGAGCCGCTGACCTTCGAGGCGCCGCTGTCGGCGCTCAAGGGCAAGCTGGCGAGAGGCGAGCGCGTATTCGAGAACCTGATCCGCACCCAGTTCGTCGAAAACACCCATCGCACCACCGTGTTACTCAATGCCGATCCCACCCAGGCGGCGCGCGAGGCGGCTGAAGAGCGCGAAAAGCTCGATGTCGCGCAGCGGACGATGACGCCCGAGGCGTTGGAACTGGTGCGCGAGACCACTGAGAAGTTGAAGCAACTGCAGGAGACGCCGGACAACCCCGCGGACCTCGCCAAGATTCCGACGCTGACGCTGGCTGACTTGCCGCGTACCAACAAGTCCATCCCGATCGAGCGGGAAAGCATCGGCGGGGTGAGGACCTTCACCCATCCGCTCCCTACCAATGGCGTGCTCTATCTCGATTTCGGTTTCAACATCCAGGCGATCCCTGGGAGCCTGTTGCCGTTGATCCCGCTGTTCTCGCGGGCGCTGCTGCAGACCGGCACCAGCACGCAGGATTTCGTGTCGCTGACGCAGCGCATCGGACGGTCGACCGGTGGCATCGGCTTCCAGCGGGTCAACTCCACTCGCACCGACGGCGCCAGTACGGCGGCCTGGCTGGTGCTCCGTGGCAAGGCAGTGCCGGACAAAGTGGAGGAACTGCTTGCCATCATCCATGATGTCGTGACCGACGCGCAACTCGGCAATCGTGACCGCATCCGGCAGATGGTGCTGGAGAGCAAGGCGGGGTTCGAGAGCTCCCTGGCGGGCATGGGCAATGGCATCGTAGGCATGCGGTTGCGCGCCCAGTTCAACGAGAGCGACTGGGCCAATGAACAAATGGGCGGGGTGAGCAATTACTTCTTCCTGCGCGATCTCGCGCGCCGCATCGATAGCGATTGGTCGGGCGTCGAAGCGCAGCTCAAGCAGCTCCGTGATCTTCTGCTCAATCGCGCCAACATGGTCGTCAACATCACGGCCGACGGCGCAATGATCGACAGCGTGCGGCCTCAGATCGAGAGCTTCCTTGCTCGCCTGCCGGCGAGTGGTCCGGCCGGTTCGGGCTGGGGATTCAGTGAGAACCAGAGGTCGGAAGGCCTCACCTTTCCGGGCCAGGTCAACTATGTGGCCAAGGGCGCCAATCTCGACGCCTTCGGCTTCAAGCCGACCGGCGGTACGGCGGTGGCCATCAAGCATCTCAACACGACTTACATGTGGGACAAGGTGCGCGTGCAGGGCGGCGCCTATGGCGGCTCCTCGAGCTTCGACATTTTCTCGCGGGGCTTCGCGTTCACCTCGTACCGTGACCCGAACCTGCTGGGCACCATCGACAATTACGACAAGGCAGCCAGCTTCCTGCGCCAGGCGGTGGGCGAGCAAGATCTTACCCGCTCGATCATCGGCGTCATCGGCTCGGTCGATGCCTACCGGCTGCCGGATGCCAAGGGCTTCGTGTCCATGGTCTGGGAGCTGATCGGCGACACGGACGAGGCGCGGCAAAGCCGCCGTGAGCAGATCCTCGGTGCGAGCAATGCAGATTTTCTCGCTTTGGCCGATGCGCTGGACCAGGTAGCGAAGTATGGTCGGGTAGTGGTGCTGGGTTCGGAGACGGCCATCAAAGCGGCCAACGACGAGCGCGGGCCGTTTCTCGAAGTCACCAAGGTGCTTTGATCGACAGCTGGCAGATGACGCAACTGGTGCTGGTCGGCGTCGTCGCCATCTTCATGGTGGCGGTCGCCGTCTGGTATCTAAGCAATTTTTTCCGGCGCGATGAGGTCCCACAGCGCTCGCGTGAGCCCTCGGGCAACATTTACGACTATCTCACCACGGCCGTGCTCGACCCGCGCTGGCAGGCACACAAAACCTCGACGCGGCAAAGCGTAGAGACGGTGCTGCGGGCCGCTCCGGGCGACGATCGCGTGGTGGCGACGCTATGGGTGAGACACAGCACTGCACTGCTTTCGACCCGCGAGACGATCATCCTCGATACGGCCGATGCCACGATCGAACTCGAGGCCGCGCCAGGCATCGTCTGGCCGTGGCAGCTTGATCCGCTCAAAACGTACGACGTCACCTTTGACGGGGAGCCGCTCGGCACGCTCGTGACGGGAAAGACCGACGTCGTCGCCCGTGATCCGGCGGGCGATGTCGGGCGCTGGCAGACGGGCGAGATTCCGTTCATGCCCCATGAGGGCGTGTCGCCGATACAGGGCGCGCTGATCGGCAAGGTCGGTGGCTTGCTGCGCGTTCCGGCAAGACGGCTGCGCGAACCGCGCGACTTCGTCGATCAACCATTCTTCTCAGATCCTGGCGGCGACCAGCGCTGGCTGCTCGCCTTCCTCGCCCTGGCTGCCGCGCGGTCGCTGTTGATCGTGGCACGATAATGCATCCGGAGCCGATGGTACGGCGTTGGAGTCGGCCATGACGCCCTTTCTCGACCGGGACCTGCGGGTCAAGCCGATTAATGCCTACATCGATCCGCCGCAGCCGCAGGCGCGTGCGATCATCACTCATGGACACGGCGACCATGCGCGCTCGGGGCACGGGGCGGTGCTCGCGACGCCGGACACGATCGCGATCATGAAGGTGCGTTACGGCGAGGACAGTGCCGGTCGCTTCCAGGCGCTGGACTATGGCGTGCCGCTCGATGTCGATGGTGTCACCATCACGTTCTTCCCTGCCGGGCACATCCTGGGTTCGGCGCAGGTGCTGATGGAGTACCAGGGCCAGCGCATCGTGGTTACCGGCGATTACAAGACACGGCCGGACAAGACGGCGCAGCCGTTCGAACTGGTCCAATGCGACCTCTTGGTCACCGAGGCGACGTTCGGCCTTCCGGTGTTCCAGCATCCCGATCCGCTAGATGAGATCGGCAAGCTGCTCAAGGCGGCGCGGGCGCATCCCGAGCGAGCCTATGTGATCGGCTGCTACGCGCTGGGCAAGGCGCAGCGGGTGATCTCGCTGCTGCGAGAGGCAGGGTACGACAAGCCAATCTATCTGCATGGCGCCATGGTACGGCTTTGCGCGCTCTATGAAGAGCGCGGCATTTCTTTGGGCGATTTGCGGCATTCGCTCGATGTGCCCAAGGCCGAACTCGCCGGGCAGATCGTTATCGCGCCGCCCTCGGCCATCAAAGACCGCTGGAGCCGGCGGCTGCCCGATCCGGTGCTCTCGGTGGCGTCGGGCTGGATGTCGGTCAAGCAACGGGCGCGGCAATCCGGCGTCGAACTGCCGCTAGTGATCTCCGACCATGCTGACTGGAACGAGCTGCGAGAGACCATCAAAGCCACCGAAGCGGAAACGGTGTGGGTCACCCATGGTCGCGAGGATGCACTGGTCTACTGGAGCCAGCAGCAGGGGCTGACGGCGGAGCCGCTCCGCATCGAGGCCTATGAAGACGGCGAGGAGGAGGGCGAATGAAGGAATTCGCGCAGCTCCTCGAGCTGCTCGCGCTGACGCCGTCGCGCAACCGCAAGATCGAGGCGCTGAAAGACTATTTCGTCCGCACGCCCGACCCCGATCGCGGCTTTGCCCTCGCCATCCTCACGGGCGCGCTGACCTTCAAGAACGTCAAGCCAGCAGTGCTGCGCGAGGTGGTGACGGCGGAGGTCGATCCAGCGCTGTTCGCCATGAGCTACGACTATGTCGGCGATCTCGGCGAGACAATTGCGCTGATCTGGCCGCATCACGGTGGCGACGAAGAGCTGCCGTCGCTCACCGATCTGATCGAACTCTTCAACACGACCAGCAAGGCGGAGCTGCCCAAACTCATCGCTTCGCTGCTGACGCGGGCGGAGATCAACGAACGCTGGGCGCTGGTGAAGCTCGCCACCGGGGCATTGCGCATTGGCCTCTCGGCGCGGCTGGCGAAGACCGCGCTGGCAGAAATGTCGGGCAAGGACCTGCAGGAGATCGAGGAGGTCTGGCACGGCATCAAGCTCCCTTACACCGATCTTTTCGCCTGGCTAGATGGACGCGAAGAGCGGCCGGACATCGACCATGCGGCGCGTTTCCATCCGATGATGCTCTCGAACCCTATCGACGAGGAGAAGGACATCGAGAAGCTCGATCCGGCCGACTTCTCCGCCGAGTGGAAGTGGGACGGTATCCGCGTGCAGGTGATTGCCTCGCAGGGGCAGGTGTCGCTGTTCTCGCGCACCGGCGACGATATCGCTGCTGCCTTCCCGGATGTGGTCGAGGCTGTGATGGGGGACGCGGTGCTCGACGGCGAGTTACTGGTCGGGCGCGACTTCGAGCCGGCTTTGTTCAACGATCTGCAGCAGCGGCTCAACCGCAAGGTCGCAAGCGCTAAGCATCTTAGCGAATTTCCCGCCTTCATCCGTGTCTACGACATGCTGTTCGACGGCAGCGAGGATATCCGTGCGTTGAGCTGGACTAAGCGGCGGGCTCGGCTCGAGGCTTGGTTCAAAAAGCACCCGCAGTCGCGCATGGACCTTTCCGAGGTGCTGCCCTTTGCCTCCTGGGAAGAGCTGGCGGAACTCCGCCGGAGAGGTGCCGATGAGCATGGGCATGAGGGCGTGATGGTCAAGCTGCGCACCTCGCCCTATGTGCCGGGACGGCCCAAAGGGCTGTGGTACAAGTGGAAGCGCGACCCGAACGTTGTCGACGCCATCCTGATGTACGCCCAGCGCGGTCACGGCAAGCGTTCGTCCTTCTACTCGGACTACACGTTCGGGGTATGGAAGGGGAACGAGATCGTGCCCATCGGCAAGGCCTATTTCGGATTCACCGACGAGGAGCTGAAACAACTCGACAAGTGGGTGCGCAATAACACCGTTGCCAGTTTCGGGCCGGTGCGCGAAGTGCGCAAAGAGCTTGTGTTCGAGGTGGCATTCGACAGCGCGCAGGAGTCGACACGGCACAAGTCGGGTGTTGCACTTCGCTTTCCACGCATCAACCGGATACGTTGGGACAAGCCGGCTGGCGAAGCAGCGACGCTCGAAGACATGCAGGTTTTCCTCGCCGCCAGTTAGGAGTGGTTCACGATGTCGCTCGCCGCCATCGATCGCAAGATCGCCGAACTCACCGCCCAGATGGCCAAGGCCGCCGAGGCGGAGGACTACGAGAAGGCCGCAGCTCTGCGGAACGAAATCGAGGGGTTGCGGGGCGGCGGGCTGATTCGCAAACCGCCGCCGGGCGAAATGGGGCTTGGTACGAACATTCCGGTGGCCGCTCCGCCGAAGAACTGGCGGCGGCCGAAAAAGCCCGATCCGATGACCGCGAATTTCAAGCCGCGAGGCAGACGGTAGGCGGCAACACTTCTGCAACCATCCGTGTAATTGCGGTAATTCTTGCCGCGTATTGCATCCGGGTCGGTGGCCATTTGTTTACCGCCGCAGGCGCTAGATTTGTCCACGAGGAAGTCTCACCTCGTGGAGGCAGAATGCCAATGGGCGACGCCGGTAATGAGCGGGCGCAGAAGCGCTGGAGTGAGCAGGAACTGCTGGCGCTCGCCGCCAATGAGCCGAGCTTTGCGCTCTACATCACCGACGAGCAGGCCAATCTCATCTTCGTCAACCGCCGCTTTACCGAAATGTTCGGCTACACTGCCGATGAGGTTATCGGCCGGCGCGGCCGTGAAGTGCTAGGCACGCCGCACTACAAGGAATCGGACTACCAGCGGTTGTGGTCCGAACTGATGCGGGGGCGGGAGATCCGCGAAGAGGTCCGCACGCTCGACAAGTTTGGCGGCGAGGTCTGGGTTACGCTGACACTGCGTCCGGTGTTCGATGGCGACGGGTCGTTCAAGCACATCGTCGGGGTTATGGAAGACACCACTGAGACGCGGCAGGTGCAGGCGCTGCAACGCGACGTGCTGGAGGCGGTAGCGCATGAGCGACCGCTGACTGAGATCATGGACATCATTTGCCGACGGGTGGAGGCGATCTTCCCGGAGGTGGTGTCGTCGATCCTCGCTGTCGATGCTGGAGGCAGATTGCGGCCGCTGGCCGCGCCGTCCCTGCCACCAGCCTTCGCGGCTATCGTCGACGGCGCGCCGATCGGTCCGATGGTGGGATCGTGCGGCACGGCCGCCTTCCTGGGCGAGCCTGTCACCGTCGAGGACATCTCGGCCGACCCACGTTGGCTGCCCTTCAACGCGTTGCCGCTAGCCGCGGGATTGAAGGCCTGCTGGTCGAGTCCGATCAAGTTACGCGATGGCCGCGTCGCCGGCACTTTTGCCTTCTATTTCCGCAGCAAGCGTGGTCCCGGCGTCTCGCACGAGCGCATCGTGGCGGCTTGCGTGCAGCTTTGCATGCTGGCGCTGGAGCGGCACGAGTCGCAGCAGCGCATCGCCAAGCTGGCCTACTACGACACGCTGACGGGCCTGCCCAACCGGGCGATGCTGCGGCGCGAGCTGGACGCGGTCTTTGCAGCGGGGTCCGAACAGAGCCGGGCCTTCCTCTTTCTCGATATCGACCGGTTTAAGGACGTCAATGACACGCTTGGCCACTCGGCTGGTGACGAGCTGCTGATCGAGGTGGCCTCGCGTCTTCAGAAGCAGTTGCGACCGGGTGATGTGATTTGCCGGCATGGCGGCGACGAGTTCGTCGTAGTGCTCGACGATTGCGATCCGGATCGTGCTGCCAGTGTGGCTGAGCGCGTGCATGCGGCGCTGGAAGAGCCCACTGAAATTATTGGTCTGTCGCTGCCGATCTCTGCGTCGATTGGCATCAGCCTCTATCCGCGTGATGGGCAGGATACGGATACACTGCTCAAGAATGCTGATACGGCCATGTACCAAGCCAAGGCCGAGGGCAGGGCGCGGCACCGCTTCTTCTCGGCGGATATGAACCAGTTGGCGCAGGACCGGCTGCTGCTCAGCGTGGCGCTGCGCGAAGCCATTGCCGAGGGCGGCCTAACGCTGCGCTATCAACCGCAGGTCTCAGCCGTTGACGGCAAGATGCTCGGGGTTGAGGCGCTAGCGCGCTGGAGGCATCCGCAACTTGGTGACGTCTCGCCCGACCGCTTCATCAAGCTTGCCGAAGAATCTGGGCTGATCGAGGCCATCGGTGAATGGGCGCTCGACGAGGGTTGCCGCCAGCTCAAGGCTTGGGACGAGGCGGGGCTCTTGGTGCCGTCGATCTCGGTCAACATCTCGCCGGTGCACTTCCGCACGCGTGAGCTGCAGCCGGCCGTGGCTAACGCGCTAAAGCGGCACGGCATCGAGCCCGGCCGGCTCGCTGTCGAGATAACCGAGGGCGTAGTGATGGAAGATTGTCCGGTGGCCTTGGAGAACGCCCATGCGCTCCACGAGCACGGCGTGCGCATTTCGATGGATGATTTCGGCACCGGCTATTCATCGCTCAGCCACTTGGCGCGGCTGCCAGTGCACGAACTCAAAATCGACCGTAGCTTCATGCAAGGGCTCGAAGACAGCGACAATGCCCGCACGCTGGTCACCGCGGTGATCCGCATTGGCCAGAGCCTCGGGCTGCAGGTGGTCGCGGAGGGCGTCGAGACCGATGCTCAGCGCCGCTTCCTGCAGGCGCTCGATTGCGACGTATTGCAGGGGTTCCTGTTCTCGAAGGCCCTGCCGCCCGACGAACTCGAGGTCTGGGCCCAGAGCTACACAGCTCAGCACGAAATTCGCGGCGCGGCCTAAGCCGACTGGGCGATGCGCTCGGTGGCCAGCTTCCGGATTTCGCGCAGCTCGCTGATGGTCGTCTGCAGATCCGACAGTTGCCGTTCGAGCAGCGCCAAGCGTTTGTCGACCATTTCGGTAAGCATGTTGACCTGGGCGGTCTGCGAATGGGCGTCGTAGAGGCTCAGATACTCCGAGATATCGCGCAAGGAGAACCCCAGCCGCTTGCCGCGCAGGATGAGTATCAGCCGGGCACGATCGCGGCGGCGGAAGATGCGGGTCGCGCCGACGCGCTCGGGCGTCAGCAGGCCTTTGGATTCATAGAAGCGGATAGCGCGCGTCGAGATACCGAACTCCTTGGCAAGGTCGGCGATCGCGAAGAGGTCGCGATTGTGTGGCTCAGGCCGGTTCACGCTTTTGCGTCCTCTCCTTGTACTCCTCGCGGAGCTCCTTCTTGGAAAGCTTGCCGATCAACGTCTTGGGCAGCGCGTCCTTGAAGATGATTTCCTTGGGCATTTCGATCTTGTTGATCTTCTCGGCGAGGAATTTCTTCAATTCCGCCTCCGTGACCGACTGCCCCTCCTTGAGCTTGACGAAGGCCACCGGGGCTTCGCCGCGATACGTATCGGGGACGCCGATGACGTTGGTCTCATCCACCGCCGCATGCTCGAGCAGCGCTTCCTCGATGGTGCGCGGATAGACGTTAAAGCCCGAGCAGATGATGAGATCCTTGATACGGTCGACGAGGAACACGTAGCCGTCGGTGTCGATGTAGCCGACGTCGCCGGTGCGCAGCCAGCCGTCCATGAAGGCCTCTTTGGTGGCCTCCTCGTTGTTGTAGTAGCCGAGCATCACCTGCGGGCCCTTGACCTGCAGTTCGCCGCGGTCGCCGAGCGCAGCTTCCTTGCCGCTTTCGATATCGACAAAACGGATGTCGGTGGCTGGCACCGGCTGCCCAATGGACATGTGCTTGGACGGCACGCGCAGGGCCGAGCAGCACACGACCGGCGAGGCTTCGGTGAGGCCATAGCCTTCGGCGAGCAGAGCCTTGGACACCTTTGCGAAGTTGTTGCGTGTTTCCTGCGGCAGCGCCGCGCCGCCCGAGACGACCACCTCGACGCATTCGAGCGGGCCCTTGGCTTTGTCACCGGCCTTGGCCAGCGCCGCGATGAGCGTCGGCACGGCCGGCAGCACATTGGCGCCCGTCCGGGTCAGGAGGTCGAGAAAGGCCTTGAGCTCGAAGCGCGGCAGCATCACCACCTGCGCGCCGTTGCAGAGCGGCACGTTCATGCAGACCGTCATCGCGAAGATGTGGAAGAAGGGTAGCACGGCAACGACGCGTGTGGGAGGGTAGAAAAGGCCACAACCCCAAGCGTCGATTTGGCTCATGTTGGCCGCGATGTTGGCGTGGCTGAGCATCGCCCCTTTCGGCAGCCCGGTGGTGCCGCCGGTGTACTGCTGCACCGCGACGTCACGCTCGCGATCGATTGTCACCGGCTCAGGCACATGATGGCGGGCGATCACCCGATTGAAGCGGTCGATGCTGCCGGCGATCGGGGAGGCGCGGAGATCGGCGAGATCCTTTCGCTTGGCGATGCTGTAGAGAACCTT
>JAEZKB010000155.1 GCA_023415605.1 Pseudomonadota bacterium
GACTCTACTTCACTCGGGAAGCGCGGGGATAAGTCGGTGCAGATTTCTGACAAACGTCTGAACTGATTACTGAAAATCTGAACGACGGATGACGCAAAGGTGACGGCAAAGTCCAATGGTGTGCATCACAAAGTGACCCCTTGAGCGTAAGCGCGGGCCATGAACTTCTGTCGTGTGATCGTAGGGCGCGTGTCGTGACCCATCCCCACACGCCACTGTCATCCCTGCGCAAAGCAGGGACCCACTCATCCGCCCGAGTGGAGGAGAGATGGGTCCCGGGTCAAAGCCCGGGATGACAGCTGGTGGGTGGGAGAGGGGGGCCGTAACGGCGCAGCGAGTGCAAGGTGAGACGCTGCACCCCGTACCCGAGCGCCGCTCGTTCGCTTCGCTCAAAGGCTTTGCTTGCCCCTCTCCCCTGAGGGGCGAGGGACCGAGTGAGAGGTGTACGCCTTAACCGCCGCCTAAGTGACGGTTTGCTGCCAAGTGTCGGCGAAGTGCCGCCCCTCACGTCGCAATCATGATCAGCGCTGGGATGGCCACGGCGAGGGTCATGATCAGCAGCGACGGGATGTCGATGAATTTGGCGCGGTTGATGGGCGGGGAAGCCATTTCGTCTCTCCTCTGTGCTGCCGGACCAACGTGGCTTTCCGGCGCATGTTCCCACGCCTGTTGACATCCTGTTTTAGTGTGCTACATAACTAGAACACCAACAAGGTACGGCGATGAGCCAGTTCAACGATACCCAACCGATCTTCGTCCAGATCAGGCAAAGGATCATCGAGATGATTTTGAAGAGGACCGCCAAGGAAGGCGACGTGCTGCCGTCCGTGCGGCAGATTTCAGCCGACCTCTCGGTCAATCCCCTGACTGTGACCAAAGCTTATCAGTCGCTCGTGGACATCGGCGTCGTCGAGAGCCGCCGTGGCATGGGCATGTATGTCAACGACGGGGCGCGCGAGAAACTGCTCGCCCACGAACGCAGCAAGTTCCTCGCCGAGGAGTGGCCCCGCATCGTCCAGCAGATCCGGGCCCTCGAACTCTCGCCCGAGCAACTCCTCAACCAAGGCAGTGACAATGAATGATCTGGCTCAAACCAGCCCTGCTCCGATCGTCTCGGCGCGCGGCCTCCGCAAGACCTTCGGCCACGCCGAAATCCTCCATGGGCTCGACTTCGATATTCCCGCCGGACGCATCTACGGCCTCGTCGGCCACAATGGCGCCGGCAAGACCACCACGCTCAATGCGCTGCTCGGCCTGACCTCCTATGAGGGCACGGTGCGGGTGCTGGGCGAGGATCCCTATGCCAAGCGGGCGGCGCTGATGCAGAACGTCGCCTTCATCTCCGACGTCGCCAGCCTGCCGCGCTTCCTCAGGGTGCGCGAGCTCTTTGCGCTCCTGACCAACATCCATCCCAACTTTAGCCAGGAGAAGGCGCGCGGCTTTCTCGACGGCACCGACGTCAAGATGGACGCCAAGATCAAGAACCTATCGAAGGGCATGATCGCGCAGTTGCACCTGGCGGTGGTGATGGCGATCGACGCCAAGCTGCTCGTCCTCGACGAACCGACGCTCGGCCTCGACATCACCTATCGCAAGCGCTTCTACCGCCGGCTGCTCGAAGACTACATGACCGAGGAGCGGACGCTGATCATCACCACCCACCAGGTGGACGAGATCGAGTTCATGCTCTCCGACATCATGTTCATCCGCGACGGCGAACTGATCCTGCACATGCAGATGGAGACCGTCTCGACCAAGTTCAGCCAACTGGTGGTGGACCCGGAAAATGCCGCGGCCGCACAAGCGCTGGGGCCGGTCTATTCCGAGACCCGCTTCGGCCAGACCGTGATGGTGTTCGACGGCGTCGATCGCGACGAACTCGAGCCGCTGGGCAAGGTATCGACGCCGACGCTGAGCGATCTTTTCGTGGCGCTGATGCAGCGCGGAGGAGCGGCGTCATGAAGGCGATCACTGCCCTGATCCAGCGCGAATATCTGGAGCATCGGGGGGCCTTCCTCTATGCCCCGCTGGTGATCCTCGGGCTCTTCGCCCTGGTGATGGTTTCGGCCATCGGCTTCGACAAGGTCGGTCCGCGTGGCTTCGCCGTGGGATTGAGCAGCTTGAAGCTGTTCGAGATCGCCTACCTCTTCACCAGTGCGCTGTGGTTTCTCTACCTGCTCGTGACGCTGTTCTTTTATTATGCCGACGCCTTCAGCGCCGACCGCCGCAACAATTCCATGCTGTTCTGGAAGTCGATGCCGGTCTCGGACTTCAAGGTGCTGGGCGCCAAGATGCTGGCGGGCGGGACCATCTTCCCGGCCCTGATCTTCGCCGCAACCATCATCGGCATGGCGATTGCGACCGGCATTGCCACCATCATGGTGTTCAAGCTGCCGACGGCGGTTCTACCCAATTTTGCGGGTCTGCTGGGATCGGCCGGTCAGGTGCTGCTGTTCGACCTGGTTTTCGTGATCCTCGGACTGCTCTGGTACGCGCCGTTCTTTGCCTGGGTCGGTATGTTGTCGACGGTTGCGGGACGCTGGAGCATTCCGCTCGCCTTCCTGATCCCGGGCGTGATCAGCCTGCTCGAGAACATCGTGGTCGATGTTCACTTCCTCGCCTTCATCAAGGAGCGCCTGCAGTTCGTCGACCATGACGGCACCTTCGAGGCGCAATTCATGACGCCCGAGCCGTTCAATGCAGTGGGGCAGATCGCCAGCCTCCTGGCAGGGATCGACTGGCCGCAGATGATTGGCGGCCTCGTCGTGGCGACACTCTTCGTGTGGCTGGCGAGCGAATATCGCCGCCGTTTCATTGCCGCCTGAGCCCGAGCTGTCCGGGTCAAGGACGTGCAGGGGCGCGGGAGGACTGGGACCCGCGCCCCAATTCTAGTGGGATTTGGCCCTTAGCAGCCGAGCGCCTTTTCGACGGCAACGATCTGCCCGACATTGTGCCGCTCGATCGAGCTCATTTTGACGTCTTCCATGTCGTCGATGTAGCAGCCCTCGTTGCCGAAATAGTTGCGAGCCCGCTTGGTCTGGAAGCAGTAGCCGTTTTCCTTGTAGATCGTGTTTCGCACATCCCATAGGATCTGGCACGAGAAGTCGGAAAGGTCCGACTTGCGGAACTTGTCCTCGTCGGTGCAGCCGATATCCTCGTAGCAGGCCGCGAGTGACGGGCCGGCCGAGAGCAGCGCGAGCGTTGCGGCGATGATGAGCTTCTTCATTGCAATGTCTCCCCGATGACGCCCAGCGCAGAATGATTGGCTCGCTGGCGTGAACGATCCCTTCAGTACAAGCCGGATGGTCTTGCCCGAGCGTCAGACCTATATCGGAGA
Organism: Pseudomonadota bacterium; assembly: GCA_023415605.1. Taxonomy (GTDB): domain Bacteria; phylum Pseudomonadota; class Alphaproteobacteria; order Rhizobiales; family Devosiaceae; genus Devosia_A. The sequence goes on from JAEZKB010000155.1 coordinate 3,338, forward strand.
AAATGAACGCAGGCTGAGCGGAGGTTCGCTCGCAGGAGACAACATGATCAACCCCGAATCCCAGACCGCGGTCCGTTCCGCCCCACAGTTGCCGCTCGCCACGACGCTTGGTCCCGTGCGCATCGCCGTGACCGACCGGGAGAAGGCGTTGGCCATCTGGCAGGACGTGGTTGGGCTCGACATCATCCGAGAGAATGGCGAAGCCCTCGATCTCGGCATCGGCGGCAGGGTGCTGATCGTGCTCGAACTGGGCGCCAAGCGTCCTGTGGTGCAAAACACCACCGGCCTCTATCACGTCGCCATCCACGTGCCGACGCGCAAGGATTTCGCGCAGTTTCTGGTGCGGGCGCTGCAGCGCCGCGTCCGCGTCTCGCCTACCGATCTCCTGGTGTCGGAAGCGATTTATCTCTGGGACTTCGATGGCAACGGCATCGAGATCACCTTCGAGACGCCCTGGCGCGGCACTCTGGGGGACCCGGAATCGGGCAACTACGCCACCACCACCGACGGGCAGAAGCATTCGGGCCGCGAGCCGATCGATGTCGATGGCCTGCTCGCCGAGATCGACGGCGAAATCAATGCCGTCCCGCCGCGCATGCCCGAGGGTACGCGCATTGGGCACGTGCATGTGCATGTGAACAGCCTCGAGGATGCGATGCGCTTCTATCGCGACGGCATCGGCTTTGGCGGGCTCTTCATCATCCGCTCGTTCGGCATGGGCGACGTCGGCCTCGACTATACGCCGCACGCCATTGCCTTCAACGTCTGGGCCGGACCGAATGCCAAGCCAGCTCCCGCCGATGCGGCGGGCCTGCGATGGTTTGGTGTGGTGGTGCCGGACGTGAAGACGCTCAATGACGTGCGCGGACGGCTGACTGCGCTCGGCGTCGCGGTGACCGACACCAATGAGGGTCTCCAAGCCCGCGATCCGTCGCAGAACCTGGTGAAGGTGTCTGTCGCGGCCTAGAGCAGCGACAGGAACCGGTCGACTTCGGCCTCGGTGGTGACAAAGCTCGTCACCAGCCGGATGCAGTCGTCGTCCGGCCCGACGCCGTCCGCCGGCCACTCGTAGAACACGGCGCCGGCGGCGCGGAGCCTTTCGATCGTGCTCTTGGGCAGGATGGGGAAGACCTCATTGGCCTGGCTCTGCCAGGCAAGGCGGTTGCCGAGGCCCTTTGCCAGCCGCGCCGACATGGCGTTAGCGTGGGCGGCCGTCTTTAGCCAGCCGCCATTCTCGAAATAACCCTCGAACTGCGCCGCGATGAAGCGCGCCTTGCTGGCGGTGTGGCCGGCGCGCTGGCGCAAAGCAGGCAGGTTCGGAAACCTGCCGGGTTCGAACACGACGATCGCTTCGGCCATCATGCAGCCGTTCTTGGTGCCGCCGAAGGAGAGGAGGTCGACCCCGGCCTTCCAGGTGATATCGGCCGGCGACACGCCGAGCGCGGCGACCGCGTTGCCGAAGCGGGCGCCGTCCATATGCACGGCGAGACCATTGGACTTGCCGATGGCGGCAAGCTCGGCCACCTGCGCCGGATCGTAGACCGTGCCGCATTCGGTGGCGTTGGTGAGCGACAGCACCGTCGGGATGCCGAAGCGGCCGCCATAGCGCGCGATGGTCGCGGTGAGCGCTGCCGGGTCCATGATGCCGGCCGCGTTGGCGACCGGGATGATCTTCATGCCGCCCGAATAGAACTCGGTGGCGCCGAACTCGTCGTTCTGGATATGCGCCTCGGTGGTGGCAAAGACCAGCCCGCCCGGCCGACCCGCAGCAGCCATCGAAAGCGCGTTGGCGGCCGTGCCGGTGCCGACGAAGAAGATCTCGACCTCGCGCTCGAAAATCTCTGAGAAGCGCTGCCCGACGGCCTTGGTCAGCGGGTCGCCGCCATAGCCCGGAGCAAAGCCCCCATTGTGCCGCTGCACCGCTGCCATGACCGCCTCGGTGGCACCGGCCCAGTTGTCGCTGGCGAAGTTCATTGATCCGGATTCCTCGTTTACGGCACTCTCTTAGCCGCTGCCGAGGGCCGGCGAAAGCTACTCCGGCTCGTAGGTGAGCACGGCCTTGGCGGTGATGTTCTTGGCCAGTTCGTCGGCACCGAGCAGGCGGGCGACGACGTCGGGTTCTTCACGCACCATGTGCATGCCCGAGACGGTCTCGACCTTGGTGTCGCGCAGCGCCTTGCGAACGGCGACGACATGCTCGGGGTTGAGCCAGATGGGGCCGTCATGGCCCTCGAGTTTGACGAGGCGCATCGCGACAATTTCCTTCGAGTTGTCTGCATTGTCGGCCCGAAGTCGCCAATGAAGGGTGAAAGCGGCCGGTCAAAATGCTAGGGACGGGGCAAAGGGGAGAGCCGTAATGAAAACAGCCGCCGATGTGTTGCAGTTCTGGTTCGTCCAGCATGGCCGCGAGCAATGGTTCGGCGGTGGACCGGACTTCGACGCCAAGCTGACGGCGGAGTTCGCCGAGACCCACATGGCGGTGGCGGCGGGCGAGGCCTGGACCTGGCGGGCGACACCGGAGGGCCGGCTGGCCGAGATCATCGTGCTCGACCAGTTCTCGCGCCAGATTTACCGCGGGCAGGCGCGTGCCTTCGCTACCGACGGCATGGCCCTGGCGCTGGCGCAGGAGGCAGTCGCTGGCGGACACGATCAGCAGGTGCCGCACGAGCGGCGGATGTTCTTCTACCTGCCTTACATGCACTCGGAATCGCTCAAGGTGCATGAAGAGAGCCTCCGGCTGCACCAGGCGCTCGGCATTCAGGAAAACATCGACTACGAGCTGGCCCATCAGGAGGTGCTCAAGCGCTTCGGCCGCTATCCGCGCCGCAACGAAGCGCTGGGGCGGACGTCGACGTCAGTGGAACTGGCCTACTGCGCCTCGGACGAGGGCAAGTGGTGATGGCTGACTTCGTTTCACTGTTCGCCATTCTCGGCGCGCTGCTGGTGGGCGCCATCAGCCCCGGTCCGAGCTTTGTCTTCGTGGTGCGGACCTCGGTGGCTCAATCGCGGCTCGAGGGGCTGGCGGCGGCGCTCGGCATGGGTGTCGGCGCCTGCTTCTATGGGGCGCTGGCGGTGCTGGGCCTGCGCACGCTGATAGCCGAGGGCGGCGTGGTGTTCATGGCGCTCAAGATCGCCGGCGGCCTCTATCTGCTCTATCTCGCCTGGAAAATCTGGCAGGGGGCGCCCGAGCCGGTCGCCGTGCAGCATGGCGGCGAGCGCCAGACCAATGCCGCCCGCGCCTTCTGGCTCGGGCTGCTGACCCAGCTCTCCAACCCCAAGATCATCGCCGTGTTCGGCGCGGTGTTCGCCGCGCTGCTGCCGGCCAACCCGCCGGTCTGGCTCTACTTCGCCCTGCCGCCACTGATCTTTCTGCAGGAGACCGCCTGGTACGCGCTGGTGGCACTGGCCTTTTCGTCGAGCAAGCCGCGGGCGATGTATCTCGGCGCCAAGCTCTGGATCGACCGCGTCGCGGCAGCGCTGATCGGCGTGCTGGGCGTCCGGCTGGTCTATGAAGCCGTGGTGAAGCCTTAAGCTTTCACCAGCTCCGGATCGACCAACGCGCCCTTGTGACCGATGACGATACCGGCGACGGCATGACCGCGCTTGGCGGACTCTTCGGGAGTCTTGCCGGCAATGCGTGAGGTCAGGTAGCCGCCATTGAAAGAGTCGCCGGCGCCGGTGGCGTCGACCACCTTGTCGGCCTTGGTGGCGGCGACTTCATAGCGGCTGCCGTCCTGCAGGGCGACGAGCGCAGGATTGGCGCCGTCCTTGACCACGACTTCCTCTACGCCGAGGTCGAGATAGCGTTGCGCCGTCGCCTCACGGTCCTTGTCGCCGAAGACCGGGCCTTCGTCGGTATGGGTGGGCATCACCACATCGGCGATAGTCGCAGCGGCGGTGAGGGTGGACTTCATAACCGCCTGCGAGGTCCAGAGGGCAGGGCGGAGATTGGTGTCGAACACGACCCTGGCGCCGTTCTCGCGGGCGCGGACGATAGCCTTCATTAGCTTGCCGCGAGCGCGGGGGCCGAGAATGGCCATGGTGATGCCGGAGAAATAGACCATGTCGGCGCCCTCGAGCGCCGCATCGAGGGCGGCCGGATTATCGGCGAGCTGCTTGGCGGCGGACTGGCCGCGCCAATAGGTGAAGACGCGGTCACCCTTTTCCTGGTGGATCATGTAGAGGCCGGGGCGCTTGCCGGGCAGGATCTGGATGGCGCCGGTGCCGATGCCGGCCTTTTCGAGGAAGGCCTTCATCTGGCCCGAATACATGTCGTCGCCGAGCGCCGTGACATAGTCGACGCTGCACTCGGCCGGCAGCAGCGCGCGCATGTACCAGGCGGTATTGAGCGTGTCACCGGCATAGCCGAGCTTGTACATGCCGCCCTCGCCGCCGGACATCTCGATCATGCATTCGCCGATGCTGACAAAGCGCTTCGCCACGTCGTTCCTCCCTTTAGGCCGCCCGCTTATGCCGGGGATCATGCGTCGGCGCAATGGTTTGGCCAAAGTGGTATGGCAGCCCTTGCTTGCCTCCGCTATGGTCCCGCCGCCCGAGGAGGACCCCTGATGCGCCTAAGCCTGTCGACGCTCAAAACCCCGCTGCCCTATGACCGCGCCAAGGTCAGCCCGGGCATCGTGCATCTGGGCATCGGCGCCTTCCACCGCGCGCATATGGCGGTCTATGTCGACGATATACTGGGCAAGGACCCCAGCTGGGGCATCATCGGCGCCTCGCTGCGCCGGCCCGACACCAAGGAGGCGCTGGCGCCGCAGGACTTCTTGTACACCGTTGCCATCCGCGATGCCGCCGGCACCAAGGCGCGCGTCATCGGCTCGATCCTCAACGTGCTCGATGCCAATAGTCAGCGACCCGAACTCATCGTCGCCATGGCCGATCCGCGCATCAGGATCGTGTCTCTGACGGTGACCGAGAAGGGCTATTGCCACGATCCGGCGACCGGCAATCTCGACCCGAACCATCCCGACATCGTCGCCGATCTCGCCAACCCGGCCGCGCCGGTGAGCGCGCCGGGCCTGATCGTGCGTGCGCTGGAGCTGCGCCGCGAGGCGGGGAACGCACCATTCACGGTGATGAGCTGCGATAACCTGCCCTCGAACGGCAAGACCGTCGGCCGCATCGTCACGCAGTTCGCCCGGCTGCGCGACCCGGCCCTAGCCGACTGGATCGAAAAGAATGTTGCCTTCCCCTCGACCATGGTCGACCGCATCGTGCCGGCGACCACGGATGCCGACCGCGTCACGGTGCGCGAACTGACGGGGACCGAAGACGCCTGGCCGATCATGACCGAGCCCTTCACCCAATGGGTGATCGAGGACCATTTCCCGCAAGGCCGCCCGGCTTGGGAAACGGTCGGCGCTCAGCTGGTCGCTGAGGTCGAGCAGTTCGAGCTGATGAAGCTCCGCATGCTCAACGGCAGCCATTCGACCATGGCCTATCTGGGATATCTCGGCGGCTACCAGTATGTGAACGAGGCCATTGCGGACGCCGGCATGCGTACATTGATTCACGGGCTGATGACCGAGGAAGTGATGCCGACATTGCCGATGCCGCGATCGGAACTGGAAGCCTATCGCGACGCGCTGCTGGCGCGCTTCGCCAATCCGGCACTGAAGCACCGCACCTGGCAGATTGCCATGGATGGCTCGCAGAAGCTGCCGCAGCGGTTGCTGGGCACGATCCGCGACCGGATTGCAGCCGGGCAGAGATACGACCGGCTGGCGCTCGGTGTGGCGGCGTGGATGCGCTATGTCACCGGCATGGACGAGCAGGGCGGCGCGATCGACGTGAAGGACCCGCATGCGGCGCGGCTGCGAGCCATTGCCGACACCGCAGGGGGTGATGCTGGCAAGCTGGTGGACGGGCTGTTGGGTGTGACGGAGATCTTCGGCACGGACCTGCCGGGGGATCCAGCATTCCGCGAAGTGGTCACGGGGCATGTGCTATCGCTATTCGAGAAGGGTGCGCTGGCGACGGTGAAGTCGGTCGCTTAGGCGTGGATCTCGCCACAACCTCGATTGTCATCCCGGGCTTGCCCCGGGACCCATCTCTCCCTCCACTCGGGCTGATGGGTGGGTCCCTGCTTCCGCAGGGATGACAGCCGGTGGTAGGTTTTCCGTATGGGGAAGACCTATTTCGTCTACATGCTGGCTTCGGGATTTAACGGGACGCTCTATGTCGGCGTGACCAATAACCTTACTCGCCGGGTGTACGAGCATAAGTCGCACGAGTTGAAAGGCTTCACCAAGGACTACAATGTAAGCATGCTCGTCTGGTACGAGGCGCACGAGACGATCGATTTCGCCATTGCACGAGAGAAGCAAATCAAGCGGTGGAAGCGCGACTGGAAGATCGCGCTTTTCAAAGACATCAATCCGAGATGGGAAGACCTCTATCCCGCAATGGCCACGCAGTCGCCGTTCGGCTGACCGCTACAGCCGCCCCTCCATCGCCCGGTCGAAGATCTCCAGCGCCCGTGCTTTCGTCAGTTCGATCGGGTTGCCGCCGGCGGTGGGGTCGACGATGGCCATGTCGCCGATCTTGTCGCGCTGGGTGGCGTCGACCTTGAAGTCACGCAGCGTGTTGGGAACATTGAGCTTGGTGCGCAGCGCCGTGATGGCGTGAAGGAAGGCGTCGAAGCTCGGCGACAGACCGCAATAGGCGGCAAGGCGGGCGATCTTGGCCTCGATGGCATCGCGGTTGACCACCAGCACATAGGGCATGAACACGGCGTTGGTCATGCCATGGTGGGTGTCGTAGAGCGCGCCGACCGGATGGCTCAGCGCATGGATGGCGCCGAGGCCTTTCTGGAAGGCGGTGGCACCCATGGCGGCTGCGCTCATCATGTGGCCGCGCGCTTCGATGTCACCCGGATTGGCGACGACCTTGGGCAGGTTCTCGAGCACCAGCCGGATGCCTTCGACGGCGATGCCGTCGGCAAGCGGGTGGTAGCCGGGCGCGCAATAGGCCTCGAGGCAGTGGGCGAGGGCGTCAAAGCCGGTGCCCACGGTGATGAAGGCCGGCATTCCGGTGGTCAGCTCGGGATCGGCGATGACGACTTTGGGCATCATAAGGGGGTGGAAGATCACCTTCTTGGTGTGCGTCGTCTCGTCGGTGATGACGCCCGCGCGGCCGACTTCCGAACCGGTGCCGGCGGTGGTCGGCACGGCGACGATGGGGAAGATGCCCTTGGGGTCGGCACGCGTCCACCAGTCGCCGATGTCTTCAAAATCCCACATCGGGCGGGTCTGGCCGGCCATGAAGGCGATCACCTTTGCGGTGTCGAGGCCGGAACCGCCGCCAAAGGCGATGACCCCGTCATAGCCGCCAGCGCGCAGCACCGCGATGCCGGCTTCGACATTGGCCGAGATCGGGTTGGGCTTGACGTCCGAGAAAACGCCGACATCGACCTTGGCGTCACGCAGCATCGTGAGGACGTTCTGCGTCACCGGCAGGTTGACCAGCCCAGCATCGGTGACCAGCAGCGGCCTGGTGATGCCGGCGGTGGCGAGCGCCGAGGGCAGTTCGGCGATGCGACCCGCGCCGAAGCGCACCGAGGTCGGGTAGTTCCAGTTGGCCTTGGTCATGTTTCCCTCATGTCTCGGGCGCCAACCGCTTCGGCCAGTTCCCGCCAGGCGTCGCCTGAATTGTGCGGTTCGTATTTGGGATGTTCGGCGAACACCGGCTGCAGAAGACGCTCGTCGATCTCGGCGAGGACGTGGCCGATGTTCCGCCGGACGGCACTCGCATCGGCCGCGCCCATCCGCTGAGTCAGATCGGCCGCAAGGATGTGCAGCATCTGGCTTGCCTCGAGTGCGGTCTTCAATACGGCCCGAGCGTCGCCCTCGGTCATCTCACACGTGCTTCAAATGATAGGATTTCGGCTGCGTCAGGTTGGCGTAGCCGATCTCGGAGAGCGCGCCGCCCTTGCCTGTATCCTTGACACCGGTCCAGACCAGCGCCGGATCGAGATAGTCGCAGCGGTTGGCGAAGACCGTGCCGGTCTCGACCTTGGCGCCGAGCTTGGCGACTTCGTCGAGGTCCTGGCTCCAGATCGAGGCAGTGAGACCATAGGGGCTGTCGTTCATCAGCGTGATCGCCTCGGCATCGTCGGCCACCTTCATGATGCCGACAACGGGTCCGAAGCTTTCCTCGCGCATTACCGCCATCTGGTGGTTGACGTTGGTGAGGACTTCGGGCGCGAGATAGGGCGAGGACTCCTCGTCCAGATCGTGCTTCCAGTTGAGGTGGCTCTTGGCGCCCTTGCGCAGGGCTTCGAGCGTCTGCTCGCGCACCAGGTCGGCGAAGCGATGGTGCGCCATCGGGCCGACAATGGTGTCTTCGTCGAGCGGATTGCCCAGCGTCCAGCCGCGGGCATTCTCGACGAAACCGGCGACGAATTTGTCATAGACATCGGCATGCACATAGATGCGCTCGACGCCGCAGCAGCTCTGCCCGGAGTTGAAGAAGGAGCCGTCGACCAGGTTCTCGATGGCATGATCGAGCTTGGCGTCGGGCCGGACATAGGCCGGATCCTTGCCGCCCAGTTCCAGGCCGAGCGTGGCGAACGTGCCGGCGGCGGCGCGCTCGACACGGCGTCCGCCCTCGACCGAGCCGGTGAAGTTGATGTGGTCGATCTGGCCCGAGCCGATCAGCTTTTCGGAATCGGCATGGTTGAGGATGAGGTTCTGGAAGAGGCCATCCGGCAGGCCGGCCGCCTTCATCGCCTCGGCAAAACGCTCACCCACCAGCAGGGTCTGACTGGCGTGCTTGAGGATGACCGAGTTGCCGGCCATCAGCGCCGGCACGATGGAGTTGACGGCGGTGAGATAGGGATAGTTCCAGGGCGCGATCACCATCACGGTGCCGAGCGGCTCGCGCGTGATGTAGCGGGTGAAACCCTCCTTGCCGGGCTTCTCGCTGGGAGCGAGGGACGCTTCGGCAATCGAAATCATATAGCGCGAGCGCTCTTCGACGCCGCGCTTTTCGCCGCCGAAGCGGACAGGGCGTCCCATCTGCCAGGCGAGCTCGGGGACGATCTCGTCGTTCCTGGAGATCAGCGCATCGACAAAATGCTCGAGGAATTTGGCGCGCTCACGGACCGTCACTTCGCGCCAGGCCTTCTCGGCATGCTTGGCGCGGGCCACTGCGGACTCGATCTCCGCCCCGGTCGCGGTCTTTCGCTCGGCATAGACGCGCCCATCGATGGGCGACACGATCTTGACCGTCTCGGTCATCACTCACCTACTATTGTTGCTGGCGGCTGTTTACGACCGCTCGAACCCGCGCTTCAACTCCCAATCGGTGACGCGGCGGTCATATTCGAACTGTTCCCACTCGGCGGTGTGGACGTAGTGAGAGACGACTTTCTCCCCCAGTGCTTCCTTGAGCATCTTCGATTTGCGGAGCGACTCGATGGCGTCGCGCAGGGTCTTGGGGACTTCGCGCAGCTTCTTGCCGGAATAGGCGTCGCCGGAATAGGGCGCTTCGAGCGCGAGTTTATCCTCGATGCCCTTGATGCCGGCGGCGATGAGGCCGGCATAGGCGAGATAGGGGTTGAGGTCGGCGCCACCGATACGGCATTCGATCCGGACGCCCTTTGTGTTCTCGCCGCAGAGGCGGAAACCCGCCGTGCGGTTGTCGCGGCTCCAGATCGCCTTGGTGGGGGCAAAGGTGCCAACCTGGAAGCGCTTGTAGCTGTTGATGTAGGGCGCGAGGAAATAGGTGATGTCGTGAGCGTAGGTGAGGAGCCCCTGCACGTAGCTCTTCATCATGTCGCTCATGCCCAGCGGGTCCTTGGGATCGACGAAGGCATTGCCGTTCTTGTTGGCCAGCGACATGTGGATGTGGCTCGATGAGCCGGCGAGGCCGAAATCCCACTTGGCCATGAAGGTCACGGCCTTGCCCTGCAAATGGGCGATTTCCTTGATGCCGTTCTTCATCACCACATGCCGGTCGGCCATGGTGAGGGCATCGGCATACTTGACGTTGATTTCTTCCTGGCCCGGCCCCCATTCTCCCTTGGAGTTTTCGACCGGGATACCCGAGGCTTGCAGCTGCCGGCGCACGGCGCGCATCACACCCTCCTCCTTGGTGGTCTGGAAGATGTGGTAGTCCTCAATGTAGTAGCCGGCGGTCTGGAGGTTGCGATAGCCCTTCTCCCAGGCCGAGCGGAAGCCCTCATCGAAGAGGTAGAATTCGAGCTCGGAGGCGAAGTTGGCGGTGAGCCCGAGCTTTTCGAGCCGCGCTAATTGACCCTTGAGGATGGCGCGCGGGCTGTGCGGGATGGGCTCGTGATGGTGGTGGTCGACCAGGTCGGCGAGGATGATGGCCGTGCCTTCGAGCCAGGTGGCCTTCATCAGTGTGTCGACGTCGGGCTTCATGACGAAATCGCCATAGCCGCGGCCCCAGTTGGCGGCCTCGTAGCCGGGGACCGGCTCCATATCGATGTCGTTGGCCATCAGGTAGTCGCAGGCATGCGTCTCGTCGATGGCGCCATCGAGGAAGAACTCGGCCTGGAAGCGCTTGCCGATCAGCCGGCCCTGCATGTCCGGAAAGGCGACGAGTACGGTATCGATGGAGCCGGCCTTGACGTCAGCCTTGAGTTGATCGAGCGAATAGGCGGCCATCGGCGCGTCTCCCGTTAGTCTTCTTGTTGGTGGAGGGCCGCGGCTGGTACCGCGGCCCTGATAGTCTAGGTTGCTATTTCTTGGCGTGTTCGAGCGCGAACTCTTCCTCGGGCGAGAGGATGAGCTTGTTGCGACCGATGACTGCGAAATAGGCGATGCCGACGGCGATCCAGAGGATCACCCAGATCACGCCACGGAAGAAGTTCGGATCCTGCAACTGGTAGATCAGCGTCACCGCCGCGATGATGATGGTGACGACGGCGCCCGGAATGCCGAGCGGGCTCTTGAACGGCCGCTCGATGTTGGGCTGGTTGCGGCGCAGCAGGATGAAGCTGATCGCCTGCGCGATATAGGAGAGCATCGCTCCGAACACCGCCATGTTGAGCAGCACGGTGCCGATGATGTCGTCGCCGAGCTGCGTCTCACCGCCCCCGCCGCCGCCATTGGCGAACCAGATGATCAGCATCACCGCCAGTCCCAGCAGCGAGCCGGCGATCATCGCCACGTGCGGGGTCTTGTACCTGGGATGCGTCACCGAGAGACCCGACGGGAAGTAGCCCGCCCGGCTCAGCGAGTAGACCTGCCGTCCCTGCGCATAAAGGATGGTGTGGAACGACGCGATAAGGCCGGTCAGCGCCACGAGGCCGAGGATCACCGCGCCCGCATCGCCGTAGATGGCGCGGAAGCCGTCGAGCAGCGGTTCGAGCGACGAACCCAGCGCGTAGCTGCCGACGCCGACCACCGACGGGTTGAGCAGGACGATCATGAAGGCCGAAAGGATCAGCGTGGCGAAGCCCAAGAGAATGCCGCGCGGCAGGTCGCGCTTGGGATCCACGGATTCCTCGGCCGCGAGCGGCACCTGCTCGATGGCAAGGAAGAGCCAGACCGCGAAGGGCAGTGTGGCCAGCACGCCCGTAAAGCCGAACGGGAACAACTCGCCGCCGCCCTCGGGCAGTTCAACTGCCTTGCCGTCCGGACCCACGCCGATATTGAGCGCCCAGCGGGTGAAATCCATCTTGGTGAGGGCCGAGATCCAGAACACCACCAGTACGGCCAGGGAGACCAGTGTCACTACCAGCGTGACCTTGTAGCTCAGCGCCACGCCGTAGATGTTGAGCGCCAGGAAGATGGCGTAGAAGACGATCCAGAGGATCGGATAGAGGGCCGTGTCCATTCCGGTTATCGAGCCGAAATAGCCCGAGATGAAGGTGACGATCACCGCCGGCGTGAGCACATACTCGACGTTCTCGAACAGACCGGTGACGAATCCGCCCCAAGGCCCCATCGACGTTCGGGCAAAGGAGTAGGCGGCGCCGGTATGCGGCAGCGCCGGGCTCATTTCGGCGATCGACATGACCAGACCGAGATACATGATGGCGATGATGATGCCGGCCACCAGCATGCCGCCCCAGCCGCCGGTGGCAAAGCCGAAGTTCCAGCCGGAGAAGTGGCCCGAGATCACGGCGCCGACGCCGAGCGCCCATAGGCTCCAGACGCCGGCATAGCGCTGCAGACCGCGCTTTTCGAAATAGTCCTTGTCGCGGGTGGCGTATTTCACGCCGCCCGTAGCCCCCGAGTTCGGAACGTCAACCATTGTTGCCTCCTGGTTGTGACGTGGTCTGTTGGCCTAGGGAGACCGGCATGCCGGAGATCGCCCCTCTCGCTCTCTCCAGCGTCCGGGCCAGCCGGTCGGCCCAAAGGGCGACGCCGGCGGGTTCGAGGATTTCGTCGTGACGGATTTCGATCATCGTGCATTCGAGCCCACGGCCGTCGCCGTGATGCTCGAGCGTATAGGTGACACCATTGCGCGCCGAATAGGGCTCGTTCCAGCCCACATTGAGCGCCGGATCCTCGGCCTTGAGCGCTGCGAAAAGCGCGTGGCTGAAGCGTTCTTCAGTGCCATGGATGAGGCCGATCCGCCAAGGCCGAGCCACTTCCTTATAGACCGGGGTGAAGGAATGGACGGTGACGAGGATGGTCTCGATGCCGGCCTGCCGCCGCTCTTCGAGCTGCGCCTCGATGGCGGTGTGAAACGGCCGATGATAGGCGGCGATGCGGAAATCGCGCTCGGACTGCGGCAGACCGACATTGGCAGCGATGTCCGTGCGTTCGGAGATCACTGGAATGAGGTCGACGGCATCGTGGTCGCGGTTGCAGTCGATCACCAGCCGGCTCACCGTCGAGTGAATGAGCGGCGCATCGAGCAGCTCGGTGAGCCGCATGGCGACAGCGAGCGCGCCGGGGTCCCAGGCGATGTGCATCAGCCGCTGATGCGGCGTCAGGCCGAGATTGTCGTAATGCTGCGGAATGCGGTTGGAGGCATGGTCACAGACCAGCACAAAGGGCGAAGCCCCTGCGGCGTTGATCGTCACCACTGGCGGAAGGAGGTCCGCATCGATGCGGACGCCTGCCTCGGTCCCAACCATTTTGCCCCCGCGGGCGGAAATCAATCCGTCCTGACGCTGCGGCGAGACTCCCACCAGCCCCGCTTACGCCGTGACAGTTGAATGACTTTTTGTGTCGAAGTCAAAGGGGGCTGTGGAGATTTTTGACCGGATGGTCAAAGGGATGGGCTTGCCCTGGTGGTCGCAGTCGGGGTCTCCCTCCCCCGCAGGAGGGGAGGAGTTACTACGGCCGGTGGCACTCAGTCCCCTCGGTGCCGGTCGAGAAAGTCTTCGGCACTGAGCACGATCTTGCCGTCGATCTCGCCCAGTGCCTTCTCGTCCTTGCCGACATAGTCGAGCTTGTGGAGCACTGTGCGAATGACGTTGATGCGGGTGCGGCGTTTGTCGTTGGCGAGGACGACGCGCCAAGGGGCCGCCTTCGTACTGGTGGTTTCGAGCATGCGGTTGCGCGCCTCGGTGTAGGCGTCGAAACGCTTGAGCGCCTCGAGATCGACCGGCGACAACTTCCAGCGTTTGAGGACGTCGTGGCGCCGGTCGTGGAACCGCTTCATCTGCATTTCCCGGCCGATCGACAGGTAAAACTTGAAGAGCCGGATGCCGTCTTCGACCAACTGCTCTTCGAACTGCGGCACATTCTTGAGGAACTTCGTCGTCTGCTCGGGTGTGCAAAAGCCCATGACCGGCTCGACGCCAGCACGGTTGTACCAGCTGCGGTCGAACAGCACCTGCTCGCCGGCCGCGGGCAGCCAGTCGACATAGCGCTGGAAATACCACTGCGTCTGCTCGCGGTCGCTCGGCTTCGGCAGCGCCACGGCTATGTTGTAGCGGGGATTGAGCTCCTGCAGATAGGCGCCGATGGCGCCGCCCTTGCCGGCGGCATCGCGACCCTCGAAGAGGATCACCACCCGGTCGCCGTGCTTGGCCATGTGCTCCTGGAACAGCGCCAGCTGCTGTTGAGTTGCCAGCAGCTGCTCTTGATAGGCGTCCTTGTCGAGCTTCTCGTCGTAAGGGAAATGCCCAGACCCAAGCGCCGCACGCTGAATGGATTTCGGGAGCTTGGGGTTGTCGAGGTCAAATCCCTCGGGAATCTCGGCCATTTACGCTGCCTCCTGCACTGTCATGAACGTGCTATGAAGCCCACTATCATGCAAGCGCCGCGAATCGAGGGGCGCCGGGTGGAAGCGATGGGCCATGGCTGTTGAAGTGCAGAACCGGACCGGATCGGTGTTCTGGCGCCGGTTGAAAGCGCGCCTCATGGATCGGCTGACGCTGCTGCTCTCGATCCTGGGGGTATTCCTCGGGCTCGCGGGCATGGGCTACGTGCCGCTGCTGAGCCTCGCCATCATCTATGCCGCCATCCTCCTGCTGGCGACGATGATCCCCGGCGCGGTGGAGATCGCCAATCCGGCGGCCATCGGCACCGAAGCCGGCGACAGCCTGCGAGATCAGACCGTGCGCGACATGGCCGACGCCTTGCCCGATCCCTGCATCGTGCTCGACAGGCGCTCGGCCATCGTTCACCGCAACCCGGCGGCGGTCGAGCAGTTCCCTGGTCTTGTCGAGGGTAGTCCGATCGCCTTTTCCATGCGCTCGCCCGCCATGCTGAGCGCCATTGAGGCGGCTCGGCGCACCGGTCAGCGGCAGACAGTGGAACTGCACCTCACCGTACCCAACGAGACCTGGCACAAGCTCTCGGTGTCGCGCTTTGCCGGTGAGGAGGGCGTGCTTGTGCTGACCCTGCAGAGCCTTACCGACCAGCGCCGCCTCGACTCCATGCGCACCGACTTCGTCGCCAATGTCAGCCACGAATTGCGCACGCCCCTGACCTCCCTGATCGGCTTCATCGATACCCTGCTCGGGCCAGCCGCCAACGACACCGTCAATCGCGAGAAATTCCTTCATATCATGCGCAATCAGGCGGGGCGGATGAGCAAGCTCATCGACGACCTGCTGTCACTGTCGCGCATCGAGATGCGCCAGCACGTTCGGCCCACCGGCAAGGTTGAACTCACCGGCCTCCTCCGCGAGGTCAAGGAGGGACTGCAGAACCAGGCGACTGAAGCCAAGGTGGCGGTGAACCTTACACTTCCCGATGGGGATGCGGTGGCGGTCGGCGATCGCGACGAACTCTATGAAGTGTTCGAGAACCTCATCGAGAATGCGGTGAAATATGGTGGCGATGGCGGCAAGGTCGATGTTGCGCTGGCGCAGGCCAATGGCAATGCCGCACCACGCTGGCTGGTGTCGGTGACGGACTATGGCGTCGGCGTCGAGGCCGAGCACGTGCCGCGCCTGACCGAGCGGTTCTACCGCGTCGATGCAGATGCCAGCCGGCAGAAAAAGGGAACGGGGCTGGGGCTGGCCATCGTCAAACACATACTCGCCCGCCACCACGGGGGCCTGTCGATCAAGAGCCAGCCCGGTCAGGGGACTCGGGTCGAGGTCATGCTGCCGCAGTGACATTTGCGCGTTTTCCACACAGTCAGCCACGCTGCCGCGCAAGAAAGACAATAATAATCAAATACGTAGCCTGTCACAAATGTGTCGCCCGCCTGTCATAAAAGGTGCGGCCAAGGGCTTATAGGGTCCGGCCCGTCGAGAACGGCCGGGGCGAAAGACCAGGTCCGTTGACCGGGTTTCGGCCCCTCCAGTCCGAAAGGGATAACAAATGAAGATTGCACTTTACGCGAGCGCCGCGATCATCGCGCTGACCAGCGCCGCCGTTGCACGTGACCAGGTCCAGGTCGCCGGTTCCTCCACCGTGCTGCCCTATGCCAAGATCGTTGCCGAGACTTTTGGCGAGACCTATCCCAACTTCAAGACGCCCGTCGTCGAATCCGGTGGCTCGGGCGCCGGCATCAAGCAGTTCTGCGAAGGCGTCGGCGAAGACAAGATCGACATTGCCAACTCCTCGCGCGCCATCAAGGCCGAGGAGCTCGAGACCTGCAAGGCCAACGGCGTGACCGAAGTCGAAGAAGTCAAGATCGGCTATGACGGCATCGTCTTTGCCACCGACATCAACGGCCCGGACTTCGCCATCCAGCCGGTCGACATCTACAAGGCTCTCGCCGCCCAGGTGGTCGTTGACGGCAAGCTCGTCGACAATCCCTACACCAAGTGGAATGAAGTGAACCCAGCCTTCCCGGAATGGGATATCGCCGCCTACATCCCGGGCGAAAAGCACGGCACCCGCGAAGTGTTCGAAACCAAGCTGCTCGAAGCCGGTTGCGACAAGGACGCCCTCAAGGCTGCCGGCGTTGCTGACGACGCGATGTTCGACACCTGCGTTGCGGTGCGCAAGGACGGCAAGGCCGTCGACATCGACGGCGACTACACCGAGACGCTCGCCCGCATCGACTCGAACAAGACCGGCGTCGGCGTCTTCGGCCTCGCCTTCTATGAGAACAATGCCGACAAGTTGAAGGTCGCCACCGTCGGCGGCGTCGTTCCCTCGGTCGACACCATCTCTTCGGGTGAATACCCGGTCTCGCGCCCGCTGTTCTTCTACGTCAAGAAGGCGCATCTCGGCGTCATCCCGGGCCTCCAGGAATATGTCGAGTTCTTCCTCTCCGATGAGATGGTCGGTCCGGACTCGCCGCTCGCCGAATACGGCCTGGTGGCTGCCCCCGATGCCGAGCGTGAAGCGGCCCGCGCCGCCTTCGAAGCCGGCA
>JAEZKB010000239.1 GCA_023415605.1 Pseudomonadota bacterium
TCGCCTCGATCGCCGGCAAGGAGGGCAACCCCAATGCCGCTGCCTACGCCGCCGCCAAGGCTGGCGTCATCGGCATGACCAAGGCTGTCGGCAAGGAATGCGCGAAATACGATATCGCCATCAACGCCATCACCCCCGCGACCGCCAAGACCCGTATCCTCGATGAACTCAAGCCCGAATTCATCGACTACATGCTCTCCCGCATCCCCCGCGGTCGCTTCCTTGAAGTCGAGGAGGCCGCCAACATGGTCTCCTGGCTGGTCTCCAAGGAAAACTCCTTCACCACCGCATCCGTCTTCGACCTCTCGGGCGGCCGGGCAACGTATTGATAGTGCACCGGCAGCCCTGTCGCCCGAAGTAGACAGGCGCTTGCCGGCTTCAGTTGAACCTCGAAATCGAATGCGCCGCGTACCGAGCGTCGGCGCCATCCCCGATGATCTCCCCGATCATCCTTGCGGTCTTGGCCGAGTGGCTCAGCCCATAATGTCCATGTCCCACCGCATAGAACACGGCGGGCGTCTTGCCCGACCGGGAGATGACCGGCACGGAGTCGGGCATCGACGGCCGGTGCCCCATCCATTCGACCGCCGGTGCGCCCTCTAGCGCCGGCAACACCGCGTCGCTGATCTCGCGCATCTTCTTCCAGCGCCCCGGATTCGGCGGCAGCTCGGTGCCGCCCAATTCGGTCCAGCCGCCAAGCCGCAGCCCGGGTGACAATGGCGTAACCACCACGCCTCGATCGTTTAGCACCAGCGGCCGATTAATGAGGCCTTGCCGCGAGGGATAGGTGAGGTTGTAGCCACGCTCCGCTTCCACCGGCAGGTCCTCGCCGAGCACCGCCGCCAGCGGCTTGCTCCAGGCGCCTGCCGCGATCAGCGCCGCGTCGTAGGTGCGCGGTGCGCCATTGGCGGCAACCGTGACGAGATCGCCCTGCGGCTGCACGGCGTCCACCTTCGCCCGCTCATGCACCACGCCGCGTGCCTGCCCGGCCTGGAACAGCCCGGTCACCACGTCGAAGGGATCGGTGACGATGGCCCATTCGTGACTGAGCACGCCACGCGGAAAGATCGGCGAGAGGTTCGGCTCCAGTTCACGGATGTCGCGCGCGTCGAGATGTGTGTTCTTGAAGCCGACTTCCGCGCGCTTGTCCCAGTGCCCGGTCGAGGCGTCGTAGCTTTGCTCGCTTTCGTAGAGATAGAGCGCCGGGTCGCGTCGGATCACATGGCCGATGCCGGCCCGCTCCCACAGCGCCTCGGCCTCGTCCACGGCACCGCGATTGAGCTCCACGAGTGCAGCGACACCGCGTTCGAACGCCTCGCCCCGGCTAGCGCGCCAGAACCGCATCAGCCACGGCGCGATCTTGGCATAATAGGCCGGTGGAATCTTCAGCGGCGCGTTGGGATCGAGCAGCATCTTGATGCCCGACCAGGCGATGCCCGGCTCGGCCAATGGGAAGATGCCTGAGCCGACCACATGCCCGGCATTGCCGCGCGAGGGGCCCGTGGTCCCCGGCTGCGCCCGGTCGTAGAGGGTCACCTTGTAGCCGCGCTCGCTCAACGCAAAGGCCGCGCTGGTGCCGATGATGCCGGCGCCGATTACGGCCAGGCTCGATCCGCGGGGCAGGGGCCGCCGCCCTGACTCGATTACGCTCACTACGACGCTCCGTCTGCTGCCGCCAAACTAGCGAAGCAGCGTCAACTAGGCTAGGCTTACCCCGCGGCAGGCGCGTTACGCGCGAATAACGGGGAGAACGTCATGCACCTGGTCCGTCCGGTTGCCATTTCCGCCCTTCTGCTGTTCAGCGCCGCACCGGCCTTTGCCGATGCTTCGCTGGCCGATATGGGCAGCGCCACCGCCTGCGGCCTCGACCGCGTCCGCGAAATCATCGCAGGCGCCGAAGCTGAAAGCACCGACGCCGATCTGGTCGATCAATTGATCGTCGAAAACACGGCCGACTGGCTCCCCGACTTCAACGCCTTCGCGGTGAGTCCCGAAGCTGCCGAACTCTCCGCCGCTGCAACCGCGGCGGGCGTAAAGCCTGATGGCGCCACGTGCCGCCAGCTCCTCCCCTTCGCCGCTGTTGTCGCCTCCGCAGCCCGTATCTCCACGGCCGGCGGCGACGTGACCTCGGGTTCGGTGCTCGAGACTTGCGAGGGCGGCACAAATCTTTGCGTGCCAGCGGCCACGACCCGCATCATCGAGCAATGCAACGTGCCTCTGTTCACGCTGCCGCTGCGCACGACCTGTGGAGCTGAGGTAGGCCGGCGGCCGTCAAACGGCCGCCACGCTCACCGCTTCGGTGGTCCACTCCTCGGTGATGTCCGCCGCATCCATGCGCTCGATCCACACCGATTTCGGCGCGCTCTGCACCTGCCCGTAGAACGTTGCGAACGCGGTGTCGGCCGCGTCCCGGCCGATGCCGATCCGCACGATGCCGTCGACGGGGCAGAGCCGCGTCGCATCGAAGAGATACCAGCGGTCGCCGAGATACGCCTCGAACACCGCATGGAAGTCCTGCGGCTTGAGCTGCCAGCCATAGGCCGAGACGAACCGCGCCGGAATTCCCAGCGCCCGGCAGAAGCTGATGCCCAGATGCGCGAAATCCCGGCACACACCGGCGCGCTCGGTGAACGTGTCATGTGCCGAGGTCGCCGAATGGCTCGACCCGGCCTGGTAATCCACATAGTCGTGGATCCAGTTGCACACAGCCTGCACCTTCTCGTGCCCGCTGGCGATGGTGCCGAACTCGCGCCAGGCGAAGCGCCCCAGCTTGTCGCTTTCGCAGTAGCGGCTGGGATAGAGGAACGGCAGCACATCGAGTGGCAGTTGCGCCACCGGCACCTCTGGCACTTCGCCTGGGTCGGCTGCGACCGGCCGCGTCTCCACCTCGCCCTCGTAGCGCACCGTGATCTCGCCCGGCTGCAGCACCAGCCGCCGATACAGGTTTGATGTCTCCATCGCCTCGTGTCGCTCGGCGTGCAATCCCGGCGTAATGACCAACCGCTCGCGCAGCACACGCTGCTGCGGCCCGCGCATCGGCTCGATATTGAGGATCAGCGTCGTCGGCTGGACGATGGTGTATTTGAGCTCTGAGCCCAGCGAAAACCGCATCTTGTGCACCGGCAGTGTAGACCAATGCCCCACAATGGCCGGATGCCCGTAGAGTTCCGGGGCACTTTTCCGGGACCTCGCGCGTTAGCCCGCCATGACGATCCTCCGCGTCCGCCACATCACCAGCTACGCCTATAAGCGCCCCGTCGGTTTCGGCGAGCATCGGGTGCTGTTTCGCCCGCGTGACAGCCACGATCAGCGGCTGCTCAGCGCCAGCATCGACGTAAGGCCGACGCCCACAACCCTGCACTGGATTCACGACGTCTTCGGAAACTGCGTCGCCATCGCGAACTTCGATACCAAGGCGGACGAACTGCGCTTCGAGACCAACATTGTGCTGGACCACAATCTCGATACCGCCCCGCGCTTCAAGACCCGCCGCAAGGCCAAGACCTGGCCGCTCGAATATGACCCGGAGGACCTGCCCGATCTCGAGCCCTCCATGCGCCGGCACTATCCCGATGACGGCGACGAGGTCGCCGCCTGGGCGAGGAAATTCCTCCGCCCTTCCGGCCCTACCGATACCGGCCACCTCCTCGCCACCATCACCATGGCCATCCGTGAGAGCTTTACCTACACGCGCCGAACCAATCCGGGCACGCAGCCGCCGCAGGTCACTTTGATCACCAAGAGCGGCACCTGCCGCGACTTTGCGCTCTTCATGATGGAAGCCTGCCGCTCGCTCGGCTTCGCCGCGCGCTTCGTCACCGGCTACATTTACGTCCCCAGCCGCGATGGCTCGATCAATCGCGGCGGCGGCGCCACCCATGCCTGGTGCCAGGTTTTCGTCCCAGGCGCCGGCTGGGTCGAGTTCGATCCCACCAACGGCATCGTCGGCAATCGCGATCTCATCCGCGTCGGCGTCGCCCGCGATCCGCGCCAGGCCATCCCGCTTTCGGGCACCTATGCCGGCCGCAAGGACGATCCCATGGGCATGACCGTGCAAGTCAACGTCACCACCGCTGATGCCGCCGGTGCCCTCCTCAACGAAACCGAGAAAGCCTGACGATGCAGATCAAGGCCGGCTACACGCTCCGCTACGATTGCCCGCAGCCCACTCCGATGCTGCTCAACCTCAATATTCACCCCTCGCGGCGCCAGGACCTTCTCACCCCGCAGGTGCTGGAGTTCTCGCCCCATGTCGAGGCTTGGGACTACACCGACAGCTTCGGCAATGTCGCCACCCGCATCACCGCGCCTCCCGGTCCGCTCACCGTCTCGACCAGTTTCGAAATCTACGATTCCGGTCTCCCCGACGTCGTCCCCTTCGATGCGGCCCAGCACCACATTCGCGATCTCCCCGACGACACCCTGACCTTCCTCATGGGCAGCCGCTACTGCGAGACCGATCTTCTGGGCGACGCCGCCTGGCAGCTCTTCGGCACCACCGAACCGGGCTGGCCGCGCGTTCAGGCGGTGTTGGATTTCGTTCATAATCACATCACCTTCGACTACATGAAGGCCGACAAGACGCGGACGGCGCTCGGCGCCTTCGAGCAGAAAGTCGGCGTGTGCCGCGACTTTACCCATCTCGCCGTCACCTTCTGCCGCTGCCTCAACATCCCGGCCCGCTACTGCACTGGCTACCTCGGCGATATCGGTGTTCCGCCCGTCGACTACCCGATGGATTTCTCCGCCTGGTTCGAAGTTTACCTCGGCGGCCACTGGTACACGGCCGACGCCCGTCACAACACGCCTCGCATCGGCCGCATCCTCATGGCCATCGGCCGCGACGCGACGGATGTCGCCCTCTCCACCCAGTTCGGCCCCGCCACCCTCACCGGCTTCGAGGTGGTCACCGACGAAATCCCCACGGCGGCCGGCTGAAAAGTTCTCATTTTGTCCTCTCCGGTTTTCCGTTAGTCTCCGCGCCGCAAATCGCGAGAGTCCAATGGCCGATTACGTCTTCCCGCCCGCCATCACTGCTGTTCCCACGACCGATGGGGGCCTCTTCCCGGTGCGCCGCATCTATTGCGTTGGCCGCAACTATGCCGAGCATGCTCGCGAGATGGGTCACGATCCTAACGAGGCGCCCCCCTTCTTCTTCGGTAAGCCCGCCGATGCGCTGGTAACCGCTGGCGCCGACACGCCGTACCCGACCCAGACGGCCGATCTCCACCACGAAATCGAACTCGTCGCCGCAATCGGCGGTGACGCCTCGGATATCGCCGTCGAAGACGCGCTGACCTATGTCTGGGGTTATGCTGCCGGCATCGACATGACCCGCCGCGACGTCCAGGCTATCGCCAAGAAGGGCGGCCGCCCGTGGGATATGGCGAAAGGCTTTGACCATTCTGCCCCCATTGGTGCGCTCGTGCCCGCCATGAACCTCGGCAAGCATCCGAAAAAGGGCGCCATCACCTTGAAGGTCAATGGGGACCTCCGTCAGTCCGGCGACATCTCCGAAATGATCTGGGATCTCCCGCACGTCATCTCCCACCTCTCCAGGTGGATCGAGCTCAAACGCGGCGACCTCATCTTCACCGGCACCCCCGCTGGCGTCGGTGCCGTGGTTCGCGGCGACGTGCTCGAAGGCGAGATCGCCGGCATCGGCACCGTGCGGACGACCATCATCTGATGGTCGAGTGGTCCCCGCAGCAGGACGAGGCGTTGATCGCCGTCTCCAAGTGGCTCAAGGACAAGAACGGCCCCCAGGTCTTCCGTCTCTTCGGCTGGGCCGGCACCGGCAAGTCGACCCTCGCCCGCCATCTGGCGCAAGGGGTCAAGTCCGTCAAATACGCCGCCTTCACCGGCAAGGCTGCGCTGGTCATGCGCAAGAACGGCTGCCGCGGCGCGTCCACCATTCATTCCCTGATCTATTCGCTGGTCTCCGATAAGGACGACGAGCCGCGCTTCGTGCTCGACCCCGAAAGCGAAGCCGCTTCAGCCGATTTGATCGTCATCGACGAGGTCTCGATGGTCGATGAAGCACTCGGCCGCGATCTCCTCTCTTTCGGCACCAAGGTCTTGGTCATCGGCGATCCGTTTCAGCTGCCGCCGGTACAGGGCGCCGGCTTCTTCACTGCGCATGATCCCGACGTCATGCTCACCGAGATCCACCGCCAGGCCCGCGACAATCCCATCATTCGCATGTCGATGGATATCCGCGAGGGCGACCATCTCGAACACGGACGCTATGGCGAGTCGCTGGTGATCCCGCGTGACCAGGTCGATCGCGATGCCGTACTCGAGGCCGACCAGGTCCTTGCCGGCCGCAACAAGACGCGCGTCGCCTATAACGACCGCTTGCGGGAACTGAAGAACCTCCCGCGTCACGAACCCGTCGTCGGCGACCGCCTGGTCTGTCTCCGCAACAACGCCCAGAAGAAGCTCCTCAACGGCCAGATCTGGACCGCCGCCGAGGTCAAGAAGCGTTCCAACGGCCGTTTCTCCATGCTGCTCGACCCCGATGATCCGACCACCACCGGCAAGAAGTCGCAGGCCAAGGTCGTCACCCATTTGGCCTTCTTTTCGGGCGAGGAGGACAATCTCACCTGGCCCGAACGCCGCCACTACGACGAATTCACCTTCGGCTACTGCCTCACGGTTCACAAAGCCCAAGGCAGCCAATGGGACAACGTCTACCTCTTCGACGAAAGCTTCGTCTTCCGCGAAGACCGCAAGCGCTGGCTCTACACGGGGATCACCCGGGCCAGTGAACGGATCACCGTGGTGACGTAGCACAGCCCACACGGATGCACCGGACAGCCAATGGCTTCCGGGGATTTCAAAGAGCGTGACGGGCCCGGAGGCGCATGCCGCCTCTGGTATGAATAAGTACGAGACGACAACCGCCTCCGGTACCGGGGTTTCTGGCATTGTCCCGCGCGTCGGGAGAGGAGGGTTGGCCCTCCCATTTCGACTCCGTGCGCTTGGCCCAGCGGTTCGGGACGACTCCCCTCCGCCTCCCAGCA
>JAEZKB010000247.1 GCA_023415605.1 Pseudomonadota bacterium
GCGGTTTTCAGCTCGGCCGCGAGGCCGCTCACTCGATGAACCGCATAGTCCGGGTCGAAGGCGACCGTGCCGGCTATGCCATCATGCAGGCGATGATCGCGGAAGTGCGCAAGACGCCATCCATCCGTATCGTCGAGGGCCTGACCGTGGTCGACCTGGCGCGCGCCGATGGCCGCATCATCGGTGTCTTCGCCAGGAAACTCGGCGACCGCTATGGCGAACCCGTGTTCATCCGCGCCCGCGCCACGGTATTGGCAGCGGGTGGACTAGGCGGGCTCTACGCCGTCACCACCAACCCTCCCGGCGTACGGGGACATGCCATGGGCATGGCGGCCCGGGCCGGCGCAGTGATCGGCGACCCCGAATTCGTGCAATTTCACCCCACCGCCATTGCCACCGGTGCCGACCCCGCGCCCCTCGCCACCGAGGCGCTGCGCGGCGAAGGCGCCATCCTCATCAACGATCGCGGCGAGCGGTTCATGCCGGCCATCCACAAGGACGCCGAGCTCGCTCCGCGCGACATCGTTGCCCGCGCCAATTTCCGTGAGATCAAGGCCGGCCGGAAGGTGTTCCTCGATACCCGCCAGGCGCTTGGATCCCGCATCCTCACCGCCTTTCCGACGGTGGCAAAATACTGCGCCGATGCCGGCATCGACCCGGTCAAGGACCCGATCCCGGTTCAGCCAGCCGCTCACTACCACATGGGCGGCGTCAAGGTGGACGAGACCGGCCGCGCCTCGCTGCCCGGCCTCTGGGTCTGCGGCGAAGCCAGCTGCACCGGGCTCCATGGTGCCAATCGCCTGGCTTCCAACTCGCTGCTTGAAGCCATCGTCTATGGCGCCCGCATCGCCGCAGATATTTCCGGCCTCGAGCCGGTGCGTAGCAACCTCGCGCCCTTCCCCGGTATCGTCTGGAACCAGGAAGCCGGCGACGCCGCGGAAGAACAACTACGCAACCTTGAGGCCGTGCAGGATTTGCGCCACGTAATGACCGACCTCGTCGGGGTCGAACGCAACGCCACTGACTTGAAAGAAGCGCTGCGCCGCATCGCCGACCTCGAAATGAACGGGAAGGGCGTCACCCGCGCCTTCCTGAACATGACCAGTTCCGCGACACTCGTGGCCGCCGGCGCCCTGCTCCGCGAAGAAAGCCGCGGCGGCCACTATCGGACGGACTTCCCCGAGACCTCGGTCGCGTGGGAGCGCCACACCGAGATCACGCTCGAGCAGGCACTGGGACTGCGGGCCGGCGCGTGAACCCGAGCGATCATCGTTAACACTCGTTAACCGCTTGCGCCTAGGCTCGGACGAAATGGAGCCGGACGGCGCATGGACATCCTCGGCCACATCATCGAATTCTTCGACCTCAGGACCCTGCTCATCCTGGGACTCATCTTTGTGCCATTGGAGCGCCTGCTGGCGCTTCACGCCGAGCAGAAGACGCTGCGCAAGAGCCTCTCGACCGATCTCGTCTACCTCTTTGCCATCGGTCAGATCAGCCGGTTCGGGCTACTTGTAGTGCTCTCGGTGCTGATGTTCGGCATCGAACTGGTGATGCCGGCAGCCGTCGGCGAAGCCGTACGCAGCCAGTTCTGGCTGCTGCAGCTCATCGAGGCGATGCTGCTGGCCGATATCGGCATCTACGTCGCCCACCGGGCTTTCCACGCCGTGCCGTGGTTGTGGCGTTTTCATGCCGTGCATCACTCCAGCGAGGAGCTCGACTGGCTCTCGGCGTATCGCGTCCATCCCATCGACCAGGTAGTTACCAAAGCGACGGCGCTGCTACCGGTCTTCGCCTTAGGCTTTTCCACCGAAGTGGTGGCTATCCTCTTCATCATCCAGCAGGTGCATGCCGTGCTGGTGCACGCCAATACCCGCCTCGACTTCGGCCCGTTCAAGTGGCTGCTGGTGAGCCCCCAGTTCCACCATTGGCACCATGCCAACGAAAAGCACGCCTACGACAAGAATTTCGCCGCCCAGTTCCCCTTCCTCGACTGGCTCGGCGGCACCATGCTGATGCCCGGCAAGGCTTATCCTCGTCACTACGGCGTCGACGACGGCACCTCCGCCACCGATCCGGTGAAGCAACTCGTCGATCCGTTCAAACCGGCCCCAAAGCGAGACCCGGAGCGTCAGCCGGCAGAGTGAGGCGGAGCTGGGTTCACGTTTATACGTATTCCTGTTTTGTTCTTACTCAGATAGTGTGGCTTGGCTTGCTATACGCAAAACCCCTAACTATCATTTTATGATACTCGGCGAGTAGGATATGGCCATGCCGTCTAGCTATACCATCGGCGAACACTACGAGGCTCTGATCAAGCGGCTCGTCGAGAGCGGCCGCTATGCCAGCGCCAGCGAGGTGCTTCGTGACGGCATGCGCCTACTCGAAGAAAAAGAACAGCTTCGCGAAATAAAACTCCGTGATATACAGACTTTGATCCAGGAAGGGATCGATAGTGGGGACGCGGCGGCGTTGGACATGGAAGACATCATCGCTGAGGCAAAGCGCCGCAAAGCGAAGAAAGATGCCGCGTAGGCTTCGCCACACCGAACGGGCAAGAAAAGACCTCATTGATATTTGGAACTACTACGACGAGGTCGGTGCGCCTGCCGCTGGTGAGAAACTGCTACGCAAGATTGCGCGTACGCTGGAGACTCTGTCCGCCCTGCCCGAGAGCGCTCCACTGCGCCGCGAGTTGAGGCCGGACATGCGCAGCTTCCACGTCGATAGATACATCCTCTACTTTGACTACACGGAAAGCGACTTGCGGCTCATCCGCGTCGTTCACGGAGCGCGCGACATTACGCCCGACCTCTTCGACGACGTCTAAACCTACTCCACCCCCGTCAGATACGCCGCTACCGCCGCGCGGTCCTCAGCCGTCCACTGTGAGGTGCCCTCCTTGATCACCTCACCCATCGGGCCGCCAAGGACGTCGAAGGTGGGGGTGAAGCCGTCGGAAAGGGTCTGCGCCAGCGTTGCCGCATCGTAGCCGTCTTCGGCCAGTGCCGCCGCGAGCAGGGACGGCGCCCGGCCTCCCGGGCCGCCGGACGGATTACCGGCGAGCTCCTGCCCCGCATCGATGCCGCCAAGCGCGTTGCGCGGGCTGTGGCAGGTGACGCAGTGGCCGGGGCCGAAGGCGAGGTAACGGCCACGGTTCCACTGCTCTGACTTGCTGGTGTCCGCGACGTAGCGTCCCGGCTTGAAGAACAGGTTTTTCCACCCCGCCAGCGCCACCCGGATGTTGAACGGGAAAGCGACCTCGTGCGGCTTCGACGGTGTCGCGTCGGCCGGGATCTCCTTGAGCGCGGCATAGAGGTCCGCGATCTCCTGGTCGCTCATGAGCGTATAGGACTCGTAGGGGAAGGCCGGGTAGAGGTGCCCCTGCGGCCCCTCGCCGTCGCTCATCGCCTTGGAAAATTGCGCCAGTGTCCAGTTGCCTATCCCCGCCTCCGGGTGCGGGGTGATGTTGGGGGCGTAGAACGTGCCGAACGGCGTTGGTAGTGCAGGTCCGCCAGCCAGCAAGGCGCGGCCTTCAGCGGCGTCGGTATGGCAGGCGACGCAGCCGCCGAGCCGGATCAGATAGGCGCCTCTAGCCGCATCGCCCACCAGCGTTACGTCGCGTGGCGCGCCTTCGACCGGCCGCAGCATCCAGATGGCAAGCCCCACGCCGGCCACCACGACAACCGCAACAAACCCCAGCAGCCAACGCCGCATATCCGCCCCCGAACCTCGTAAGTACCGAGCAAGCCAGAGCCTTTTGTGCCGCGCAACTGACGAAGCCGTGAGCGCCGAGAATCGGCTAGGCTGCCGCCGAGGGACCAAATCATGACCAATCTGATCGAGGCGAGAACCGTTTCCAAGCGGTTCCGGCAGCATAAGCGCTTCCCTGGATTCCTGGGCGCGCTGAAGACGCTGGTCACCGCCGAATACACCGAAGTGACGGCGGTCGAGGACGTGAGTTTCAGCATCGGGGCAGGCGAGTCGGTGGGCTATCTCGGCCCCAACGGCGCCGGCAAATCCACCATGATCAAGATGATGACCGGCATCCTCGTGCCGACCTCGGGCGAGGTCACAGTGCTGGGCCGGACGCCGCACGAAAAACGCGGCGAGATCGCCCGCCAGATCGGCGTCGTCTTCGGCCAGCGCAGCCAACTCTGGTGGGACCTGCCGCTGGCGGACTCCTTCGACCTGCACCGCCGCATCTACGACATCCCCGAAGCGCGTTATCGCGACAATCTCGCCCGCTTTACCGAACTGCTCGAGCTTGGCACCTTCCTCGATCGTGCCGTGCGGCAGCTCTCGCTCGGCCAGCGCATGCGCGCCGAGATGGTGATGGCGCTGCTGCATGACCCCAAGGTACTGTTCCTCGACGAGCCCACCATCGGGCTCGACGTGGTGGCCAAGGATGCGGTGCGGAAATTCCTCGCCGAAGTGAACCGCGAGCGTGGTGTCACCATCATCCTGACGACGCACGACCTGCAGGATATCGAGACCATCTGCCCCAGGCTGATCATGGTGGACCATGCCAGGCTGATCTTCGACGGCGAACTCAAGCGCCTGCGCTCGGCACTCGGATCGAGCCGCCGGCTGACGCTGGAATTCGGCGCCGATCCCGGTCCGCTGCCGCTCGCCACCGCGACACTCACCGCCGACGAGGGCCTGCGCAAGCACTACCGTATCGAGCGCGAGGACGTGTCGCTGGTCGATGTGCTGGGCGAGGTCGGCAATGGCCGTAATCTCACCGACGTGGCGCTCGAAGAGCCGAATATCGAGGAGGTGATCCGCACCTTCTATCAGCGCCGCAACGCCGCCTTGGCCACGACATGAACGTCTATCTCGCCTTTGCCCGCAGCACGGTGTTGACCCAACTCGCCTACCGCAACGAGGTCTGGGCGAACATGTTCGGCAAGCTGGTGCAGGTCTTCGCGCGTGTCGCCATCTGGCTGGCCATCTATGCCACCGCCAGTGCCGAGAGCATTGGCGATGTGACGCTCATCCAGATGGTGACCTATGCGCTGCTCGGCGGCGTCATCACCGGCGCCATCCGCTATGAAGCGATCATCAGCCAGATCGGCAACGCGCTCAAGACCGGCGACGTCGCTGTCTGGTTACTGAAGCCTGTGAGCTTCCCGCTCTATGTCATCGCCAGCGAACTCGGCCGCGCCGCCTATCGGCTCGTCGTCCTCGTCGTGCCGACCGTCATCGTCGTCGCGCTCGTCTACGGCATGCTTCCGCCGGCGAGCCTCTTCGACGGCGTGATGTTCGTCGCCTATGTACTGCTCGGTTACGCCATCGTCTGCCTGCTCTCGGCGCTGTTCGGGCTGGTGTCGTTCTGGCTGCTGACTTCATTTTCGCTCGAGTGGCTGATGCAGGCCTTCCTCAACCTGCTCTCGGGCAGCCTCATCCCGTTCTGGTTCTTCCCCGAACCTTTCGGCACCATCGGCGCCCACCTGCCCTTCGCCTGGATCGTCTACTATCCGGCGGCGATCTGGCTGGGGCGCCTGCCGCCGCTGGAGTGCCTCATTTATTTCGGCATCGGTCTCGGCTGGGCTGCGCTGCTCGCCATGGCGGTGGCCTGGCTCTGGCGCCGGGCGTCCACCCGCGTCATCGTGCAGGGAGGCTGACCATGGCCGAGGCCTCACCCCGCGCCGACTGGCTGCGCCAGCTGCGATTGATCCCTGTGCTGATGCTCATGAACATCCGCGGCCAGATGGAGTATCGCGGCGCCTTCTGGATCGACCGCGTCGCCCAGATCATCACCTACGGATCGTCCTTCGCGGTGCTGTGGATTCTCGTTGCCCGCTTTGACACGCTGGCAGGGTGGAACTGGGCCGACCTGGCCCTGCTCTATTCCTTCCACATGCTGGGCTACTCCATCGGCGCCTCGATGAGCTTTACCCAGATGCGCGACCTCGAAGAGCACATCCGTGTCGGCACGCTGGACGTCATGCTGATCCGGCCGATGAACCCTTGGCTCTACCTCATCTTCTCGCGCTTCAATGCCGGCTATGCCAGCCACGTCATCCTGGGCGTGACGCTGATGGTCTGGGCGCTGCTCAACGTCGATATCGTCTGGTCCTTCGGCACCGTGCTCTACTTCGTCGCGAGCCTCCTCAGCGCCGCACTGGTCACTGGCGCGATCATGACCATGATCGGCGCCACGGCGCTGGTCTGGACCCGCTCCAACCACCTCTATTCGCTTTATTTCGGCTTCTGGGAGCTGTCGCGCTACCCGCTCAACATCTTCCCCGCCGCCATCCAGGGCGTGATGCTGACGATCATCCCGCTTGGCTTCATGGCCGCCGTGCCGACTGCCGTGTTGCTCGGCAAACCCGTTCCCCTGCTGGGCAACTGGGCCGCCCCGGCAGCGCTACTTGCCGGACCGGTGCTCGCCGGCCTCGCGGCCCTGTTCTGGCGCCATGGGATCAACAAGTATCAGGGTGCTGGCGGCTAGCCCGCCAGCACCGCATCCACGTCCGCCCGGCTCGGCGGGTGACACCCGACGAACTGGCAGTTGAGGCCCGCAGCGACGGCGCCGAAGCGCAGCATCTGGCTCAGCGCCGCATCGTCCATTGCCCCGAGCTTGCCCGGCTTGAGATTGCCCTGCTCGTTGAGCAGTGTCAGTACCGCCGCCATCAGCGTATCGCCGGCGCCGACCGTATCGCCGAACGGTACGGCTTTGTGCACCCCCTGCTTGGCCGATCCGGACTTGGTGAACGCCCGGCTACCCTCGTCGCCAAAGGTGACGATCACCAGTTCGCAATTCGGCCGCCCGAGGAAATCGGCGACATACTTCGTCACCAGCGCCTCGACATCCGCCGGCGTGAGTTCGGTAGCGCGCACGGCGCGGTTCTGTTCAAGCGCCGCCAAATCCTCGATCGAAACCTTCACCAGGTTGACGATGTCGAGGAAAACCGAGAGCCGCTGCTTGTAGGCGGCGAAATCGGAAACCAGCGACGGTCGCACATTGGGGTCCATGGTCAGCGTGGCGCCGCGCCTAGCCGCCTCCTTCGCCACATCCATCCAGACCGCCGCGTCCTCGGGCTCGATCGGGCAGAAGCCACCCACCTGGAATGCTTCGAGATTCTGCGGCAGCGCCGCGATCAGCCCCTCTCGGGTAAAGGCACGATCGGCTTGTCGGTAGAACCCATACTGCGCGCTTTTTTTGGTGTCGAAGGTCACCACTGCCAGCGTTGTATAGGCGGCGACGCGCTCGGTGAGCAGCGGCTTCACCCCGGCTTCCGCCAGCGGCCCGAGCAGATACGTTCCGAGCCCGTCCGAACTGATCGGGCAGAGAAAGCCGGTGTCGTTGCCGAGCTTGGAAAGGGCGATGGCGCAGTTGTAGGGCGAGCCGCCCTGATGCGCGACGAGCTTGATGGTGCCATCCGGGCCGACCGGCTCGGAGATGAGATCGATGAGGCTTTCGCCACCCACCACGAACATGAAGGCCCCCTGTTCCCGTCGGGGCATCGTTACAATGGCGCCATCTGAAAATTCAAGCAAATTGGCTTCTCAATCGGCATGGAACGTGGGCCGCCAAACCGCTAGGAGAGTGCGGCGGTCGTGGGGAATCGGCCGGATTATTTCTGGGAGAGAGTCATGACTTCGAAGCCGTCGCATGTGCGCTGGGGCATCATTGGACCGGGCAGCATTGCCAAGGCCTTCTGGGGCGGCGTTGCGGGCGGCAAGCACGGCAAGGTGGTGGCGCTCGGCACCCGCGATGCCAAGAAGCCCGGCCTCTCCGATACCTTCCCCGGCGCCCGTATCGTCGAGGGCTACCAGAACCTGCTCAACGATCCCGAGGTCGACGCGGTCTACATCGCCACACCGCATCCCGGCCACGCCGAATGGGCCATCAAGGCCGCCGAAGCCGGCAAGCACGTGCTGGTCGAAAAGCCCTTTGCCCTCTCGGCCTTCGAGACCGACGCGGTGCTCCACGCCCACCGCAAGGCCGGCACCTTTGCGGGTGAAGCCTTCATGTACCGCCTGCACCCCCAAGCCCGAAAGCTCGCCGAACTTATCCAGTCCGGCATCATCGGCGACGTCCGCATGGTACAGTCGAGCTTCGGCTTCCAGATGCCGAAATTCATGCCCGAGCACCGCCTCTTCGCCAACGAACTGGCCGGCGGCGGCATCCTCGACGTGGGCGGCTATCCGGTCTCCATGGCCCGCTTCATCGCCGGCGCCGCGGCCGGCAAGCCGTTTCTCGATCCGGTCAAAGTGGCCGGTGCCGCCCATCTCGGTCAGGCCGGGACCGACGAGTGGTCGGCCGCCGTGTTGACCTTCGAGAACGGCATCATCGCCCAGGTCTCCTGTGCCATCTACGTCAACCTCGACAATGTGCTGCGCATCCATGGCGCCAAGGGCCGCATCGAAGTGCCGAACTTCTGGTTCGCCAACGGCAACCGTGACCAGGGTCTAGGGAAGATCGACATCATCCTCTCCGACGGCACCCGCGAGACCGTTTCGGTGAACGCCACCGAACACCTCTATGCCTTCGAGGCCGACGCCGCTGCCCAAGCCATCCTTGCCGGCAAGCAGGAATTCGACGCTCCCGGGATGAGCTGGGCCGATAGCTTGGGCAATGCCCGCGTGCTCGACAAGTGGCGCGCCGACGTGGGCCTCGAATACGAAATCGAGAAGCCCACCAAGCGTGTGCACACGCTCGATAACCGCAAGCTGGCGAACACCGGCACGGCGATCCCCTCGCGCACCATTCCGGGAATTGGCAAGCAGGCCTCCATCGTGGCGCTGGGCTTTGAGGACTTCCGCACCTTCGCTTCGGGTGCGATCCTGCTCGACGCCTTCTTCGAGCGCGGCGGCCGTGTCTTCGATACCGCCTTCATCTACGCCGCCGGCTTCACCGAAAAACTCTTCGGCGACTGGCAGCGCAGCCGCGGCGTCCGCGAAGAGACCGTGCTGATCGGTAAAGGCGCACATTCGCCGCTCTGCTACCCTGACGTCATCGGCAAGCAGCTCGACGTCTCGCTCCACCGTCTGCAGACCGACTATGTCGACGTCTATTTCATGCACCGCGACAACACGGACATCCCGGTCGGCGAGTTTGTCGATGCGCTGAACGCCGAGGTGCAGAAAGGCCGCATTCGCGGTATCTTCGGCGGCTCGAACTGGACGCAGGAGCGCATGGCCGCCGCCATCGGCTACGCCAACAAGAACGGCAAGGTCGCCCCGGCAGCGCTTTCCAACAACTTCGCCCTGGCAGAGATGATCAACCCGATCTGGGCCGGCTGCATCGCCGCGTCCGACCCCGGCTACAAGGAATGGCTCACCAGGAACCAGATCCCCAACTTCTCCTGGTCGAGCCAGGCCCGCGGCTTCTTCACCGACCGCGCCGGGCGAGACAAGATGGACAATGCCGAGCTGGTCAACACCTGGTACTCGGAAAAGAACTTCGGCCGCCGCGACCGGGCCGTGCAACTCGCCAAGGAACTCGGCAAGCACCCGATCCACGTGGCTCTGGCCTATGTTCTGGCGCAGCCCTTCCCGTCGATCCCGCTCATCGGCCCGCGCACGCTTGCCGAACTGGACGATTCAATCCAGGCCTTCGACATCAAGCTGACGCCGGAACAGGTCAAGTGGCTGGAACAGGGTTGACCTAGCCCCTCGCGCCCCCTCCACCGGCTACGCCGGTCCCCCTCCCCCGCTTCGCAGGGGAGGATCACCGCGAGATCATGCCTCGCACCTGTCAGCTCCGCACCGGCCCCTCCTTGATCCTCCTAAGTGAAACGGGGGAGGGGGACCACGCGCAGCGTGGTGGAG
>JAEZKB010000248.1 GCA_023415605.1 Pseudomonadota bacterium
CCAATAGACAAGGCCAATCGACCGGATCTGACGCCCTTAATCAAAGCTACCGAAACCGTCGGTCGCGTGATTCGCTCCGGTGCCATCGTCATCTATGAATCGACCGTTTATCCCGGGTGCACGGAAGAAGTATGCGTCCCTATCCTTGAACGAGAGTCCGGCCTGAAGTTCAATCAGGACTTCTTTTGTGGATACAGCCCCGAGCGCATCAATCCAGGGGACAAGGTCAACACGCTTACCAAGATCAAGAAAATCACGAGCGGGTCGACATTTGCGATTGCCAAGGAAGTGGATGATCTGTACCGGAGCATTATCACGGCTGGCACCTACCCAGCGACAAGTATCAAGGTCGCCGAAGCAGCCAAGGTCATTGAGAACACCCAGCGGGATTTGAACATCGCACTGGTCAACGAGCTGTCGGTAATCTTCGATCGCTTGGACATCGATACGCTTGAAGTTCTTGAGGCAGCGGGCAGCAAGTGGAATTTCCTGCCGTTTCGCCCCGGCATGGTTGGCGGACACTGTATCGGAGTTGATCCCTACTACTTAACGCACAAGGCAGAAGAAGTCGGCTACCACCCCCAGGTCATTCTTGCAGGACGTCGAATTAACGACAACATGGCTCGCTACGCCGCGCGAAACGTCATCAAGCTCATGCTGCAAAACGGAATAGACGTCGCGCGTAGCACAATAGGTGTGCAGGGCATTACATTCAAGGACAACTGCCCTGATATCCGCAACAGCAAGGTCGCTGATCTCGTGCGCGAATTGCAGAACTGGGGTGCCAACGTTGTTGTGACCGATCCTTGGGCAGATCCGGAAGAAGTGCAGCTCGAATACGGTATTACACTCGGGACAATTGACTCGTCGCGTCCCGTCGATTCACTTATTGTCGCCGTCGCGCACAACGAATACAGAGATGTGAGCGTTGCTGAGCTCAAGTGCCTATGCCGAGGTGACAAACCCGTTCTCGGGGATCTCAAATCGCTTTACAACCGGCACGAAGTCAAGGCCGCCGGATTTACCGTATTCCGACTATAAGGAAGATGCATGCGCAACTACGAAAAGATTACTGGACGAAAAATTCGTATGGCCCTCGTGGGCTGCGGCCGGATTTCGGTTAACCACATCGGCGCAATGGAGAAGCACGCCGACCAAATGGAACTGGTCGACGTGTGCGATATTGATCCTTCCGCGCTTCAAGCAGCTGTTTCAAGAACTGGCGCGAAAGGGCATTCCAAGCTGTCGGATATGTTGAAGAGCACGACCGCGGATATCGTCGTATTGACAACTCCTAGCGGCCTCCACTCCGAACAGGCCATCGAAATCGCGCGCTCCGGTCGCCACGTGATGACTGAGAAGCCGATGGCAACACGCTGGCATGATGGCTTGAGGATGGTGAAAGCTTGTGACGACGCTGGCGTGAGGCTATTCGTGGTGAAACAGAATCGGCGCAACGCCACGCTTCAGCTACTGAAGCAGGCGGTCGAGCAAAAACGATTCGGCCGCATCTACATGGTCAACATAAACGTCTTCTGGACCCGCCCACAAGACTACTATGATAGTGCCAAGTGGCGCGGAACCTGGGAATTCGACGGCGGTGCATTCATGAATCAGGCCAGCCACTATGTCGACCTGCTCGACTGGCTTATTGGCCCCATTGAAAGCATGCAGGCCTATACATCGACGCTTGCGCGCGACATCGAGGTGGAAGACACCGGAGTATTAAGCATTCGCTGGCGCTCAGGCGCCCTCGGGTCGATGAACGTCACCATGCTGACCTATCCGCGCAACCTGGAAGGCAGCATCACGATCCTCGGCGAACGCGGTACGGTCCGCATCGGCGGCGTCGCAGTCAACGAAATCCAACACTGGGAGTTTGAAGAAAAGCGACCAGAAGATCAGCAAATCTCCTCTGCCAACTACGAGACCACGTCGGTCTACGGCTTTGGCCATCCTCTCTACTACAACAACGTGATCGAAGTCATGCGCGGCGAAGCCGAGCCAGAGACTGACGGCCGCGAAGGCCTGAAATCGCTGGAAGTGCTGATTGCGGCGTATCTTGCAGCCCGCGACGGAAAGCGCGTTGCCTTGCCTCTGGATTACTAATCATGGCCCTTACGATACATCCCTCGTCTATCGTGGACGAAGGCGCACAGATCGGAGATGGCACGCGAGTCTGGCATTTCGCCCACATCTGCTCCGGTGCACGAATCGGGCGCAATTGCTCGTTTGGACAAAATGTCTTCGTCGGCAATGACGTTGTCATCGGAGACAACGTAAAAATACAAAACAACGTTAGCGTGTACGACGCTGTAACGCTGGAAGACGACGTCTTTTGCGGACCCAGCATGGTCTTCACCAACGTCTATAACCCGCGAAGTGCCGTGGTACGGAAGAATGAGTACCGCCGCACCCTCGTGCGTAGAGGAAGTACGTTGGGCGCGAACTGCACCGTCGTATGCGGCGTGACAATCGGACAATACGCGTTCATTGGAGCCGGCGCTGTTGTCAATCACGACATACCCGACTACGCGCTCGTGGTTGGAGTGCCGGCACGCCAGATCGGCTGGATGAGCCAACATGGAGAAAGGCTCGATT
>JAEZKB010000270.1 GCA_023415605.1 Pseudomonadota bacterium
CCACTACCCCGAGGCCAGGCTTATCCTCACTGTCCGTGATCCGGACGAGTGGTACGACAGCATCGAGAAAACCATTCTCCCTTTCATCAGCGGCCGCGGCAGTCACAACGGCGACCACCCCAATGCGATCGCGGAGATGGGCCATCACCTGATCGTCGAACAGGTCTTTAGCGGTCGCCTCGACGACCGCCAGAATGCCATTTCCGTCTTCCGCGCCCACAATGAGGAGGTTCGCTCCACAATCGATCCGGCGCGCCTGCTCGTCTTTGATGTCGCCGACGGCTGGGAACCGCTGTGCCGTTTCCTTAGCGTGCCGGTCCCCAGCATTTCCTTCCCGCGCCTCAATTCCACCCGGCAGTTCGTGGAGGACGAGTGGGCCGGAAAAGAGCCGGCATGAACCACTGAGGTGGCAGGCCCCACTCGGCTGCTGTCTCACTTCATTGAGACGCTCGTTCGTCCGTCGGAGCCGGTGCCAAAACTGATGCCGGCGCGCTCCAGGGCCTTGCGGATCGCCGAGATCGACTGCTCGCGGACGCCGCGTTCGCCGGGCGTTTCGACCCGCCGCACGGTCGAGAACGACACGCCGGCATGTTCAGCCAACTGCTCGGCCGACCAGCCAAGATAGCCGCGGGCAGCGCGGACCTGCCCGGGTGTCAACGGCCGCGCCACCTCTTCGGGAACGCCGAGGTCGAAAGTTCGTAAGCCGTCTTGCCGGGCGGTAAAGCCGATCCAACCATCAATTGCACCGAACCGGTCGAGCAGCGCCACCGCACGCGATACCACCGGCACATAGCTCTCGCCCCAGAGCACTCTATAGGCGGCCGAATAGGCTTTCCGGTTCCGCAGTGCCTCCGCCCAGGCATCACGAACCCGCTGACGGTCATCGTCGTGGACGATGTCGAGCCGATGCCAGCCATCGACCCGGCCGCGCTGGCCGGTAGTCCGCCACCACTCGACTTCGTCGGTGATCTCGCCGTTGGCGTCGGTGGTCCAGATCACAACGTCGAACAGCGAGCGGATCGCTTCGACCAGTCCCTCGCGCTGCTGCAGCGCCTGCAACCCAAGCCGGCTATCGGTAATGTCGAAAGCGACGCCGATCAGCCGTTCCGGCCGCCCGTCGCGCGAATGGATCAGCGTCCCGAAGCTGCGTACCCAGCGCATCTCGCCATTGGGTCGCAGGACGCGATACTCGCGATCGGCCATGGCTCCGCTTGTCGCCACCCGCGTCGGATTGCGGAACTCCGGCCGGTCATCGGGATGCAGCAGCTGTTCATAGTATTCGAGTGTCTGCTTTGTGGTCGCGTGATCCACTCCGAGGATCCGCGACATGCCGCTCGACCAGGTGACCTGAGCCTTATCCAGATCCCATGTCCAGGTGCCGACTCCATGATCTTCGATGAGTCGTAGTGATTCGTTCGGGCTGAGCCCGCCGATAACTGCGTCCATTGTCATCTGCGGTTATATGCCTTTGCCTTCGAAATGTTCTGTCCGCATCGTTTCGGTCCCTCAACCTTTTCGATCTGCGCTAACTAAGTGACAGTAGAGAATTTGGCCTAGTCGGTGTCTGCGCTGCACACTTTCCCCAAAGACCTAGTAAAAATACGAACTCAAAGTAAAACAAAGCTCCCAATTGAATTCCACTGCAGTGTAAAATTAAGTCGCATTTGCCAGTGGACATTCCCCACCCTGGCGTAGCTGGCAAGCTGACGGGTTGGGTGAGAAAATGCCCCGCTGCCGTTTATGCTGCTCAAGCCGTTACAGACTAGCCGCAAATAGAGTCGGCCGCGCGTAACACCCCGTTAACGCTGACATTCTAGCGTTCGCTCTCACGGACGCAACCTCGGATGGCCCACGAGACGGGGTGCATCTGAAAGGAAAATACCTTGATACGTAAGGCACTCTTTCGTCGCACTCGCGAAGGCGCCGACGCGCGCGCCATGCTTGATGCAATATCGCGCTCGCAGGCGTGCATCGAGTTTTCCCTCGATGGGACGGTCCTGACCGCAAACGATAATTTCCTGGGGCTGATGGGATATGCCCTGGACGATATCGTCGGGCGCCATCATCGGATGTTTTGTGACCCGGCCTACGTGGCGAGTCAGGCCTATAAGGAGTTCTGGGCACGGCTCGGCAATGGCGAGTTCGAAGCTGGCGAGTGCAAGCGGCTGACCAAGGCCGGTGCCGATGTTTGGATCCGTTGCTCGTACAATCCCGTCTTCGATGGGGCTGGCAAGCTCTACAAGATCGTCAAGTTGGCCACTGACGTGACGGCCGAAAAACTGGCCAGTGCCAACGCGGCCGGCCAGCTCGACGCGATCTCCAAGTCGCAGGCTGTGATCGAGTTCACCCCGTCGGGCGACATACTGGTCGCCAATGACAACTTCTGCGCCGCCATGGGCTATCGCCTCGACGAGATCCAAGGCCGGCATCATCGTCTCTTCGTTGATCCGGCAGTGGCCCAGTCCGCTGAATATGCAGCCTTTTGGGACAGGCTCTCCCGTGGCGAGTTCCAGGCTGCGGAATATCGCCGCCTCGGCAAGGGCGGCCGCGAGGTCTGGATTCAGGCAACCTACAATCCCATCTTCGATCTCGACGGCAAGGTCTTCAAGGTGGTGAAGTACGCCACCGACATCACCGCCCGGAAGCGCGCGGTAAACCTCCTCGGCACTGGACTCGAACAACTGGCTGGCGGTGACCTGCGCGCGCACATCGACGCGACCTTTCCCGGAGAGCTCGACAGTGTACGCCTCGCTTTCAACCACAGCCTTGATCGGTTCAACGACATCATCCGTGGCCTGCGCGACACCTCGCGGGCACTCAAGGTAGCCACGGGAGAAATCCTCTCAGGCGCCAACGATCTCTCCGAACGCACCACCAAGCAGGCCGCGACCATCGAGGAAACCTCGGCGGCCATGGAGCATCTCGCTGCGACCGTCGCCGACAATGCCGAGCGCGCCGACCAGGCGAGCGTTCAGGCCCGTCGCGTCAGCGACACGGCCGAAGAGAGCGGCACCGTTATGGCCGAAGCAAACCGCGCGATGGAGCGCATCTCTACCTCCTCGACCCGCATCTCCAACATCATCGGCATGATCGACGACATTGCCTTCCAGACCAACCTCCTGGCACTCAATGCATCGGTCGAGGCCGCACGCGCAGGTGAAGCCGGCAAGGGGTTCGCCGTGGTTGCTGTGGAGGTGCGCCGTCTCGCTCAGTCGGCAGCCGAGGCTTCCTCAGAGGTCAAGGCGCTGATCGAGCAATCGGCCAACGAAGTCGGTGCCGGTTCGCGCCTCGTTTCCGAAGCTGCGACCCGGCTTGCCGCCATGCTCGCCGGCGTGCGCGAAAACTCGGTGCTCATCGATAGCATCGCAAGGGCGAATAAGGCTCAGTCCGGTGCCATCGCTGAGGTGACTACTGCCGTGCGCCAACTCGACGAGATGACCCAGCACAACGCGGCGCTGGTCGAGGAGACCAATGCGGCCATCGAACAGTCCGAAGCGCAGGCTAGCGAACTCGACAGCATCGTAGACGTCTTCGTGATCGACGAGGGCGCGACCCCCATCCAGGGCCGCTACGCGGCCTGACCCTCCCCCGAGCGGCGGTGGCGACCGGCAACGGCCGCCGCCGCATATTCTCCCAGCCGCGCACGACTCGTACTAGTGTCCGCGCGAATGCGGAGGAAAAAGTTATGGACTACCGCCTGTTGGGCCGCTCGGGCCTCAAGGTTTCGTCACTCTCGATCGGCACCGCCACCTTCGGGGGCAATGGCCTTTGGGGCAATACCGACACCAAGGAAGCGCAGCGCCAGATCGATCTCTGCCTCGATCACGGCGTCAACCTTATCGACACTGCCAATGTCTATTCTGGCTCGGCCTCCGAAACGATCATCGGCGAGGCGCTGACCGACGGCCGCCGTGACCGCGTGCTGCTCGCCACCAAGGTGCGCTTCGCCACCGGCAAGGGCCCAAACGATCAAGGCCTGTCGCGTTATCACATCATTCGCGAATGCGAGAAATCGCTCAGGCGGCTGAAGACCGATGTGATCGACCTCTACCAGGTCCACGAGTGGGACGGTCAGACACCGCTCGAGGAGACCATCGAGGCGCTCGATACCCTGATCAAGCAGGGCAAGGTTCGCTACGTCGGCTGCTCGAACTACTCCGCCTGGCATCTGATGAAAGCGCTCTCGCTGGCCGACAGCAGCCATCGCCAGCGCTTCGTGTCCCAGCAGATCCACTACACCCTGCACTCCCGCGAAGCCGAATATGAGCTGATCCCGCTTGGCATCGATCAGGGCGTGTCGCTTCTGATCTGGTCGCCGCTGGCGGGCGGCTGGCTCACCGGCAAGTATACCCGCAATTCCAAGCCTGATGACGGCCGTCAGGTCCGCGGCTTCCGCGAGCCGCCGATCGTTGACTGGGATCACCTCTGGAACATTGTAGACGTTGTGAACGCCGTGGCCGCCCGTCATGGTGTTTCCGGCGCTCAGGTCTCGCTCGCCTGGCTGTTGCAGCGTCCGATCGTCGCCTCGGTGATCATCGGTGGCCGCAACATCGCCCAGTTCGAAGACAACCTCAAAGCCGTCGACCTCAAGCTTACCCCTGAGGACATCGCCGACCTCGACAAAGTCAGCCAACCCCGCCTCATCTACCCCTACTGGCACCAGAGCTTCTCGGTAACCTCGCGGATGAGCGAAGCGGATCTCTCCCTGCACCGGCCGTTCATATCGGAGTGAACATGAAAGAGTCCGAGAAGGGATACTCGGGCTCTATTCCTGATCGTTCTCGTCAGCTTTCCGCTTGACGGAGTTTAGAACTCTTATAAACTACGGAGCGTCGAGACCGAGGATTTTTGATGAAGCTGACGCGTCAGTCCAACTATGCCGTGCGGGCCCTGATCTATTGCGCTGTCAATGAGCCAGGGCTGAGCCGAGTGACGGACATCGCCCGCGCGCACGGCATCTCCGAGCTGTTTCTGTTCAAGCTGATCAAGCCGTTGGTCGAGAACGGTCTGATCCAGACGGTGCGCGGGCGCCATGGCGGCATCAAGCTCGGGCGCCCCGCCACGGACATCACGCTGCTCGATGTCATTCGGCTGACCGAAGAGAACTTTGCCATGGCGGAGTGCTTCGAGGGTGGCGACATCTCCTGTCCGTTGGTCGACAATTGCGATGTGAACGCGGCGCTGCGTGAGGCGCTCGGCGCCTTCTTCGAAGTCCTCGATAGCAAGACCATTGCCGATCTTGCCGGCAAGCGTCGCTCGCTGCGCGAACGGCTCGGCCTCAAGTATGAGGACATGGAGCCGGTCCTCGCCACCATGAACTAAAGCCGGTACGGGCACCGGAAGGTCTATGACCTCCAGGCGCCCGCCCCGACAAGTCACGTTCAGAGGACCGTGGCTTTGCAATCGCGGCCGGCTTCGATACCGCCGTTGACATTGCTGGCCTTGACCTGCGCACCCGGCGCCAGGTCGGCCACCAGCGTATAGGTGCCGTTGCCCATGCCCGGCACGCTCCACTTGAGCTTGGTGCCGGCGCTCAGCTTGCCGACGCTCTTGTTGGTGAACCAGATGTCGTCCGGGAATTCGGACGGGGTGCCGGCGACGAGGCAACTGGCGAACTTGCCGACCTGCAGGACGCCGCGGTCGATTTCGACGCCGGTCCCGATCTTGGGCTGGATGCCACCGCTACCGGCGACGGCCAGTGTGGTGGTGACGAGCAGCGTGGCGAGAGCGCCGGCGGCGATTTTGGTAACGGAAGTCATAGGTTCGTTCTCCTTGGTGATCGGCGGGCCGGCGCCTTCATGGCGAACCGTTCAACCCGGTCGATCGGTGGCGCGAACTTGACGAGCTCGCCTTGAACGCTGCGTGAGCTACGCATTTTCCGTTCGTTCAGCGGATTGCCACGGAATGGCCCGCTCGATGAACGACATCTGACAGCGCTCTTGGCGCGAGACTTGATCCAGGGCAGGGCCCATGCTCTATGCCCGCCACTCCAACAACGGACCTGAACATGGCCGCGGCGCCCATACTCGCCCTGCAGGACATCGCCCTGACTTTCGGAACGACGCAGCTACTCGAGGCGGCGGAGCTCTCGGTGCTGCCCGGCGAGAAGATCGCGCTGGTCGGCCGCAACGGTTCGGGCAAGTCGACGCTGCTGAAAATCGCCGCCGGCGAGGTCGAGGCCGACAAGGGCAAGCGCTTCCTGCAGCCTGGCGCCACCATCCGCTACCTGCCGCAGGAGCCGGACCTCTCGGCCTTCCCGAATACGCTCGCCTATGTCGAGTCGGGCATGGAAGCCGGCGACGATCACTATCGGGCCACCTATCTCCTCAACGCACTCGGTCTCACCGGCGAGGAGAGCCCGAAGAACCTCTCGGGCGGCGAGGCGCGGCGCGCCGCGCTGGCGCGGGTGCTGGCGCCCGAGCCGGATATCATTCTCCTCGATGAGCCGACCAACCACCTCGACCTGCCGGCCATCGAGTGGCTGGAAGCCGAACTCGCCACCATCAAATCGGCGCTGGTGATCATCAGCCACGATCGCCGCTTCCTCGCCGACCTGACCCGCGTCACCTATTGGCTCGATCGCGGCGTGACCCGCCGTTTGAACAAAGGCTTTTCCGCCTTCGAAGAGTGGCGCGATACTGTGCTCGAGGAAGAGGAACTGGCGCGGCACAAGCTCGATCGCCAGATTGTCCGCGAAGAGCACTGGCTGACCTATGGCGTCTCGGCCCGCCGCAAGCGCAACGTCCGCCGCCTGGGCGCACTGTTCGACCTGCGCCAGGAACGTAAGGACCAGCGCCGCGCCGTAGGCGACGTTAAGATCACAGTCTCGGAAGCCGACACCACCGGCAAGATGGTGATGGAGGCCGACCGCATCTCCAAGACCTACGACAAGCCGGTGGTCACCGACTTTTCCACCCGCATCATCCGCGGCGACCGTGTCGGCATCATCGGCGCCAACGGTGCCGGCAAGACCACGCTCATCCGCATGTTGACCGGCGAACTGCCGCCAGACTCCGGTCGCGTCCGGCTCGGCTCGAATTTGGAGTTGGCGACGCTCGACCAGCGCCGCGCCGCCTTGGCGCCGGATACCACTCTTAAGGAAGCGCTGACCCGGGGCGGCTCCGATACCCTGATGATCAACGGCCAGCCCAAGCATGTCATGGGCTATATGAAGGATTTTCTGTTCACCCCGGAACAAGCGCGCACGGCCGTGGAGAAACTGTCAGGCGGTGAGCGGGGCCGGCTGATGCTGGCGCGGGCGCTGTCGCTACCCTCCAATGTCCTCGTCCTCGACGAACCAACCAACGACCTCGATCTTGAAACGCTCGACCTGCTGCAGGAGATGCTGGGCGATTATCCGGGTACGGTGATCGTCGTCAGCCACGACCGCGACTTTCTCGATCGCGTCGCCACTTCGGTGATTGTAGCCGAGGGCAATGGCATCTGGACCGAATATGCCGGCGGCTATACCGACATGGTGGCTCAGCGCGGCTTCGGCGTTCGCGCGCCCGAGCAGGCGGCAAAGGCAAAGGTGGAAAAGGTTGTCACCCCGCCCGCCGCGCCGCCGCCGGCAAGCAAGGGCAAGCTCAGCTTCAAGCAGAAGCATGCCCTCGAAACCCTGCCGAAGGAAATGGACAAGCTTCGTGTCGAGATTGGCAAGCACAATGCCACGCTGGCCGATCCCAATCTGTACGCCAAGAACCCCAATGCCTTCGCCGCCGCCAGCAAGGCGCTGAGCGAGGCCGAAGCGGCCTTGAGCAAGGCCGAGAACGACTGGCTCGAACTGGAAATGATCCGCGAGGAACTGGAGGGGTAGTTGGGGGCGAACGCATGCACCGGCCGGGGCATGACCCTCCGGGGATGGGCGTGACGAGTTTGCCTCAAATGGGTCCCGGAATGACAGCTGGTGGAGGTGAGGTAGAGCGGAGGTTCGCCCGTCGGGCCGTGTCGGAAAATCCTGACGATGCGCGATAGTTTTTCTCCTCGACAGGGAGAAATGGACGAACACGTCTCGCCAGCCGGGCAGGACGCTGCTAGTTTACCATAAGTCGCTGATGCGTTGAGGCTTTGCCCCGAGCCGCAGATTTAGACTAAAGGCCATTTGTCTCCGCCGGGTGCAGCGCCTATGTTGCTGCCATGGTCAGGGAAGTGGCCATGGATTGACCCTCGGGGCGACATGCTGCTGCCCCATGGTTTGGTTGAGATGCGTGCGGGTGCTTCGCCACCCAGCCTGAAGCTGAGGAAGGAGACTGCGATGATTACTGCAAATGCACTCCGAGCCCGGATTCACGGCAAATGGGTACGCATCGCGCTTGGGTGTTGCCGATCCAAACGAATGTGACGCCGACCGTCACGCCTTCGTCTCAGAACACAGGTAACACCCCGGCCGTCGTCAGCGACGCGCCGCAGGAGCACTTTCTATGCAGCACACAGTTTCAAAGCCCGCTGGCAGCCGGCCGGTCACCATAGAAGTCGATGGCGAACCGCTGGGCGTTGTCATCCCGGACGCGGAAGGCTTCCGCTTCCTCGCCGTGCGCTTCAACGCCTTCGGTATCGACGGCCAGACCTTTGCCAGCGTCGCGGCGGCTCAGCTCGCAGTGAGCCGTGCCGTGCACGAGCACCGCGCATGAAAAAAGGACGGCCACAGGCCGTCCTGGCATCATTGCTGAATGACCGTGAGCAAGCCTGAGTTCGCTCACCCGTCATTGGCGGCGTTGAGTTCGTCCGGTTCCTTGCCGTCGTCGTAGCTTTCCGGCTCGGCCACGGCGGCCTCGCTG
Organism: Pseudomonadota bacterium; assembly: GCA_023415605.1. Classification (GTDB taxonomy): domain Bacteria; phylum Pseudomonadota; class Alphaproteobacteria; order Rhizobiales; family Devosiaceae; genus Devosia_A. Next base: position 8,778 of record JAEZKB010000270.1, read on the forward strand.
TCGCCGAGGGCCTGGTCCACTGCCACGGCGAGCGCGACCAGGTTGATCTCTGCCAGGTCATCGTCCTCCGCCTGCCGCTCGATCTCGCGGCTCAGGGCATCGAGAATGATCTGCTTGCGGTCTTCGTGATCATCCATTGCCATTGACTGAAATCCCGTTGTTGTCGAGCTTGATCTCGAGCCTGGGTTTCTGGCTTTCCTGCCAGGCGATATAGAGTCCGAACGCCACGACCAGCGCGGCCAGTACACCGATGACGGCATAAAGTGAGTTGCGGGTGGTCATAGAGGTGTCCCTGTTGACGCTGCCGCATCAACGCAGAACCTGGTCCTAGGGTTCATTCTCCCAGCCGACAGTCCTCCCCGCCACGGAAATGGTTGGTCGACTTAGGTGCAACTACGCCAAGCGTATCGCCCGGATGAGCGCCGCGACCGCCGTGTCCAAATCGCCTGAATTGTCGATGCGGACGGTTTCGATTCCGTCCGGAACGGGGGCGCCTTCGTGGGCGAGGCGGGCAGCGATCTCGGCTTCGGTCTCGCGACCGCGCCCGGCGAGCCTTTTGGCGCGAACGGAAGGGTCGGCCATCACCAGCACCACCATCGAGCGCGGGTAACGCCCCTGCGCGTCGCCGATCATGCGGCGCGATCCGTTCATCACCACGGTGCGACCCTGGGCGATCTCTTCGTCGATTGCTGCCGGTATGCCGTAGCAGAGGCCGTGCGCCTCCCAGTGCAGTGCATAGTCGCCGCGGTCGCGCGCTGATTCAAACCCCGCGAGGTCGATGCTGTCGTGATCTTCGAGTTCTGCGACGGCGTCACGAGTGATTACTCGGCGGGCGAAAACGAAGTTGGGATCGTCAGCGAGTTGCGCCTTGGCCGCGCCGATCAGCGTATCCTTGCCTGCGCCCGAGGGACCGACGACGAGAACGAGTGCACCTGGCCTGGGCATCAGCTGACCCGCTTTCCCTGCCGCCAGACGCCGCGCACCACCGGCGCCGATTCCGCCTTGCGCACACGCACGAGGTCCGCACGTTTTCCTACCGCGATCTCGCCGCGATCATGGAGATGTGCCGCATTGGCCGGGTTGCGCGTCACCATTGCCACCGATTGCGGCAGCGAAATCGAGTCCACCCGGTCGGGCAGCTGGAACGCCGCGATCATCAGCGAGAACGGCACGTAGTCCGAACTCAGCACGTCGAGTACGCCTTCGCGTGCCAGTTCGGCGGCCGAGATATTGCCATTGTGCGACTTGCCGCGCACGACGTTCGGTCCGCCCATCAGTACGGCGAGCCCGGCCGCATGGGCCGCGCGGGCCGCATCCATGGTAGTGGGGAACTCGGCGATCACCACGCCATCGCGTACCGCCTCCTCGACATGCGCCGGTGTGGCATCGTCATGGCTGGCGAAGGCGAGGCCGATCTCGCGGCCGCGGGCGAGGATCGCGTCGTGGCTCTTCTGAGAATAGAGGTCGCGCTCGTGCTGCCGGTCGGCAATGAATTGCGCCATCTCCACATCCGAGAGCCGCATGCGCTTCTGGTAGTAGGCAATGTAGTGCTCGAGCGTGGTGTACTGCCGGGCGCCAGGCGTGTGGTCCATCAGCGAGGCGAGCTTCACCACCGGCTTGGCGAAATGCGCTTCGAATTGCTCGACGACGTCCGACGTCGGAAGTTCGCAGCGCAGATGCACCAGGTGGTCGGCGCGGAGGCGGTCTTCCTTGTCCGCTTGCGCGATGGCATCGACCTGCGCGGCAACGTCATCGGTGATGTCGCCGACTTCCGGATCCGAGCCCAGCCGCACGGCATCGAATACGGTCGTGATGCCGGCCCCCGCGATCTGGGCGTCATGCGCCTGCAGCGCCGCGATGGCGTGCCAGGTGACGCCGGGCCGCGGCCGGTAGTGGTTCTCGAAATGGTCGGTGTGCAATTCTACCAGGCCAGGGATCAGGTACTCGCCCTCGAAGTCCTCCCCCACCTGCGACGGTCCGCGGTCGATAGCCGCGATGATCCCATCGCGCACCAGTACCGAACCCTCCACGACGTCGTCGGCGAGCACGATGCGGGCGTTGCGGATGCTGAGTTCGCTCATCAGACCTTGACCTCGCTGGAGAGGGGGAAGTCCGCCAGCCTGAGAAAGGGTGCACCCGGCTCCGGCTCGTGAAACAAGCTCAGCCGGTCGAGCAGGATCTCCGCGCCCAGCATCGGCGCGAACCAGTCCGAAGCGGCAGCGATCACCGTCTCCTGTTGCTCCGGTGGCATGCGGTCGGTCAGCGTCATGTGGAAGAGGAACTGGTCCATCACATAAGGATAGCCGTAATGGTCCATGAGGCCGATCTGGTAAGCGGTGAGATTGCTCTTGAGCCGCCGTTCGCGCTCGGCCGGGCTCATGGGGGCTCGGAACGGCTCGAACTCGGCGACGACCGTGCCGGCGAACTCGGTCAGCGCCGCACTCTGCGAGACCGGAGTCAGGGCGAGGAATCCGTCGAGCAGCCGTAGCTCCAGTTGCCCCAGCGACACCCGGCCGTGGCGCAGCGAAAACGTCTGCAGCGCCGCCTCCAGCTCCTCGCGGCTCTTTCCGGCGGCGAGCGGAAACGGCGCCTTCAGTGTCGCATGGAAACCGTAGCGGGTGGCCGATGGCGTGATTGCGCCCAGCGTCGCGCTGTCGATGCCGGCAATGCCGTCATTGGGGATATTGCCAGTCGCCGGGTCGCGGCCCAGCCAGCGGGCGGCACGTTGCCAGAGTTCGCTCGTGGTGGGTGGGGCATAGTAGATCGCGTAGCGTTCGGACATCGGCGGAATCGTTGGCAACAGGCGGCCTGCCTAGTTGAAGAGCATGACACCTGTTTGACAAGCGCAAACCGTCTCAGACCGCCCGCGCCGTGCAGCCTCCCGCGGCCGGTTCGCCCAGCGCATCGCGCGCCCGCAGGGAATGGCCGGCACTGAGCGCGGTGCCCAGATCGAGATAGCCGCGCTGACCGGTGCCCTTGACCTGCCAGCGGATCGTGGTGCCTGCGGCGATCGTGTCGGGCCCGACATTGGCGATGATGAGATCCGTCGCGTCCACCTTGCAGCGCACCAGCGCCTGGCTCTCGAACATGCGGGTCTGGAAATTGGCGCGGTCGCTGCCGCGCTCGCCGAAATCCACCTCCGGCCGCTCGTCGTAGCGGAAGCTCGGCGTGATGGCGCTGCCCAGCTCGATCGGCGCTGCGAGGCCCGGCGAGGAAAGCTGCAGCGATGGACGGGTTTCGACAAGGAAGGAGGCGGCCGAAGCCGCCGATACAATGAGCGACGACATCGCGGCGAGCGCGATGCGTTTGATGGGTCTGGACATGTCGGTTCCTATGGGGTGTGGCGGTGGCCCGCCGCGCGGAGCAATTTCCGCATCGTTGCCGGAGCTCTACCGCATGCCCGTTGAACTGGCCTTGAGCCGCGCGTTTAGCCGCCGTTCATCGGCAGCCCAAGGATCACTAACGCACCCGGCATGAGCCCCATCATGCTCATGCCGGGTGCCTGCCGCGGGAGCGCGTGTGCGCCGCGTCGCTGCAGTGGGCGGACGATAGGAAGCCGCGGATGAATTGCCGATGAATGCCTTCCGACCGGTCGGATCGCGCCCGTCTCGCCTTGCACGGCCGATGCGCGCCGATCATGATGCGCGCCAACAAAGAGGGCCCAATGGATCGCGACAGTCTCGAAACCCTGTTCCACAAGGCCGTGGCCGCCGCCCAGCCGGCCGAGGCGGTGCGCAAGCACCTGCCCAAACCGCCTCCGGGCCGCACCATCGTGATCGGCGCGGGTAAGGCCTCGGCGCAAATGGCCAAGGCCTTCGAGGAAGCCTGGGACGGGCCAATCTCCGGGCTCGTGGTCACCCGCTACGGCTACGCCGTGCCGTGCCAGCGCATCGAGATCGTCGAGGCGGCCCATCCGGTGCCCGATGCGGCCGGCTTCCTCGCCGCCCGCCGCATCATGGAGACGGTCTCGGGACTGTCGCACGATGATCTCGTCGTGGCGCTGATCTCGGGCGGCGGCTCGGCTTTACTGCCACAGCCCGCCCATGGGCTGACCTTCGAAGACGAGCAGGCGGTGAACAAGCAGCTCCTGGCGTCGGGTGCGCCAATCGGGGTAATGAACGTCATCCGCAACGAGCTCTCGGCCATCAAAGGCGGCCGCCTCGCCGCGATGGCTGCGCCGGCCCGGGTGGCAACGCTGGTCGTCTCCGATATCCCGGGCGACGATCCGGCGCTGGTCGCCTCCGGGCCGACCGTGCCGCTCAATTCGACTCGCGGCGAGGCCCGGCACCTAGTTTCGCTCTATGGCCTGGACCTGCCGCCGGCGGTCTCGCAACTGCTGGCCGGTGAAGAAAATCCGGCGCCAAAGCCCACAGACCCGATCTTTGCGCACAATACCGTCGGCATCATCGCCTCGGCTGCCATTTCCTTGGAAGCCGCGGCCCAGCAGGCTCGGCTCCTTGGGCTCACGCCAAACATTCTCTCCGACGCTATCGAAGGCGAGGCCCGCGATGTGGCACAGGTCCATGCGGCGATTGCCCGCGAAGTCCATCGCCGCAACCGGCCGTTCCAGAAACCTGCGGTGATCCTTTCGGGCGGCGAAACCACCGTCACCATCCGCGGCAACGGCCGCGGCGGAAGGAATGCCGAGTTCCTGCTCGCCTTCGCCATCGCCATCGAAGGCACCATCGGAATAACCGCGCTGGCCGCCGATACCGATGGCATTGATGGGGCAGGGGACAATGCCGGCGCCGTCGCCGACGGCAATACTGCCACGAGGATGCGCGCTGCCGGCATCGATCCGCTCGCGGCCCTGGCGAACAACGACGCCTACAATGCCTTCCGCGAAGTGGGTGGCCTCTTCACCACTGGGCCCACCGGCACCAACGTCAACGACTTCCGCGCCATCATCGTCCGCTAGGAGGCAACCATGGCCAAGGCACTCGGCATCGGTGGCATCTTCTTCCGCTCCCGCGATACCAAGGCCCTTGCCGCCTGGTACGAGACCAATCTCGGCATATCGGGCTTCTGGAACCAGGAAGCCGGGCCGACCGTCTTCGCGCCGTTCCCGGCCGATACCGACTATTTCCCCGTCAGTCGCCAGTGGATGATCAACCTCCGCGTCGACGACCTCGACACGCTCATCACCCAGCTCGAAGCTGCCGGCATCGCGGTCGAAACCCGGCCCGACGAATGGGATACTCCCGAAACCGGCCGCTTCGCCCGCATCAGCGATCCCGAAGGCAATCCCATTGAACTCTGGCAGCCGCCCGAGGTGTAGGGGAACGAAAATACTCCCTTCGTCACCCTTCCAATTGTCACACTAATCCCCTTAAGTGCGCCGCACATGAGGGAGGCGCCGAACCATGGCCAAAAAGAAGATTGCGGTGATCGGCATCGGCAAGATCTCGCAGGATCAGCACCTGCCGGTGATCGATAAGTCCAAGGATTTCGAACTCGCCGCCTGCGTCTCGACGCGTGGGCTGGGTCACGGCAATGTGCCGGTGTTCCGGACCCCGGCAGAACTCTACAAGGCCATGCCGGAGGTCGGGCTCGTCTCGATCTGCACCCCTCCGAACGTTCGCCATCAAATGGTGCGCGAGGCGATCGATGCCGGTAAGGACGTGCTGCTTGAAAAGCCACCCACCCAAACCCTTGCCGAGTTCGACGACCTCGTCGCCTATGGCAAGAAGAAGGATCGCGTCCTCTTCCAGACGTGGCACAGCCAGTACAATGAGGCCGTCGACGAGGCCAAGAAGATCCTCAAGAAAGAAGGCGTGACGTCGGTCCGCATCGACTGGCGCGAGAGTGTGCGCAAGTGGCATCCGGGGCAGGACTGGGTCTGGGAGCCGGGCGGATTTGGCGTCTGCGATCCTGGCATCAATGCAATGTCGATCTTCACCAAGATCATGCCGTTTCCGGTCTTCGTGGAATCCAGCAGGCTGAAATTCCCGGCCAACAAGCAGACACCGGTCGATGTCGAGATCGTCTTCAAGTCCGGCGAGAAATCGAAGCCCTCGCTGTCGGCGCATTTCAACTGGCTCGAAGAGACCGGCGAAATCTGGACCGTCGCCATCGGGACCGCCAAGGGCAACAAGCTTCGGCTCGAAAAGGGCGGCACCGTGCTGGTGATCAACGACCATGTCGTGATCCAGAACCCCTCTGAGGAATATGAGGGCATCTATGAGCGGTTCGCCAAGCTGCTCAAAAAGGGCAAGTCCGACATGGACGGCGCCCCGCTCCGCCTCATCTCCGATGCCTTCTTCTTGGGCGCCCGCGAAAACACCGAAGAGTTCCACTGGTGACCACTCGTTCCAGCCGCGCAGAAAACCTGCGCGGTCTCTGGGGGCTCGATTTCTCGCGCCTCAACGTCAATCACGGCTCCTATGGCGCTGCGCCGCTTTCGGTGCTGGCCGAACAGACGCGCTGGCGCGAGCGCATGGAAGCGGGCACGACCTACTTCATGGCCGATGAGCTGCCGCAGGCGATCCGGGCTGCGGCCGGTGAGCTGGCCACCTTTGTCGGTGCCCAACGCGGCGACCTGGTCTTCGTCGACAACGCCACCGCCGGCATCAACGCCATTCTCGAGTCGATGGCGCTCGAGCCTGGCGACGAAATCCTCATGCACTCGCAGATCTATGGCGCAGTGCTGAAGACCGCGCGCCATGTCGCCAGCCGCACCGGCGCCGTGCTGACCTCGGCCACATTGCCGTTCCCGAACCCCACCCGCGAGGGCCTGATCGACGCCTTCGCCGCAGCGCTGACGCCGCGTACCAAGGTCCTTATCGTCGACCACATCGTCTCACCCAGTGCATTGATCCTGCCGATCGCCGAGATCGCGGCTCTGGGCAGGGCGGCCGGCGCGCTGGTGCTGATCGATGGCGCCCATGGCCCCGCCAATGTGCCGATCGACATCGCAACGATCGGCGTCGATTTCTACGTCGGCAATTGCCACAAGTGGCTGATGGCCCCGAAGGGCGCCGGCTTCCTGTGGTCCGCCCCGGCGCACCAGAGCTGGCTGCATCCCAACATTATCTCTCATGGATACGGCGCCGGCTTCCTCGCCGAGTTCGATTGGACGGGCACGCGTGATTGGTCCGCGGCGCTGGCCGTACCGGCTGCCATTGCGTTCCACAAGGAACTCGGTGGTCCGGCTTTGATGCAGGCCAACCGGGAACTTGCCTGGGAGGCGGCCGAGCTGCTGGCCAATGCCTGGGGCCAGCCCATTGCAGCTGCGCCCGAATTCTTCGGCGCCATGTCGCTGATCCGCGCGCCGTTCAACGGCCCCACCGATCCGGCTACCGTGCTGGCGTTGCGATCCCGCCTGCGCCAGCGCGGCGCCGATGCGCCGATCATGGAGGTCGGCGATCAACTCTGGATACGCGTCTCGGCGCAGGCCTATAACCGTATCGAAGACTATGAGGAGCTGGCCGGCATCGTGACCGGCCTGGAGAAAGACTAATGTACGAGACCTTCAACGGATCGGCGCATCCGCTTGCGCCCAAGGAAATCGCCATCACCGCCGTGCCCGAGGACGAGCGCGTCTGGGTACCGCAGGCCGAGGGCGTCTGGTTCCGGCCGTTGTTCCTCAATACCTTGCAGGGCCAGTGGTGCAACCTGTTGCGCGTCCGCCGCTCGGGCATCCTCAGCCGCCACCTGCATCCGCAGCCCGTGCATGGCTATGACACCAAGGGCAAGTGGCACTATCTCGAGCACGACTGGGTCGCGACCACCGGCTCCTACGTCTTCGAACCGCCGGGCGAGATCCATACCCTGACTGTCCCTGAAGACTGCGACGAGATGATTACCTTTTTCAACATCTCGGGCTGCATGGTCTATCTCGACAAGGACAACAAGCAGGTCGGCTTCGAGGACGTCTTCACCAAGATCGACATGTGCAGGAAGCACTACGAGAAGGTGGGTCTGGGCGCGGACTACGTGGAACAGTTCGTGCGATGAGCTGGGCTACCGAGTTCTACGCCGGCAAGACCGTGATCGTCACCGGGGGCACGTCGGGCATCGGCGCCGGCATCGGTGCTGCCTTCGCCGAGGCGGGCGCCACCGTCTACGCCACCGGCGCCACCCAGGCCGAAGTCGATGCGGCGATCGCCGCTGCTGGCCACGCGACCCATTCGGTGCTCGATGTGCGCAGTGCCGAGGCGGTCGAGGCTTTCGCGGCCCATCACCCCAAGGTGCATGCGCTGATCAATTGCGCCGGCGTCAATCTGCGCGCAGCCGAGTGGACCAATGAGGGCTTCGACACCGTAATCGACATCAACCTGCAGGGTTCGATGCGCACGGCGACCGCATTCCGCAAGGCCCTGGCCGATGGCGGCGCCATCCTCAACATTGCATCGATGTTCGCCTTCTTTGGCGCGCCCCACGCCCCGGCCTATGCGGCCAGCAAGCACGCCATAGCCGGCCTCACCAAGTCGCTCGCCGTCGCTTATGCGGCCGAAGGCATCCGGGTGAACGCGCTGGCGCCGGGCTGGATTGAAACCGCGATGACGGCGGTGCCGCGGGCCAACCCCACCCGCAATGCCGAGCTGATGGGCCGTACCCCGATGGGCCGCTGGGGAACACCGGCCGACCTGGCGCCGGCCGCGCTGTTCCTCTGCTCGCCGCTCGCCGGCTACATCACCGGCGCCATCCTGCCGATCGACGGCGGCCACCTGATCGCTTAGGGCGTCGGCGCCGCTGGTGCCGTCGCCTTCGGCGCGCAGAAGTAGAGCGCCTGATTGATCACGTAGAGCGAGCCGTCGAGCGAAATCGCCCGCTCCACTGGCTCACCCTGCTCCGGGTCGAGATAGACCACCGCGCCGTTCTTCAGCGCTTCGAGTAGCGGCGCGACGTCGCCCCTGATACGGGCCGAGTAAGGCGTGCCATCCGCCGCCGCCTCGACCTCGAGCCGCGGGTCGCCCTTGTCGAACTCGATATGCCAGCGACCGGCATCGCCACCACCCCGGCTGGTGTGGAGGTGGAGCCCGACGGTGAAATCATCCTCGCACCGCACCACGAGGCACGCATGCCGCTCCGGGGTCGACCCATAGGTGCACCCCATCGCCGCCCGGTCGCCTTCCCCCGGCAGCGGCGAATAGTGCCAGCCGGACTCCTGCGCGAGGCTCGGGGCGGCGAGCGCCACCATCCCTCCCGCAACGAGCAACCCGGCCGCCCGCATCCTACTTCCCCGCATCCGTCAGTTCCTGAAGATCCGCCGGCGACAGCTGCAATCGCGCACCCCGCGCAAGGCTCTGCAACTGCTCGATGCTGGTGGCCGAGGCGATCGGCGCCGCGACGGCCGGCTGGGCGGCGATCCAGGCGAGCGCAATCTCGGCATGCGCGGCGCCGGTGCGCTTGCTGACATTGTCCAGGGCAGCGAGGATGCGGAAGCCTTTATCGTTGAGATATTTGCCAACGATGCCGCGGCCGCGCGGGCTCTTTCCGGCATCCGCCGCGCTGCGGTACTTGCCCGACAGGAACCCCTGCGCCAGGCCCGCATAGTGGATGCCGGAAATCTCGTCGCGTACGCAGATGTCCTGTACCGGCCCCTCGAACTTGTCGCGGGCATAGAGATTGAATTCGTTCTGGATCGTCTCGTAGCGGGCAAGGCCCTCGCGCCTGGAAATCTCCAGCGCTTCGGTGAGCAGCGTCGCGTCATGGTTGGACGTGCCAATGAAGCGCACCTTGCCGGCCTTTATCAGGCTATCATGGGCGCGCAGCGTCTCTTCCTGCGGCGTGTTCTCGTCCGGCCAGTGGCTTTGGTACAGGTCGATATAGTCGGTCTGGAGCCGTTTGAGCGAGTGCTCAACCTCCTCAATGATCCACTTGGCCGAGAGGTCCTTGTGGCCTTGGCCCATGTCCGAGCCGACCTTGGTGAATACCAGCACCTTGTCGCGGTTGCCGCGCGCCTTGATCCAGCGGCCGATGATCTTCTCGCTGTCGCTGTCGTTCCCCGGCACCCAGCGCGAGTAGCTGTCGGCCGTGTCGATCGCGGTGAACCCCTCGTCGACGAAGGCATCCAGTACCTGGAACGAGGTTTTCTCGTCTGCGGTCCAGCCGATCACGTTAGTGCCCAGCACCAGGGGCTCGATATGAAGGTCCGAGCGTCCGAGGCGGCGCTTGCTCATCGAATATCTCCAGAAAAAGGTGATGCAGTCAGGAAGGGATGTATGAGCTTAGGACGGACGAGCCTTGCGCGCCAGACTATCGCTTGGGCTCGATCAGATCCCACTTGTTGCCGTAGAGGTCCTCGAACACCGCTACGGAGCCGTAAGCCTAGTGCCGTGGAGGCTCTAGGAAGCGGACGCCGGCGGCGGTAAAGGCTGCGTGATCGCGGGCGAAATCGTCGGTCTCGAGGAAGAACCCCACCCGGCCGCCGAGCTGATCGCCGACGCGCGCCGCCTGCGCCTCCCCGTCGGCAAGCGCCAGCAAGAGCCGCGCTCCTTTGCCACCTTTGGGCGCTACGACGACCCAGCGCTTGCTGCCACCCAGTGGCGTATCGGCCACCAGCTCGAAGCCCAAGGCATCACGGTAAAACCTTATGGCTTCGTCATAATCCCGCACTGCCAGGGCCACAGTGGCTATCGCCTGCGTCATTTTTGTCCTCCGCAGGTCACTAACTTGACCATTTGGTCAAAGATTGCAATGAGATAGGCCGCATCCTGACAAATGTCGCAGGCTGCCTCTTGTGCGCAATATGTCGACAAACTACGGGATGGCCATTTCACGGCATAATATTGTCATTGCGCTGCTTGGGAAAAACCGCTTTTCTTCCGGCCAAGCCGGGGGCGCGAACGCCACCGGCGTATATATTCGGGAGACAGACGTCATGAAGATCATGAAGACCCTGCTCGCCGCCACCGCCGTCGTGGTTGCGATGTCGGGCGCAGCGTATGCAAAACAGCTCGTGTACTGCTCGGAAGGTTCGCCGGAAGGTTTCGACCCGGCTCTCTGGAGCGCCGGTACGACGTTCGACGCATCTTCGCGCGCCGTGATGGACCGCCTTGTCGACTTCGAGCTCGGTGGTTCGACCATCGTGCCGTCCCTGGCTGAGAGCTGGGAGATTTCGGAAGATGGCACTCAGATCACCTTCAACCTGCGCAAAGGCGTGAAGTGGCAGACGACTGACTATTTCACCCCCACCCGTGAATTCAACGCCGACGACGTTCTCTGGTCATTCAACCGTCAGTATGACGCATCGAGCCCGTGGGCGAACTACGTCGACGGTGCCTCCTACCAGTACTTCGACTCGACCGGCTTCAAGGCCGCGTTCAAGTCGGTCGAAAAGATCGACGACTATACCGTCAAGTTCACCTTCAACTCGGCCGACTCGACCGTGTTCGTGAACTTCCCGATGGACTTCCTGTCGATCGGCTCGGCTGAATATGCCGCCCAGCTCGAAGCTGCCGGCAACATGGCCCAGTTCAACCAGAAGCCGGTCGGCACCGGCAAGTTCCAGTTCGTCGATTACCAGACCGATACCGTCATTCGCTACAAGGCGAACCCGGATGCCTGGTCCGGCAAGTCGCCGATCGATGACCTGATCTTTGCCATCACCAAGGAACCCGCCGCCGCTCAGGAAGCCCTTAAGGCTGGCCAGTGCGACGTGATCCCGTACCCGATCCCGGGCGATGTGGCTTCCCTCAAGGAAGACCCGAACCTGGTGGTTACCGAGACCCCCGGTGAAAATGTCGGCTTTATCGCCTTCAACACCCAGCAGGCTCCCTTCGACAACCCGAAGGTCCGCCAGGCGCTGAACATGGCCGTCAATCGCGAAGCGATCCTGGAAGGCGTCTATGCCGGCCAGGCCGTGCTCGCCAAGAATCCGCTCCCGGCCTCGTCCTGGGCGTCCGATCCGTCCAACGAAGTCGTCAAGTACGATCCGGAAGCCGCCAAGGCCCTGCTCAAGGAAGCCGGTGTCGAGAACCTCTCGATGAAGCTCTGGTGGATGCCGGTATCGCGTCCGTACAACCCCAACGGCAAGCGCATGGGCGAGCTCCTGCAGGCCGACTGGGCTGCCATCGGCGTCAATGTCGAGCTGATCAGCATGGATTGGCCCGTCTATCTCGAGCAGTCGTCGGCCGTCGATCGTGACGGCGCCGTGATGATCGGCTGGGGTGCAGACAACGCCGACCCGGACAACTTCCTTGGCGTGCTGCTCTCCTGCGCTGCGGTCGGTTCGAACAACCGTGCCCAGTGGTGCTACGAGCCCTATGACACGCTGATCCAGAAGGCGAAGGCTACCTTCGACCAGGACGAGCGCGCCAAGATCTACTTCGAAGCCGAGAAGATCTTCCACGAGCAGACCCCGTGGGTGCTGCTGGCCCACTCGAACCAGTACATCGCTCACAACAAGCGCGTGCTGAACTTCAAGCAGGACCCGCTTGGCTTCCACCGCTTCGACGGCGCTGACGTCGCCGAGTAAGCGAACTGGAGGGGCGCCGCGATCCGGCGCCCCTTCTTCCTACGGTCTCCCCGGTTCGCCCATTGGAGATCGCCGACGCGCAGGCCTCCAACACGCCGCGCCAGTCGCAAAAAATCGCCCGCAACAAGATGGGCAAATGTCAGGGCACATATGCTTCGCTTTATTCTCTATCGGCTGGCGCTGATCATTCCGACGTTTATCGGCGTGACCCTTGTCGCCTTCCTCTTCATCCGCATCCTCCCCGGCGATCCGGTGCAGGTGCTGGCCGGCGAGCGCGGGGTTAGTCCCGAGCGGCACGCCGAGGTGCTTGCGCGGCTCGGCTTCGATAAACCCTTGTGGGAGCAGTACTTGACCTATCTGGGCAACGTGCTGCGCGGCGATTTCGGTGTGTCCTTCGCCACCAAGCGCCCCGTAGCGCAGGAATTCTTCTCCCGCTTTCCGGCCACGGTCGAACTGTCGCTCTGCGCTATCATCCTGGCCACAGTGCTCGGGATCCCGGCGGGCATTTTCGCAGCCATCAAGCGCGGCTCCTGGTTCGACCAGGTCACCATGGGCACGGCGCTGGTTGGCTATTCCATGCCCATCTTCTGGTGGGGCATGCTGCTGATCATCCTGTTCTCGGGCATGCTGCACTGGACTCCGGTTTCCGGCCGCATCGCGCTCAGCTACTTCTTCCAGCCGGTCACCGGTTTCATGCTGATCGATAGCCTCATCTCGGGTCAGAAGGGCGCTTTCCTTTCCGCGCTGCACTACCTCATCCTGCCCACCATCGTGCTCGCCACCATTCCGCTCGCCGTCATCGCGCGGCAGACGCGCTCGGCCATGCTCGAAGTCCTGGGCGAGGACTATGTGCGCACTGCCCGCGCCAAAGGCTTGCAGCCCAAGCGCGTCATCGGCGTCCACGCCTTGCGTAACGCGCTGATCCCGGTCGTCACCACTATTGGCCTGCAGGTCGGTCTGCTGATGGCGGGCGCCATTTTGACCGAGTCGATCTTCTCCTGGCCGGGCATCGGCAAGTGGATGATCGAGGCGGTCAACAAGCGCGACTATTTCGTCGTGCAGTCGGGCCTCTTGCTCATCGCCCTCATCATCATGGCGGTGAACCTCATCGTCGACGTCCTCTACGCGGTGATCAATCCGCGCATTCGGCACAATTGAGGAGCGCGTCATGAGCAATCTCGCTGCGGCTCCCGCGCCGGCCCCCGTCTCCCGCGCCTCCGCCTTCCGTGAGTTCTGGTTCTATTTCTCCCAGAACACCGGTGCCGTCATTGGCCTCGTCGTCTTCATCCTGCTGGTCGCCATTGCCCTGCTGGCGCCCTGGATCGCTCCACATGACCCGGCGCGCATCTACAACGGCTCGTTCCTGATCCCGCCGATCTGGCAGGAAGGCGGCGACCCCCGCTTCATCTTCGGGACCGACGCCATCGGCCGCGATATCCTCTCGCGCCTGATGCACGGCGCTCGCTACTCGCTGCTGATCGGCGCCGTGGTCGTCGTCATCTCGCTCACCGGCGGCATCATTCTCGGCCTTCTCGCCGGTTACTTCCGCGGTTGGGTCGATGCGCTGATCATGCGGGTGATGGACATCATCCTGGCCTTCCCGTCGCTGCTGCTGGCCCTCGTGCTGGTGACGGTGCTCGGCCCCGGCCTTTTCAACGCCATGCTGGCCATCGCTCTGGTGCTGCAGCCGCACTTCGCGCGCCTCACGCGAGCGGCGGTCATCGCCGAAAAGAACCGCGAATACGTCACCTCGGCCAAGGTGGTCGGCGCCGGTCACCTGCGGCAGATGTTCGTCACCATCCTGCCCAACTGCGTGGCTCCGCTCATCGTCCAGGCGACGTTGAGCTTTTCTGGCGCCATCCTCGATGCGGCCGCCCTCGGCTTCCTTGGCCTCGGCGCGCAGCCGCCGACACCGGAATGGGGCACCATGCTGGCGGATGCGCGCGAGTTCATCCTCCGCGCCTGGTGGGTCATTACCCTGCCGGGTCTCGCCATCCTCGTCACTGTGCTCGCCATCAATCTCGTCGGCGACGGGCTGCGCGATGCGCTCGACCCCAAGCTGAAGCGGAGCTGACCGCCATGGCTTTGCTCGAAGTCAAAAACCTTTCTGTCTCCTTCGATACCTCGGTGGGCCTCTTCCACGCCGTTCAGGGCATCGATCTGTCCGTCAACAAGGGCGAAGTGCTCGCCATCGTTGGCGAGTCCGGGTCCGGCAAGTCGGTTGCCATGCTGGCGGTGATGGGGCTTCTCCCCGCGGCTGCCACCGTCAAGGCCGACGCCATGACCTTTGATGGCCGCAACCTCCTTGGCCTCACTGACGCCGAGCGGCGCGATATCGTCGGCAAGGAGATCTCGATGATCTTCCAGGAGCCGATGGCGAGCCTCAATCCATGCTTCACCGTCGGCTTCCAGATCGAGGAAGTGCTGCGTGTGCACATGGGCATGAACCGCCAGCAGCGCCGCGCCCGCGCCATCGAACTGCTCGAGCAGGTCGGCATCAATGACCCCGCCCAGCGGCTCAACTCCTTCCCGCACCAGATGTCAGGCGGCCAAAACCAGCGCGTCATGATTGCCATGGCCATTGCCTGCAACCCCAAGCTGCTGATTGCCGACGAGCCGACCACCGCGCTCGACGTCACCATCCAGAAGCAGATCCTCGACCTGCTGATGCGGCTGCAGGCCGAGCACGGCATGGCGCTGATCATGATCACCCACAATATCGGCGTCGTCGCCGAGACTGCCGACCGCGTCGTGGTGCAGTACAAGGGCCGCAAGATGGAGGAGGCGTGCGTGCTCGAGCTCTTCACCGCGCCGAAATCCGCCTATACCCGCGCGCTGCTCGCGGCGCTGCCGGAGAACGCCACCGGCGACCGGCTGCCCACCGTCTCCGGCTTCGAGCTCGAGGAGCCCGTCTGATGGCGATTGTGCTCGAAGCGCGCAAC
>JAEZKB010000298.1 GCA_023415605.1 Pseudomonadota bacterium
CGCTCGGAGAAGATCGCGACATCGTCGCGCTCGACGGCGAAGCGGATCGGCAGATCGACGCTTTGCTGGTTACCCGAGGGGCCGAGCAGCACCCGACCGACAACGCCCATCTTGACGGTAATCAGGCCATTGGAGACGACGCAGTTGCGCGACTGCTTATCGATCACCGCCTGGTAGTTGAGGCTGCGCGGATCGCCAACCTTGCCCTTGCCGTAGTAGAACAGCGCCTCGCTACCCGGACGCACCTTGATCTCGGGGCATTCGGTGGCGATGGCGGGTAGCGCATCGGTGGCCTGGGCCGAAATCTGGGCAGGCGTCGCCGAGGCGTTCTGCAACTGTGCCGTGGGGCTCGGCTTGCCCGATCCCATCAGATTGCCCATCGAACAGGCCGATAGCAGCAGCCCGAAAGCGCCGACACCGGCAATGCGCGCCATACGCGCGAAGTCAAACTGCCCCATCACTACCCCCTTACGCACTGATACGCTGTCCCTGCCCCTCGAGGGCAATGATGATGGCCGGGGCGCCCGATACGGTGACGCCCGCTTCATCCTGAACGAAGAGATCCTGGACGATACCGTCGTTCACAATCATGGCGAAGCGGGCAAATCGCGTGCCGCCCAGCGCCGGAAAATCCTTGTCGAGACCTAGAGCTTTGGCGAACTCTGCCGAAGGGTCGGCGAGGAAGTCCACCTTGCCCAGCGCGTCCGAGCGCTCGGCCCATGCCTTCATGACGTGGTGATCGTTGACCGAACCGCAAACAATGCGGCTCACGCCCATGGCCGTAATGCGATCGGCTCCGGCTACGAAGCCGGGTAGATGCGAGGTGTCGCAGGTAGGGGTAAAGGCGCCGGGGACCGCAAAGAAGACCACCTTGCCGGTGCCAAGGACTTCCGTGGAGGTCGCATCGCTCACGCCTTCGGCGGTGATGAGCTTGACCGGAACGGAAGGAAGCGGGTCGCCGGGTCGGATCATCAGTGGGTCAATACCTCGAACTTAACTCAAATGCCGCCAATCGGCCGGCGCACAGTAAATCACCGAGCGACCGGCGTCGACCCGGCTGCGGTGATCTCGCGCTCGACCCAATACGGGCCCGCGGGCGTCATGTACGTGATTTCGATCGGCTGACCAACCAGCGTGTGCCCGTCGCCCCCGAGCAATCGTAGGATCACTAACCCGTTATCGGGGCTTTTTTTGGGCGCACCGAAGAGCACGCGTGGATCAGTGGTGGTGGCAATGACCGAAGCAGGATCAATGTCTTGGCTGTGGAGAACGACCGAGAGGGTCTCGTCGTCGAAAGTCACAGGACCGACGGCGGCGTCATCGGGGGCAGCAAGCGGGGTGTTGGAGATGGCCTGCTGGATGCGAAGGCCCTGCCCTGGATCGGGCTTTGCCAGCAAGACGGGTAGGCTGAACGACGCTTGGGCGGGCACGCAGATGTCCGAGCAGATGCCGAGGATGAGGTCGAGGTTTACGGTCAAAGGCTCACCGTTCGCACTCAGTTCGATCGGGATCACCGTGGGACCGCGATAGACGAAGTCCGTGTAATCGGGGGTCGCTTCGATCTGCGGATAAGGCCAAAGGATGCGATGGTCCGCGATACCTTGAGAGCCGGAGAAATCGAAAGTCGTCGGGATGCCGGTCTCCCCGGGAATGCGCCAGTACGTCTTGAGCTCGGGCGGCATATCGATTTCGAGTCCGATCCGGATTTTGCCGTCTGCGGTCGCCACATCGCTGCTGACAAGGCGCGCCTGGGCGCCCGGCGCCAGTTCCTGCCAGTCGGTAGCAGCAGCGAGAGCCGGTGAAGTCGTAAGGAGCAGTATGGAGACAAGCAGAATGCGCATCCTGCTCGGATAGACGATCAAACGTGATCGAAAAAGACAATCTTGCATCAGTCCGGCGTGAGCCGACCGCTTGCCTATGCGTTCAAGAGGTCTAGATTGTTGATGCGGTGGCATTTTGCCTGACTTCGCTAGAAAGAGTCAGGCGTGGAGTGTTCGAGATGGATTCGCTCAAGGGCCAGTTCCTTGTTGCCATGCCCGAGATGGGTGATGAGCGCTTCAAGGATACTGTGATTTACCTCGTCGGCCATGGCGAGGAAGGCGCGATGGGACTGGTGGTGAACCAGAGCCTCGACGACATGCGCTTTGCCGATATTCTCGAAGAACTCGGCATCGGTGAGAAGGACGACATCATCCGCCTGCCCGAGGACATCAAGGGCCGCCAGGTGCTGCGCGGCGGCCCGGTGCAGCGAGGCCGCGGCTTCGTGCTGCATTCGCCTGACTATTTTCGGCAGGATAACAGCTACCCGGTCTCCGAGGATGTGTGCCTAACCGCTACGCTGGACGTGCTCAAGGCCATGGCGTTTCAGGGCCAGCCGAGCGACGCGCTGTTCGCCTTGGGCTATTGTGGCTGGAGCCCGGGGCAGTTGGAGGACGAAATCAAGGCCAATGGCTGGCTTACCGTCCCCTACTCCCGCCACCTGCTGTTCGATGCCCCAATCGAGACAAGGTACGAGGCAGCGCTGGGACAATTGGGCATTACGCGGGCGACGCTAAGCTCTGTGGCGGGGAACGCGTAGCGCGGAAGTTCGCGTTATGGTAGAAATCCGCAAGGAGCTTCTACCATGAATGAAATCAAGCAGCTGAACATCAAGAATGCCGAGGCCTATGAGCTGGCGTCGGAATTGGCGGAACTGACTGGAGAGAGCCTTACGGCCGCCGTGACGAAGGCGCTGCGGGAAACCGTCGATCGGAAACGTCGAGCGAAAGGCCGTGAGGCCCGGATTGCTGAGATGCTGGCGCACGGGCTGCAATACAGGCAACTCCCGCAGCGTGAGACCCGCACGGCGGACGAAATCCTCGGCTATGACGAGAGCGGATTGTCGACTTGATTGCCGTCGACAGCTCGGCAGTGTTAGCGTTGTTCCTCGGCGAGGACGATGCTGAAATGATCGCTGCATGCATCGAAGATGCCGATGCGTGCGTCCTGTCGGCAGCCACGCTCTTCGAATCATCGATCGTCCTCAGCGTCGTGCGCTTCGCACAAGTCGACGGCAACGCTTGGCTCGATGGCTTGATCGTGCGCCAGGACATCAAGATCGAGCCTGTCACCGAAATGCAGGCGCAGATCGCCCGGAAAGCCTTCCGCGAATACGGCAAGGGTACCGGCCACCCTGCCCAGCTCAACTTCGGCGACTGCTTTTCATACGCCCTGGCCAAGGCCATGGACGTGCCTTTGCTCTACAAGGGCACGGACTTCGCCAAGACCGACATCGCCTCGGCGCTTTAGCGGCCGAATTGGGCGGCGAGGCGTTTGCCGAGGTCGGCGCCGGACATGGCGGCGCCGAAGGCGAAGCCTTGAGCATAGTGGCAGTTGAGCTGTTGCAGGCGCTCGATTTCTTCGAGCGTCTCGACACCTTCGGCAATCACGTTCAGGTCAAGTTCGGTCGCCAGCGAGACCACAGCGCGAATGATCGGCACCTGCGTGTGGGCGATGCCGCTGTCATCGCTCATCTGTACGAAGGGCGCCGGGATCTTGATGGTGTCGACCGGGAAGCGATGAAGGTAGCTCAGCGACGAGTGGCCGGTCCCGAAATCGTCGAGGGCGAGCCGTAGCCCCAGCGCCTTGAGCGCCGAAAGCATGTAAGCGGAGTGCTCGGGATTGGTCATCACCTGGCTCTCGGTGATTTCGAGCTTGAGGTGACTCGCGACAGCGCGGTGTTCGTTGACCAGAGAACGCATGTCGTTGAGGAGGGTCTCGGTCGCCAGCTGGCTTGGTGAGAGATTGACCGAGACGAAGAACTCCTCGGGCAGCGGCAGTGTGTTCATCCACTCTCGCGTCTGGCTGGCAGCCTGCTCGAAGGCAAGCCGGCCGAGACGCTCGATAAGGCCGGTGCGCTCCGCCAGCGGCACGAATTCTTCCGGGGCGACCACCCCACGTTGCGGGTGGTTCCAGCGCATCAACGCCTCGCAACCGGCGATGAGGCCCGAATGGATGTCCATAATCGGCTGGAACTGCACCTGTAGTTCGCCGTGGCGCAGGCCACGATCGAGGTCTTCTTCGCTGGCCTTGGAGTACGCGGCGATAGAGCGGGCCGAAGCGCGGTAGGCCTCGATGCGGTCGCCGCCGAGGCGTTTGGCGTAATACATCGCCAGTTCGGCATCGCGCAGCACGTCTTCGGCCGAAACCGGGTTGCCGTCATAGATGGTAACGCCGATCGAAGCCGTCAGCGACAGGTCGCGCTCGCCGAAGTTGAATGGCGACTTCAGCGCCTTGCGGATCTGCTCGGCGGTCTCGGCGATCTTGCCGGCAGCCTGCTCGGACGCAAGGATGACCCCGAACTGGTCGCCACCGAGCCGCGCCACCGTGTCGAGCGGCCGCATGATGCGGGCGACGCGACGCGAAATGGCGAGCAGCACGGAATCGGCCGCGGAGTGGCCGACACGCTCCTCGAGCTCCATGAAACGATCGATGTCGATAAGGAAGACCGCCGGCTTGATGCCGTTTGGCAGGCGGGCGCGGACCAGGGCGCGCTCAAGCCGGTCGATGAAGAGCTGCTTGTTGGGAAGGCCGGTAAGACTGTCGTGGACTGCATCGTGTAGCAGGCGATCGCGGCTGGCGCGCTCCTCGTTGACGTCCTGCAGTGTCCCGACGATGCGGTTGACCTGGCCGTCGCCGCCGAGCACGGGTTTGACGCGCATGCGGAAGGTCCGGAAGCTGCCATCGTGGGCGGTCAGCCGCATGTCGGCCGAGACCTTGCCGCGGCGCAGTTCAACCAGTGTATCGAAGGCGGTGCGAAAGCGATCGCGATCCTCGGGATGCACACGGTCAAGCCAGCGTTTGATCGAGCCGCGCAGGGCACCACGGCGCTCGCCCAAGCGGGTGCCGAGTTCGTCGGAAACGGCGACGCGGTCACGCTCGATGTTCCAGTCGAAAACGAAGTCGCCGGAACCGGTGAGCGCCAGGGCGCGGCGCTCGACTTCCGACAGCGTGCCTACCGACACCTGACCTTCCGAGAAGGCGTGCTGCACCGAGGTGAAACCGAGCAGCATGACAGTGAGCACGAGGCCGCCGGCAACGGCGGGCTGGGCGACGTCGTTGGAGACCTGCCCGGTCACCACCAGCCAGGCATAGAACAGCCAGGCGATATAGATGATCCAGGTGGGGACCAGCAGCACGGCGCGATCGTAACCGCGCAGCGCCAGCAGCAGGATGAGGAAGAAGCCGGTGATGCCGAGCAGCACGAGGACGAGGCGCGCTACGGTGGCGGCGATCTCGGGTTGGAAGAAGGCAAAGCCGAAGAGCGCGAGAAACACTACAACCAGCGCCAGCGCCAAATGGATAAAGCGCAGGTGCCATCGGTGAAGGTTCAGATAGATGAACAGAAATCCGAACAGAGTCGTGGCGATTCCGGCCTCCGCGGCGGCACGGAAAGGCTGCACGGCGCCGTTGGAGATGCCGAGAAGCGGGCCGAGCACGCCGAAATCGGTGAGCAGATAGATCAGCACAGCCCAGGAGAAAGCGGCTGTGGCGGGGAACACGCCCCTGCCCCGCACCACGAACATGACGGTGAGGAACACCGCCGCAAGCGAGGAAACGCCGAGCACGGTGCCGCGGAACAGGGTGAACGAGTTCACATAGTCGCGGTAGGCGTCGGGCTTCCACATATAGAGTTCGGGCAGCCGGCCGGACGACAGTTCGGCGACGAAGGTCACGGTGGCGCCCGGGTCGATGGTGACCTCGAAAACGTCGGCCTCACGATCGGGCAAACGCACCGGACGAAGGCCGGCGGACGGGGTGAGCACCTTGATGCGTTCGGCGCCCAGGTCGGGGCGGAAGACGCCGGAGCCCGGCAAGCGGAAGAATGGCGCGACCAGCAGGCGTTCGATCTGTGCATCGCCGTCGTTGCGGAGGGCGAAGAGAGCCCAGTTCGGATTGGTGCCACCGACCGAGGCCAGCACTTCGATCCGGCGGATAATGCCGTCCTCACCAGGTGCGGTAGACAGCTGAACCTTGCCACCCTCGGAAGGGACGATATCGACGACGCCGGTCAAGTTGATGGCGTTGACGTCCTCGGGGACGGTGATCACCTCGAATGCCGTTGCGGGCATGACAGCGACCAGCGCGAACACGATACTCATCGCGAGGGTACGAAGCATGCGCATTAGTGGCAAATTTGTCCTGCCGCGATCATCAATTGCGAACCTAGGTATCGGGGTTTCCCCCCGGCGACAAGCATTCAGCGGCCGGGCTGCTTAACGACGGCCTCGTAGCGCTCGCGAGTTAGGCCGAAAAGCACGTGATCGGCCCATTTGCCGTCGATCTGGAGGTAGTTCTCGGCGTAGCCCTCTTCCCGGAATCCGTTTTTTTCAAGGACGCGCCGGCTAGCCATGTTGTGCGGCAGGAAGGCCGCATGCACACGGTGCAGCAGCAGGGAATCGAAGGCGTAGGCGACGACCAACCCGACCGCCTCGGTCATGTAGCCCTTGCCGGCATAGTCCTGCCCCATCCAGTAGCCGAGATTGGCGAACTGGGCGGCGCGGCGGCGGATGTTCGAGAGGGTGATGCCACCCACCAGCGTCTCGCGGCTGCCTTCGCGCAGGAAGATAAAAAAGGTGTAGTCGGTGCCCTGCTTGGCCTCTTCCCTGCCGCGCTTCAGGCGCGACTGGTAGACGCGGTGGCCGAGATCGGCCTCGGTCCAGCGCGGCTCGAACGGCTTGAGGAACGGCCGGCTTTCCTTGCGCAGCGTCTTCCAGGCGAGATAGTCGGCTGGACGCGGGGCGCGCAGCATGACCCGCGATCCGATCAGGACCGGCGTGTCGTCCCGCGCGAACCAGGTGAGCATCAAGGCTGCGGAACCTCAGTTCTTCAGTTGCGCCGTGATCGACTTGAAGTCGGGAAGCCGGGCCACCGGACCAATGCCGGCGAGCGACACCTGCCCAGACGAGAACACCTGACGCGCCACCTGCTTCACACGGTCGGCGGTGATGCGATTGATCCGTTCCACTGTCTCCTGCAGCGGGATAGTACGGCCCCACAGGATCTGCTGGCGGGCGAGTTGGCCGGCTCGCGACGACGGGCTTTCGAGCGACATCAGCAGGCCCGCGCGAATCTGGTTGCGGACGCGGATTACTTCCTCGTCGGTGATAGTTTCGGTGGCCTTGCGAAGCTCATCGACCACTACCGGCATCAGGTCCGCAACCTCCTCTTCGCCGGTCGAGGCAGCGACGCCGAAAATGCCGCTATCGGCGAAGGCCCAGTGAAAGGCGTACACGGAGTAGCAAAGGCCCCGCTTCTCGCGCACTTCCTGGAACAGCCGCGAGGACATGCCACCGCCGAGGATCGAGGCGAGGATCTGCGCGGCGTAAAATCCGTCGGAATTGTAGGCGCGGCCCTCGAAGCCGAGGACGATATGGGCCTGTTCGTGGTCGGAGAGCAGCCGCTCCTCACCGCCGACATATTTTGCCCGTTCCGGCTCCGGCGCGCCGGTGGCGCGAAGAGTGTGGAAGCGGTCATTGGCGATGTCGACAAGCGCGTCGTGATCGACATTGCCGGCAGCACAGATCACCATGTGCTCGCCGACATAGTTCTTGTCCATGTACTGGCGGATGTTGTCCGGGCCAAAGCTGTTGACGCTTTCGACGGTCCCCAGGATCGTGCGGCCGATCGGCTGGTCCGGATAGGCGGCGGACTGGAACAGGTCGAAGACGTGATCGTCGGGATTGTCGCGGGCGGCGCCGATCTCCTGGACGATGACCTGCTGCTCGCGGTCAAGCTCTTCCTGCTCGAACATCGAGTTCTGGAGGATATCGGAAAGGATGTCAGCGGCCAGCGTCACGTCCTCTTTCAAGACGCGGGCGAAGTAACCAGTGTGCTCAACCGAGGTCGCCGCATTGAGGTCGCCGCCGACATTCTCGATGGTCTCGGCGATCTGCAACGCGTTGCGCGATTTGGTACCCTTGAAGGCCATGTGCTCGAGCATGTGCGAAATGCCGTGCTCGGCCTTGGTCTCGCTACGCGAACCGGCCTTGACCCAGATGCCGAGCGAGGCGCTCTCCAGGTGCGGCATGTCATCGGTCAGGACGATCATGCCGTTGCCGAGGGTGGTGGATCGCACGCTCACTTCACTTCCTCCAGCACCCGGGTGCGGGCCGAGATGAAGCGTTCCACTTCACCCTGATCGTTGTCGAGAACGGTAAACCGTTCCTCCCGTTCATGAAGATCAGCCAACCACGCGGGCAGCATCGGATCAATGCCGGACGCGTCCTTGACGGCCGCGGGGAATTTCGCCGGATGTGCGGTGGAAAGGGTGATGACGGGGGTGTCGCCGCCGGTCAGCGGATTGGCTACGTGCACCGCGACTGCCGTGTGCGGATCCAGCAGGTAGC
Organism: Pseudomonadota bacterium; assembly: GCA_023415605.1. Classification (GTDB taxonomy): domain Bacteria; phylum Pseudomonadota; class Alphaproteobacteria; order Rhizobiales; family Devosiaceae; genus Devosia_A. Next base: position 8,388 of record JAEZKB010000298.1, read on the forward strand.
CGGCCTCTATCTGCACTTTGCGGATGGTCGCAGCGGTATCAGACTCGGACGTCCGATCCGCGACGAAAAGCTTGCGGATGGCGGTGACGCCAGTCTCTGGCACGGTGAAGCCGCCGGACTGGCCGAGGCCATCCATGAGGCCCTGCAGCGTGCTGCTGTCGCGGCCGATGCTTTCGAACAGCAGGCGCTCGAAGTTCGAGCTGACCTGGATATCCATCGAGGGCGAGATGGTGGGCATCACACCGCCAGTCTCGTAGCGACCGGTTTCGAGCGCGCGCGCCAGGATGTCGTTGGAGTTGGTGGCGATCGCCAGGGTCTTGATCGGCAGGCCCATGCGCTGGGCGCAATAACCGGCGAAGACGTCGCCGAAGTTGCCGGTGGGGACCACAAAGGTCACTTCGCGATGCGGGCTGCCTAGCGAGACCGCGGCGGTGAAGTAGTAGACGATCTGCGCGACGATGCGGCCCCAGTTGATGGAGTTGACGCCCGAGAGCTTCACCTCGTCGCGGAAGCGGTGATTGTTGAACAGGCCTTTGACGATGTTCTGGCAGTCGTCGAAGGTGCCGCGCAGCGCGATGTTGTGGACGTTGGGATCGAGCACCGTCGTCATCTGCCGGCGTTGCACTGGCGACGTGCGGTTCTCCGGATGCAGGATGAAGATATCGGTGGTCGCCCGGCCGCGGAACGCCTCGATAGCCGCTGACCCGGTGTCGCCTGACGTCGCGCCGACGATGGTGGCGCGGGCGCCGCGCTCGGCGAGGATATGGTCCATCACCCGGGCGAGGAACTGCATGGCCACGTCCTTGAAGGCAAGCGTGGGGCCATGGAAGAGCTCGAGCACGAAATGGCCAGGACCGATCTCGACCAGAGGCGCGACCGAGGGATGCCTAAAAGTGGCATAGGCGTCATCGATGATCTTTTTCAGCGCGGCATCTGGGATCTCGCCGTCAACGAAGCGCGAAATGATTACGAAGGCGACCTCCGCATACGGCCGATTGGCGAAGCCGGCGATCTCGGCTGCCGACAGCTGGGGCCAGGTCTTCGGCACATAGAGGCCGCCGTCGCTCGCCAGACCCGCCAGAACGGCGTCCGAGAAACCAAGCGCAGCTGCCCTGCCGCGCGTCGATATGAACTGCATTCTTGGGAAGCGCCCCGTTCTGCTGCTGGCATGTTCCCGCAAACATGCACTGGGATTGGCGGGCAACCTAATCAAGCAAGCCGCAAAGGGCAAGTTTTGCAAAAGCAGCAGCCCTTCAGCTCCCCTGCCCCCTGCCCTTGCGCTGCCTTGCGATCCAGAATGCCAGCAGGATCGGCGTCAGGATAGCGAAGCCGAACCAGGTGATGGCGTAGCCGAGATGATTGTTGGGGAACTCAATGACGGTTTCGCCACCCTGTGGCAGCTCGCCGGGGGCACCGGCGGGCAGGTCTACGAACCCAGGCAGGATCGGTTGCGGCAAGTCCGTGCCGAAGGCACCGAGCCGCTGCGGGTCGCGGAGCCAATCGATACCATTGCTGAAGTCAGGCTCGGGAGTGAAGCCGCTGGAACGTTCGGATGCCCGCAGCAGGCCCACCAGCTTTTGCGCGCCTCTGGGCATGGATGTACTCGTAAACTCGCTGAGCCGGTCCTGCGGAATGAAGCCACGATTGACGAAGATCGTGCCGCCAGAATCGAGCGCGAGCGGCGACATCACCCAGTAGCCGGGCCCTGAATACTGCCCCTTCGCGTCGGTGAGGCTGGTAAAGACCAGAACCTGACCGCTCGTATGATAGCTCCCGGTCACGCTCACCGGGCGATAATCGAGATTGGCGTGGACCGTCTCGATCGGCACCGGAGGGCTATTGAGTCCTCCATCGACCGCCGCGATCAGCCGTTCCTTCTCACCCAGACGCTCGACCTGCCAGGCGCCGAGGCCAGCAAAGAGCGCGGTCAGGGTCAGCATCAGGACGATGAAGCCGATGCGGAGGCCGCGGCTCACGAGATGGCGTCCTCGTGATGCATGCGCTGGTACTGTAGAGCGATCAGCGTGGCCTTGAAGGGGCGGAGCAGCAGCATGCTGAGGATCACCGTCGCCGGCAGCCACAGCAGCAAGTGGACGAACGGCGGCGGATGAAAGATGCCCTCGACGGCGGCCGCGGCGCCGATAATGACGAAGCCGACGATAAGGATGATGAAGACTGCCGGACCCTCGGTTTTTTCGGCAAAGCTCAGGTCAGCGCCGCAGCTCTCGCAGCGCGTCACCGGCTTGAGATAGCCCACGAACAGGTGTCCCTCACCGCAGCGCGGACAGCGGGAGCGAAGACCGGCGGCGAAGGGAGACGGCAGGCGTTCAGCCATAGGTGAAACCTCAGAAATGGCGAAGGGCGCAGCTCGTGCCGCGCCCCTCGAAACTTTGCCTCACCCGGATCAGTGGTGGGTGAGCGCCACGCCCCAGCTGCCCCAGACGTAGATCGAGGCGAAGAGGAAGAGCCAGACGACGTCGACGAAGTGCCAGTACCAGGCAGCGAACTCGAAGCTCAGGTGATGCTGCTTGGAGAGGCCACCACGCAGAGCGATGGTGAGGCAGACGATGAGGAAGATGGTACCGATCAGCACGTGGAAGCCGTGGAAGCCGGTGGCCATGAAGAAAGTGGCGCCGTAGAGGTTGCCGCTGAACTGGAAGCCGGCCTGCGAGTACTCAAGCACCTGAACGCAGGTGAAGAGCACGCCCAGGGCGATGGTGAGCGCCAAGCCCCACTTCAGGCCCTCGCGATCGTCATGCAGCAGCGCGTGGTGCGCCCAGGTGACGGTCGTGCCCGAGGTCAGCAGGATCAGGGTGTTGAACAGCGGCAGGTGGAACGGGTCGAAGAGTTCGACGCCGGTCGGCGGCCAGGTGCCGCCCATAGCCGCGACACGGGCGGTCTGCTCGAAGGCGTCGTGGTTGAAGAAGCCGTCGAAATAGGCCCAGAACCACGCCACGAAGAACATCACTTCCGAGGCGATGAAGAGGATCATGCCGTAGCGGTGGTGCATCTGCACGACCGGGGTGTGATCGCCATGGGAGGCTTCGCGGAGCACGTCGCTCCACCAGGCGTAGAAGGTATAGAGGATGCCGGCGAAACCGACGAGCATCAGCCAGACCGGCATGATCTCGTGGAACCACAGAATGGCGCCCACTGCCGTGATGAAGGCCGACACCGAGCCCACGAACGGCCAGGGGCTGGGATTGACCAAGTGGTAGTCGTGATTGGGCTTGGCATGAGCGGCCATGTCAGCGGTCCTCGGGTTCGGATGCGTAGAATGTATAAGACAGGGTGATGTTGCGTACAGTGTCGAGATCGCCGTTCTGGGCGATGTCCGGATCGACGAAGAAGGTCACTGGCATCTGGACCTCCTCGCCCGGCTGTAGCGTTTGCTCGGTAAAGCAGAAGCACTCGATCTTGTTGAAATAGATGCCGGTTTGCTCGGGCACGACGTTGAAGATCGCCTGCCCGGTAATCGGCTTGTCGGCGAGGTTCTTGGCGACGAAGTTTACCGTCTCGACACTGCCGATCTTGTCGGTGATCGGCGCCGCCGGAGTCACCTTCCACGGCAGGTCGCTGCCGACATTGGAGTCGAAACGCACGGTCATGACCCGGTCGATGATACCCTTAGGGTTGCCCGCGGCCTGCTGCGTGGTGCCGCCGAAGCCGGTGACCTGACAGAAGAGTTGGTAGATCGGGACGGCCGCATAGGCGGCGCCGACCATGCCCAGAACGATGACGGCAAGCAGGCCGGCCATGCGCAGGTTCTTCTGGGTGTGCGGTTCGAGGGTAGCGTCGGTCATCAGAGTTCCCGGTTCAGGACGCCGGGGCCCATCTTGACGATGGTCAGCACGTAAAAGATCAGCACCAGCCCGCCAAGCACGAGGCCGAGCGCGATGGAGCGCCGGCGGCGACGCTTCAGGGCTTCCTCGTCGAGAGGGCCGGGCACGGTCATAGACCCAACCCCAGCAGGCCGGCAACGTGGTCGGTCAGCAGCGCGAGGAAGATGATCGCAAGGTAGCTCAGCGAATAGGTGAACAGCGACCGGCCGGCCTTGCGCATCGACTTATCGTCGCGGGTTCGGAACAGCCGCCAGGCGAACCAGATGAATGAGAGACCGGTGAGCGTCGCGGTCGCCATGTAGATGATGCCGCCGAAGCCGATGACGCCCGGCACCAACGTGGTGGCGACCAGGATCAGCGAATAGATGAGAATCTGCAGCTTGGTGGCGTCGTTGCCGGCGACATTGGGCAGCATGGGAATGCCGGCCGCGCCGTAGTCGGACTGCTTGTAGAGCGCCAGCGCCCAGAAATGCGGCGGAGTCCAGAAGAAGATGATGAGGAAGAGTAGGCAGCTCTCAAGGCTCACCGTACCCGTCACCGCCGCCCAGGCGACCATCGGCGGGAAGGCCCCGGCGGCACCGCCGATGACGATGTTCTGCGGCGTCGAACGCTTGAGCCAGATCGTATAGATCACGGCATAAAAGAAGATGGTAAAAGCGAGCAGACCGGCCGCCAGCCAGTTGGTGGCGAGGCCGAGCAGCACCACCGAGAACACTGAGAGCACGAGGCCCAGCGCCAGCGCATGATCGCGCTCGATGCGGCCGGCCGGGATCGGTCGGTTGGCGGTGCGGCTCATGACGGCGTCGATGTCGCTGTCGTACCACATGTTCAGCGCGCCAGAAGCGCCGCCTGCAATGGCAATAGCGAGGATGGCGATGAAGCCGATGACGGGATTGATCCCGCCCGGCGCCAGCAACATGCCGATGGCCGCGGTAAAGACGACGAGCGACATCACGCGCGGCTTGAGGAGCTCGAAATAGTCCTCCACGCGGGCCCCGCCGGTAAAGGCGGGAAGGCTGTTGCTGTGGTCGATATAAGCCAACGGGTACTCGTCTTTGGGAGCGCGGGGCCCGCAGGCCCCGCATCAGTTTACTCAGTGATCAGCGGTGTCCTTGCCGATGCGCGGCAAGGTCTCGAACTGGTGGAAGGGCGGCGGTGAGGTCAGCGTCCACTCGAGCGTGGTCGCGCCTTCACCCCACGGGTTCGACGGAGCCGGACGCTTCTTACGGGCGGCTTCGAACAGCAGGTAGAGGAACAGCACCAAACCGGCGAAGGTGATGTAGTAGCCCACCGACGACACGCGGTTCCAGAGCGCGAAGGCATCCGGATAGTCGATGTAGCGGCGCGGCATACCGGCGAGGCCAAGGAAATGCTGCGGGAAGAACACCAGGTTCACACCCACGAAGGTGATCCAGAAGTGCAGCTTGCCCAGCGTCTCGTTGTACATGATGCCGAACATCTTCGGGTACCAGTAGTACCAGGCCGCGAAGATGGCGAACACGGCGCCCAGCGAGAGCACGTAGTGGAAGTGGGCCACCACGTAGTAGGTGTCGTGGAGCGCACGGTCGGCACCGGCATTGGCCAGCACCACGCCGGTCACGCCGCCGACGGTGAACAGGAAGATGAAGCCAATCGCCCAGAGCATCGGCGTCTTGAAAGTGATCGAACCGCCCCACATGGTGGCGATCCACGAAAAGATCTTCACGCCCGTCGGCACCGCGATGACCATGGTGGCGGCCACGAAGTAGCGCTGCACGTCGAGGCTCATGCCCACGGTGTACATGTGGTGGGCCCAGACGATGAAGCCGACGCCGCCGATGGCAACCATGGCGTAGACCATCGCGAGGTAGCCGAAGACCGGCTTGCGCGAGAAGGTCGAGACGATGTGGCTGATGATGCCGAAGCCGGGCAGGATCAGGATGTACACTTCGGGGTGACCGAAGAACCAGAACAGGTGCTGGAACAGGATCGGGTCGCCGCCGCCTTCGGGTGAGAAGAAGGTCGTGCCGAAGTTACGATCGGTCAGCAGCATGGTGATGGCGCCAGCCAGAACCGGCAGCGACAGCAGCAGCAAGAAGGCGGTCACCAGCACCGACCACGGGAACAGCGGCATCTTGTGCAGCGTCATGCCCGGGGCACGCATGTTGAAGATGGTGGTGATGAAGTTGATGGCGCCCAGGATCGAGCTCGCGCCGGCGATGTGTAGGGCAAGAATGGCGAAGTCCATCGCCGGGCCGGGCTGGCCCGAAGTCGAGAGCGGCGGATAGATGGTCCAGCCACCGCCGACGCCCATCGCGCCCGCCGGGCCCTCGAAGAACATCGACAGTACCAGCAGCAGGAAGGCCGGCGGCAGGAGCCAGAACGACACGTTGTTCATGCGCGGGAAGGCCATATCCGGCGCGCCGATCATCAGCGGCACGAACCAGTTGCCATAGCCGCCGATCATGGCCGGCATCACCATGAAGAAGATCATGATGAGGGCATGGGCCGTGGTGAACACGTTGTACATGTGCTTGCCGGCGTCGAGGGCAGCGTCGCCCGACGTGCCGTAGACCATCGAGGCGAGGCCGTGGAAGATCTGGATCCCCGGCTCCTGCAGTTCGAGACGCATGGCGCCCGAGAGCAGCGCACCGATCACCCCCGCGACGATCGCGAAGATGAGGTACATCGTGCCGATGTCCTTGTGGTTGGTCGAATAGACGTAGCGCCGCCAGCCGGTCGGGTGACCGTGATGCTCATGCGCGCCGGCCGCATGGCCGTGGGCATCATGGGCTTCCAAAGAGTGAGTGTCGGCCATTGCAGCGTTCCCTATTTAGCTTCTAGCTGGGGCAGCAACCGGTTGCGGGCGCCCTGTTGGTCCTGATCAGAGCGGCGGAAGGGTGGCGTTCGCGTCATCCGGGAAGCCCTGCTGCAGCGTCGTCCACCACAGGTCGAACTGCTCCTGGCTGACGACCCGCACGGCGATCGGCATAAAGGCATGGTCCTTGCCGCAGAGTTCCGAGCACTGACCGTAGTAGATGCCTTCCTTGCGAGCATTAAACCACGTTTCATTCAGCTTGCCGGGCACGGCGTCAACCTTGATGCCGAAGGACGGCACGGCGAAGGCATGGATCACGCCATCGGGGGCAGCCGTCACCTGCACGCGGATGGTGGTGTTCACCGGCACGACGACTTCATTGTCGACGGCGAGCAGGCGCGGCTGGTTCGGCTTGGTGGCCTGGCGCTGCTCTTCGTTGAGCATGAAGGACGAGAAGGATGCGGTGGCTTCAGCCGGAGCCGTCTCCGGCTCGGCGCCCGCATCCGGAGCGGCGGTGGGGGCGGCGTCCGAACCGGCAGCAGCGGCAGCCGGGGTCGGCACGTGATACTCGTATTCCCAGTTCCACTGCACGCCAGTGGCCTTGATGGTGAAGGCCGGCGGCGGAACTTCCTGCTCGCCAAACGAAAAGATGTTGGCGCCCAGGTACTTGCGCTCGCCATCCGGGATGGTCAACTGGTCGGTGAGCACCGAGAAGGACGGAATGGCGATCACCACGAGGATGAGGATCGGCACCACGGTCCAGACCACTTCCACGAGCGTGTTGTGCGTGGTCGCGGACGGCTTGGGATTGGCCTTGGCGTTGAAGCGGACGATCACCACGACCAGCAGCGCCAGCACCAGGAGCGTGATGAGAATAGCCGTCCACAGCAGGATGCCGTCGTGGAAAGCGTGGATCGAGTCCATGATCGGGGTCACGGAGGGCTGCAAGCCGATCTGGCCCGGAACCGGATGACCCGGAGAGGACTCGGTAGCAGCCTCCTGGGCGACGGCAAGCGCCGGCAGCAGTGCGGCGGCAGAGGCCATCAAGGTCCCGAAAGTGCGGAAAAACTGTCCGGTCACCGAATAACCCCCTTGGTCCCGTTGGTGCGGCAGGCGCGGAGGTTGAGGGAGGTATCGCGGCATAACAAACGCCGCTCCGACTCAACCTCGGAGCGCTTTCTAACTTGGAACCTGTCTAAACCACATCGGCGCAGCCGTTGCAATTCCAGCGCTTCCCACATTCGT
>JAEZKB010000020.1 GCA_023415605.1 Pseudomonadota bacterium
GCACCTCCAACTCCATCAGGCGCTCGGCGGCAAAGCCGATCATCTCGCGCAGAACATCGGCGTCCCTGCCCTTCTCAAGCATCGAACGAAGCGTCATCATCTCATCGGTCATCGGGGTCACCCTTCGTGTGGGTGGAGGTGTGGTGACCAGACTCTACCGAAGAACCTCGATGACCGCTCCGCTGTGGATAACCGGCCCGCCTCCGCCAGCTTTGGGGGCGCTGCGGCGGGCCGGTTACCCACAGCTCCTACACCACGCGATGGGACACGACCCCGCCGGGCCAGCCAAGGGCAGCGGCCTCATTCATCATAGCGACCGCGGGTCGCAATATGTCGCTATCAAATACACCGAGCGTCTCACCGGCGCCGCGGCCCGTGGCGCACTCTGGAAGCCGTCGAGTTCGCCACCCTGGAATGGGTGGACGGGTTCAACCACCGGCGCCTGCTCGACCCCATCGGCAACATTCCTCCCGCCGAGGCCGAAGCACACTACTATGTCCAAACCGAGGACGTCGCCATGGCGGCGTGACTCAAGCCAAATGGTCTCCGATAAACCCGACGCGGTTCAGCTCCCGACAGGGAGGTATGCCCGCCACAGTGCTGGTCGGCCCGATGGCGAGCCAAATGCGGCCCGCCAAGGCTGGAACGGCCCCGAAATCCGCTCTCTCGGCCGCCGAAAGTCGCAAAGCGACCTTCTTGTACGCTCTCGAAGAGGGTACGCTGCATCTCCGGAGGGACGGATGGGTCGTCCGCCTGGAAAATCTCGGGACAGATTCGTTGGGGGCGCGTGAAAATGCTGTCGGTTGTGCTCTATGGTCGTAACGATTCGCATGGGTACAACCTGCAAAAACGGGCAGCGATCAGCCTGAACTGCATTGCTGAGATCCTGGACGCTCCGGACGACGAAATCATTTTCGTCGACTACAATACACCGGTCGACCTTCCGACCTTTCCCGAGGCCATCGCCGACACGCTGTCGGCCGCCTGCCGGGAACGGTTGCGGGTGTTGCGGGTGCCGCCGGGCCTCCACCGGGAACTCGGGCTTCGCACCCATCTCGTCGCTATTGAGCCGGTGTCGCGCAATGCTGCGGTCCGCCGCGCCAACCCGGCCAATCGCTGGATACTGTCGACCAACACCGACATGGTGTTCGCACCGAAAACGCAAAATTCACTGTCGGCCATCGTTGCCAGGTTGCCCGACGGCTTCTACGGTCTGCCCCGTTTCGACATGCCCCAGGCCCTGTGGGAATCGGTCGACCGGATGGACGGGCGCGGCACCATCGAAACGTTCCGGCGATGGGGGCGGGACTTCCATATCGACGAGATCGTGTATGGCAACGACTGGATCGTTTACGACGCTCCGGGCGACTTCCAGCTGGTGACGCGCTCGGACATCGTTGCGATCCACGGTTTCAACGAGGCGATGGTCCTGGGCTGGCACGTCGACTCCAATTTCTGCAAGCGCATGGTGTTGCACCGCGGCCCCGTGCAGGGACTGGATGAGCATCTGGCTGGCTACCACTGCGACCATTCGCGCCAAGCAACGCTGATGAGCCAAAGCAACAAGCGCATCGAGAACGACCTGAAGGTCTTCTTCGATGCCGTTGATTCACCGTTCATCCCGGAACAGGCGGAAAGCTGGGGGCTTGCCGGACACGATCTCGAGGAGATCCGCCTTGCACCCGGCCGCCTCCACCGCTGCGCCAACGTCCTCGCGGGTGTCCTGCCGCCGCCGCCGCCGGAACCGTACCGGGCCTGCTACACCGGCGAAACCTTCAATAGGATGGATTACCCGGTCGAGCACGCGTTTCCTTATCTGCTCGATCATCTGATGACCTATCCGGCGGATGCCGACATTGCCTATTTCGGCGGAAGTCGTCGGTTCTTCGAACGGATGCGGGCCGCGTGGCAAGACATGGCGTTCACCGGTCGGCTTCTTGTCAGCCCTAAGATCGCCCGGCTTCTCGGAATCGGAAGCGACGGAGAGGAGGACGCTCCGGTGACGGTTACCGACCTCGATGCCGTGCTGAAGCGTTCGTCCGCCTACGTCTTCGAGTTCGGCACCGATACACGGGCGGATTTCGATCCCGCCCCCTTCCTGGAGGAGATCCGCCGCGCCACCCCCGGTTCCGACGCGCATACGGCGGCCAGCCACCGCCTGTCGCGCCAGAGAATCATGGCGCTCGACGAGTGTGCCAAGGCATGCCTCGGTGTTCTTCGGGCGGAGTTTCTCCACACGGTCCGCCGCGAGCGCATGGCCGTGGCCGGAGGCCGGTCTCCCCGCAAGTTCTATGGCGTGAACGCCGTGCACAACATCTTCGACGGCTTGCTCGCCGAGGAACTGACGATCACCTGGGCGCCCTACACGTTGCGCCTGCGCCACGGATACGCAAGGCCGGAGAGGGCCTTGCCACCGCCTCACCCCCGCCATCCCGACCTGCAGAGCCATATGACCGCCAGCCTGGCCCGCGGCTGTCCGGTGGAGCCCCTGGAGATGGAGATGGTGGAGGCCGACCTTCGCCGGATCCTCGCCGCGAACGACCTCGACGCGGTGGAGGCCTGGCGTTTCACCGAACCGATGCACGCCTACGCATCATGGCCCGAAGCCGCCGCCCTGCTGGGTGTGGAACGGGGCACCCTGGAGAGCGTGGCCAAGCAGGTCGCGATCCGGCGACCGGCCGCCACGCTGCGTGGCACAGTGCGACTTCCCGCCGCCCCTCCCTGTCCCACGGTCGGCCTCAGCAAGCTGTGCGCGGCCGAGGACTGGGAGCATCCGGACTGGTTCGACGGCACCCACAGCTACGCCATCGACGCCCTCCTGACCTTCTCGGCCTCGACCGCGAACTACTTCAAACGCAGCCGGGGGCTCTGGGAACGGGGCCAGATGCTGTACGCGATGGAGCGGCTGGGGATGTTGCAGCCACAGGCGCATGCCCTGGTGGTCGCCCCTGCGGTGGACGGGCTCTATCTGCATCTCTCCAATCGCTTGGCCCGGGTGGATGTGGCCGGGGTCGGCTCATGGGCAGACGGCGCGGACGAATCCGCCTGGTTCGCCAAGTCACGCCTGTGCGACCGCGGCGCGCTTCATATGCACCGCGGACTCCCGGCCACCCCGTTCGTGGACGGGCTGGACGCCGCCCTGGCAACCCAGAACGTCGTTTTCCGAGATGGGAGGGACGAAGCCCTGCGCAGGCTGGCCTGGATCGATGCACGGCTTCGGCCACAGGGGATGGTGGCTCTGTCGGTGTGCGTCGGCCTGGATGGGCGGCCCGCGCCGGGGCTGCTTCTGCCCGCCGATCTGGAACGCTTCGTCCATGCCGTGGAGTGCGCGACGGGATGGCGATTGGAAGGCCCGTTCGACTGGACACTCAGCGACGCCACGCTGGATCGCACGGCGCGGGCGGGAACCGGCGAGACGCAGCGGCCCCATCTCGTGGTCCGGTCGGACCGCGCGCTGTACATTCCGGGCCTGCTGGTCTTCCGCCGGACCGCATCGGTGTCCGCGAACTGGCAGGCGTTGGCCGATGCCCTGCCGGCTTGAACGGTCGGTGTCGGGGCATCCGAAAATGTCCGTGACGGACGAAGTATTCTGGGAGAAGGTTGCGTGATCTCCGTCATCATTTATGGCCGAAACGATCAGCATGGCTACAATCTGCACAAGCGCGTCGCAATTTGCCTGAATAGCCTTGCCGAGGTTCTGACGGAGAGCGGCGACGAAATCCTGTTCGTCGACTACAACACGCCGGATGATTTTCCGACGCTTATCGAGGCGATTTCCGACACCCTGACGGAGAGATGCCTGCGGATGCTGCGGGTGTTTCGCGTGCGTCCGTGGGTGCATGAAGCCCGCTTTCGCCGGCGGACGCACCTGCTGGCGGTCGAGACGGTGTCGCGCAATGTGGCGCTGCGTCGTTCCAATCCGGAAAACCGTTGGATACTGTCGACCAACGGGGACGTGGTCGTGGTGCCGCGTGTGCCCGGACGGTCGCTGTCCGCCATCGCCGCCGCCGCAGCGGACGGGTTCTATCAACTCCCCCGTTTTGAAATCCCGGAGACGCTCTGGGAATCCCTCGATCGGCGCAATCCCGCGGCGGTGCTGGATCGGGTGCGCGCCTGGGGCACCGCGCTTCGCCTGAACGAACTGGTCCACACCGACTCCATCTCACGGTTCGACGGGATCGGCGACTTCCAGCTTTGCCTGCGGCGGGATCTGTTCCACATCCATGGCTTCAACGAGGCGATGCTGGTCGGCTGGAACGTCGACATGAACCTGTGCCGACGGCTTTCGCTTCTCTACGGCCCCCCGGGAACGCTGCTCGACGACGTGTTCGTTTATCACTGCGACCACACCCGTCAGCCGACGGTCAATCTAACCGGCGACATTCCCATGAACGATCCGCTGGCCTTCATCGGCGGGGTGCGGCGGCCGGAGTTGCCGGAGCAGGCCGAGACCTGGGGTTTGGCCGATCTCGACATCGAGGAATGGCGCGGCGACGATCTGCCGACCGCGCGTTTTGTCGCCTCGCTGGAGCGCGTGATCGAGCCGATGGAGGTCCCTTATCTCCAGGGATGGAACGACGGCTCCGCCTATACCCGGCTCGATTGCCCGGCCGAGCACGTCCTGCCCTACTTCGCCGACCATTTGGCAACGCTGCCGACGAACGCGGACGTCAGCCTTGTGCCCGGATCGCTGCGGATGTTGACCCTGTTCGCACAGGCCTGGGCAGCGCTCGGCGGCCGTGGCCGCGTGCTGGTGCCGCAGTCCCTCCTCGACGGTCTCGCTGCGAACCGCCTCCCCGACAACGTGCTTGGCGTGGCGCTCGAAGAGATGTGGGAACGGGCCGGTCTGTTCGCTTTCGAGTTTGCGCTGGATCCGGACAGCGCACCGGCGGTTCCCGACGTCGGTTTCGCGGGGGTGGATGCGGCAGGGCGGGCACGGCTGGGACTGGTCAAGGCGGCCTTTGTGAAGCTTGCCGCCTGGGAACGCGGCCGTACCCCGTGTTCGCCGGGCCGGAAATTCGTCTGCGCCAACGCCATCAACACCTATTTCGGCAGTCTGGCCCGCGACGAACTCGTCTTCACCTGGACGCCTTACAACAATCGCGTGTGTTTTGGCTATGTTCGCCCAGAACGACGCGTTCCCGCGGTGCGCACCCCCCAGGAGCAAGCCGGTGGTCTGCCTTGGTTCCTTGCCGACCGCTTGGGACGGCGGCTGCGTCTGGATTTCCATGAGGCGGTCCTGGTCAGGAACGACGTGCAGGCTCTGCTGACCTTGGCCGATCCCGAGGACCTCGATCCCATGCGCTGCATTGAGCCGCTGGAGGTGGCCCTTCAATGGCCGGATCTGCCGGCGGAAACGGGTGTGTCGGCGCCAACGCTGGTCCGGCTGGCGGCGGTGGTGCGTGCCAAACGGGCTTCGGTCCGGTTGGGGCCGGCGTTGGCACGGCCCGTCGTCCTGGCCTTAAGGGACGATGCGGAACCGCCGTTCGGCAAGCTCGCCAGCCTCGACGACTGGGAATGTCCGCAGTGGTTCGCCTGGGCCGAACGCTTCACCCAGGACAGCCTGCCGTACATTTCCTCCACCTACGCCTATCACAAGCGCAGCCGCGGGGTGTGGGAACGGGTACAGATGCTGTATGCCCTGGACAGGCTCGGCCTGGTGGAGTGGAACGTCGATGCGGCCGTCCTGTGCGCCGGGCCGGAGGGGTTGCCCCTCTTCCTGGGAGACCGATTGGCCCACGTCGATGTGGTTGCCGTTCGGGCGGGTTTGGATCGAGCGGCGTTGCTGTCGAAAAAGCGCTGGTTCGGTGCCGATGGAGTGGGCGTCCACACCGGCGGGCTCGGCGCCATGGATCCGGGCGGGCGCCGCTGGCGGTTCGTCGCGGCTCCGCAGGGCGCGTTGTTCCGGAACGATACCGTCGCGCCCCTGGATCTCCTGGCCGCCATCGACCGGCACCTGGAGCCGGGAGGAGTGCTTGTGTTTTCGGCGGAGGTGGTGCTGACCGCCGGTGCCGTCGCCGGCGCACTGGCTCCCGGGCGCATGCGTGCGCTGGAGCATGCGGTCGGAGTGGCGACCGGCTTCCGGACGGTGGCGTCTTTCGACTGGACCGTCACCCCCTCGACGCTCGACCGCATCGCCCGTACCGGTGCGGAAGGCGATCTGAGCCGTCCGCACTTCGTCCGGGCCACCGGCGAAGACTTGCACCTCAATGGCGTGTGGCTCTGGCGCAAGGAGCATGACACACCGGCGGAGGCGTGGGGCGACGTCCTCTCCTTGCTGGCCGGCGACGGAACGGCGGACTGGCAGAAATAACCTATTCTTTACCACTGCCGGACCATTCTTCGCCATCGGAGGAAAGGATTTTCTACCTTAACGAGAGATATTAACTTTCGATAAGAAACTTTGCATGAGGAAGAGTTCTTGGATAAGGAAGAACATCGCTCCGGTACTTGTTGATCGAGGAAAATCGCTTGGCGAGACGGCTGTTGTAGAGTGCGGCCTATCTTGCCTGCCTAAGAAAAGGCAGGCAAAAAAAGGAGAAGAACATGCGTATCTCGGTTGTCGGTCTCGGTAAATTGGGCTCGCCGCTTGCCGCCGTCCTCGCCCACGAGGGTAACACGGTCATCGGCGTCGACGTGAACGAAGCCTTTGTTGCCGCCATCAACGAAGGGCGGGCTCCGGTCGAAGAACCCGGGTTGCAGGAACTGATCGACCACAACCGGTCGCGGCTGCGCGCGACCTGCGCCTTCGACGAAGCGATCGCCGGCAGCGACGTCTCGTTCGTCATCGTGCCGACACCGAGCCTTTCCAACGGCTTCTTCACCAACGAATACGTCCTTGCGGCGATGGAGTCGATCGGGGCCGCCCTGCGCGCGAAAGACGGCTATCACCTGGTGGTCATCACCAGTACGGTCATTCCGGGCTCCACCGGCGGCGTTATCCGCCGGACCCTGGAGCAGGCCTCGCAACGCCGTCTCGGCGAAACGCTGGGCCTGTGCTACAGCCCCGAGTTCATCGCTCTCGGCAGCGTGGTCCGCAACCTGCTGTATCCTGATTTTGCGCTGATCGGCGAGTCCGACCGCCGCGCCGGAGATCTTCTGGAGGAGATTTACCGGCGCTCGACCGCCAATACCCCCGTCGTCCGGCGCATGAACTTCGTCAATGCCGAGATCACCAAGATCTCGGTGAACACGTTCGTCACCACCAAGATCACCTACGCCAACATGGTCGCCGAGCTGTGTGAGCACCTGCCCGGAGCCGACATCGACGTCGTCACCGATGCCGTCGGCAGCGACAGCCGCATCGGTTCGAAATACCTGCGCGGTGCGCTCGGCTACGGCGGTCCTTGCTTCCCGCGCGACAATCGTGCCTTCGCGGCGCTGGCCCGCTCGGTCGGCATGTCGGCGGACATCGCGGAAGCGACCGACCGGGTGAACGACCGGCAGGTCGATCGCGTCGTCGGGCTGGCGCGGCGGCATGCCCGGCCGGGGGACACGGTCGCCGTCCTGGGCCTGGCGTACAAGCCCGACACGGGGGTGGTGGAGGAAAGCCAGGGCGTGAAGATCGCCCGATCGCTGCATCGCCTCGGCTACCGTGTCGTAGCCTACGATCCCATGGCCGATGTCCGGTCGGCGCTGGCCGGGACGGCCGTGCCGGCAGCCTCCATGGCCGAATGCGTGGCCGATGCCGATATCGTCCTTGTCACCACCCCCTGGCCCGAATTCCGCGACCTGAGCCCCGGTCCGCGCGGCTACGGGCGGAAGGCGGTGGTGATCGATTGCTGGCGTCTGCTCGATCCCGCCGTCTGCGACGGGGACGTGAAAATTGTTCTCCTCGGCTCCGGATCCGAGCGTCTGGACGAATCCGTCCAAATGGCGGCCACGGGCGACTGAGCAACTCCCAAGAACGGAAGCCATTCATGACCAGCTTCATCAACCCCAGGGACACGGTGCTCGTCGCCGGCGCCGGCGGCTTCATCGGCGGGCACATGGTGGCCCGGTTACGCCAGATCGGGTGCCGGCGGATCCGGGCCGTCGACATCAAGCCCGATGCCGAGTGGTACCAGCGTTTCGACGATGTCGACAACCGGATACTCGACCTGCGCGGCAAGGACGCCTGCATGACCGCGGCCGAGGGGGCGGACGTGGTGATCAACCTCGCTGCCGATATGGGGGGCATGGGTTTCATCGAAACCCACAGGGCGGAATGCATGCTGTCGGTGCTGATCAACACCCACATGCTGATGGCCGCCCATGCCCATGGGTGCCGCCGCTATTTCTATTCCTCCAGCGCCTGCGTCTATGCCGCCGAAAAGCAGACCGTCACCGAGGTCCAGCCGTTGAAGGAAAGCGACGCCTATCCGGCCATGCCCGAGGACGGCTATGGATGGGAGAAGCTGTTCAGCGAGCGGATGTGCCGTCACTTCCGCGAGGACTACGGGCTGCCCACGCGCATGGCACGTTACCACAACGTCTACGGCCCCCATGGCACCTGGGACGGAGGACGCGAGAAGGCGCCGGCCGCGATCTGCCGCAAGGTCATCGAGGCGAAGCTGAGCGGTCGCCACGAAATCGAGATCTGGGGTGACGGGGAGCAGACCCGCAGCTTCATGTACATCGAGGACTGTCTCAAGGGCTCCCTCGACATTCTGGCCAGCGACATCGTCGATCCCCTCAACCTCGGCAGCGACGAGTTGGTCACCATCAACCAGCTTGTCGACATCGTCGAGGAGATCGCCGGCATCCGGCTGCAGCGCCGCTACAATCTGGACGCCCCGAAGGGGGTGCGCGGCCGCAACAGCGACAACACGCTGATCCGGCAGCTCCTGGACTGGGCGCCATCGATTCGTCTGCACGACGGTATGGAGCAGACCTACCGGTGGATCCACGACCAGATGACGAGCCGGTAAGAGGACGAAGGGGACCTCGGTTCATGGGAATTACTGCGCAGCATGCCGAGCATCTGGCTGATATTTGCACTACTTGGAAGCTTTCCGGGAAGCTTGTAACTCTTGGCAAGCTCGGCTTCTTCCTGACCGAGGAACAGTTTTGCAGTGCGCTGGCCGACTGCGGGATCACCGGGGATGGCGGCCAGCTGCTTACGTTGGGGCAAACCGCGGTCCGGATCGCCGACCCCGCGCGATATGCGCGCATGAAGGCGGTGGTTGATGCCGGTAAAATACTTAGCCCCTATCCGTGGGCGCGTCAAAAAGGATTTATTTCCGATAATTTGTTTTTCTCAGCTGTTGGATTCGATAGCCTGGTGAGCGTCGACTGTTCAGATTATGATTCGGCAGATGTCATATTTGACCTGAACCAGCTTGGCCTTGAAAAGGAACTCCCGGATCTGGCCGATGTGCTGATGGACATCGGCACAAGCGAGCATGTGTTTCATTACCCGAACTGCCTCAAGAACATTGCGGAATCTGTGGCTGTCGGTGGGTTTATATTCCACAGCCTACCCATGAACAATCAAGTTGATCATGGATTTTACCAATTCTCGCCAACCATCTTCAGTGATTTTTATGAAGAAAATAAATTCAAGATACTCTGTATTTCTGTCGTCAGGATGGAGCGTGGTCACGAGGTCTCCAGAAAGCCAGCCATGCGCATGACCTACAAACCCGGAATTCTTGATGACATGGTTGGTGGATTCGATGATCGAATTTACACTCTGGAAGTTCTAGTTCAACGTACTGAGGAATCAACATCGGATCGCATTCCACAGCAGAGAGCCTATCGCGAGTTCTGGAATAAGCATTCCTCGTAAGGCACTCCGAGACAAACGACATGTTTGTATCGGTTTGGAACGTGTTCCGCTGATTGCCGGGAGCCTGCCGCCTTTCCCGTCCTACGGAATAGAAGTGCGGTGGGTGTTTTTCATAACGTCAAGGAGAGACAATGGAAGGCCACCAGACGAAAAGTCTATTCACCTCCAAGATTGCGAGTTCCATTGTGGAATTCCCGTTCATGCTGATCGATATCGGCTGCGGCGGAGGTCTTGACCCTGTCTGGCGCGAATTTGGCCCCAGTCTGCGAGCCATAGGATTCGAACCGAATGTGATGGAGTGCCGGCGCCTTGCGGAGGCGGAAACGCACCAAGGGGTGCGCTACGAAGCGGCGTTCGTGGGCATTCCACCGGATCATCCATTCCTGGCGAAAAAGGCGACCACCGTCTCGGTGCCAATGAATCATTGGCAGAGGTCAAGCGCTTTCCGCTCGCTTGAGATAAAGAGAGCGCAGCTTGAGGCGGAAGGAAAGCCCGTGAACCCTTACCGTTATGATGGAGACGATCTCACAGATCAGGATAGACCGGTTTTTTTGCCTGACTATATTCGCGACAACAAGATAAATTATATAGATTTCGTAAAAATAGATGTTGACGGCGCTGACTATGACATTCTTGTTTCTCTGGGTGATGTGATTTCTAGTTGTAACATCTTGGGTATGTACTTGGAGGTCAATTATGTGGGATCGGCAAGTGAGGTGGAGCACACGTTCCACAATACGGACCGATTCATGAGAAAGAATGGGTTTCAACTCTTTGATCTTACGGTCAGGCGGTATTCGGCAGCAGCTCTACCTGCACGCTATCTGATCACCGTGCCGGCTCAGGGCGGCTTCGGCCGACCGCTCCAGGGCGATGCGCTTTATGTCCGTGATATCCTTAGTCCGGAATATGAGGCGCGCCGCGATGATTATGACGAAGCGACAATTTTGAAGCTCGCTTCCATATTTTCACTTTTCAACATTCCAGACCATGCTGCCGAAATCCTTATAGCATTTCGGTCTCGGCTGGAACGGGTGGTCGATGTGGCCTCCCTGCTGGACGTTCTCGCCCGCCAGGCTCAGGCCGGACAGCCTGAGGTGCTGAATTATCGGGAATATTTGGACGCTTTTGAACGCGATGACCCAATGTTCTATCCGCGCTGAGCAGTGAACATACCAGACCATACCAGCGTCCTTGCCGGACCGTTCGGGCGGGGCGGGGCGGGAGCCTTCGAATGATGTGGAAGATCCCTTTTTATCGCCATGACCTGGGCCAGCCCGAGTTGGACAGCGTGGCGCACGTCCTTGCCGGCGACATCCTGACCACCGGGGACACGGTGGCGGTGGTCGAGGCGAAGTTGTGCGAGCTCACCGGCCGGCGTCACGCGCTCTGCGTCACGAGTTGCACCGGCGCCATGCACATGGCGTTGCTTGCCCTGGGTGTCGGTCCCGGCGACGAGGTGATCACCACGCCGATGAGCTTCGTCGCCACCGCGACGGCAATCATCGAAGCCGGCGCCACTCCGGTTTTCGTGGACGTGGAACCGGACACCGGCAACATGGACGCCGAACGGATCGAGGCGGCCGTTACACCGCGGACGAAGGCCATTCTGCCCGTCCACCTCTACGGCCTCATGTGCGATATGGCGCGCATCCGCGAGATCGCGGCCCGGCATGGTCTCCACGTGGTCGAGGATGCCGCCCACTGCGTGGAGGGATCGCGTGACTCCCTTCGGCCGGGAGAGGCATCGGCCGCCGCCTGCTTCAGCTTTTATGCGACCAAGAACCTGACCTGCGGGGAGGGAGGCGCCATCGTCACCGACGATACGGTGCTGTACGAGCGGCTGAAGTTGCTGCGCCTGCACGGCATGACCAAGATGGCGGCGGATCGCCATCGCTTCGGCTATTCCCACTGGGACATGGCATCCATGGGATGGAAGTACAATCTGAGCAACATCGACGCAGCGCTCCTCCTGCCACAGTTCGATCGTCTTTACGCCAATCTCGAACGCCGTCACGCTCTTGCCCGACGCTATGACGACGCTTTGGCCGGCCACCCCGGTCTTGTGCTTCCGGCCAGCCGCCCAGGAGCGGTCCACGCGCGGCATGTCTACACGGTCTGGATCCGCAATGGCATGCGGGACCACGTGATCCAGGAGTTGACGACGGAGAGGATCGGCTGTGTCGTCAATTATCGGGCCATCCATTTGATGACCTATTTCCGGGAGACGTTCGGCTACGAGCCCGGCCGCTTTCCGATCGCCGAACGGATCGGCGACGAAACCGTATCGATCCCGTTCTACCCCACCATGCCGCCGGAGCATGTGGACGCGGTGTCCGAAGCCCTGTGCCGTGCGGTCGGCTGAGGGCGGCAACCGCTACTGTGCCGTTCGTGCCGCGTCGCGCATCAACCCCATCAGGATCAGATCCCGGTATGCGCCGTCCACGAAGACGTGTTCGCGCAGCACGCCTTCCCGCAGAAATCCCGCGCGCTCGTAAAGGCGCAGGGCCCGTTCGTTGGACGCGACCACCTGAAGATGGATGCGACGCAGATTGATCGTGTGAAACGCAAAGGCAAGCGTGAGTGTCAGCGCATCGCGTCCCAACCCGCGCCCGTGCCGGTCGGCGTCGCCGATCAGCATGCCGAAACGCGCGTGTCGGGCCAGGGAATCGATGGAGTTGAGCTGGGTGTAACCGACCAGTTTTTCATCGGCGCGGTCCTCGATCCCGAAGACGGCTCGGCTCGTATCCGTCCCGTCGAGCGCGGCGTCGATCCAGCGGCGCTCCATAACTTCGGTCACCGGAAAGCGGTGGCCCAGCGCGTTGTCCCGGATCGCTGGATCGTTGCGCCACGACAAGGTCGTCGCGAGATCGGCAGGCCGTAGCGGCCGCAGGCGGATCAGACGGCTTTCGAGCTTCAGCATGCCCACCCTCCCTGCTGCCCTCGTTCCTGGTAGGTGTCCCACCAGAGCTGGAACATGACGAGATTCCAGATCCGGTCGCCGGAGCGAGCCCGGCCGGCGTAATGATCCTCGATCAGGGCCTGTACGGCATCGTCGCGCAGCAGACCGTGGCGCGCCAGCCGGTCGGGAGCCAGCGTGGCGCGCACGAATCCATCCATATGCGCAAGCATCCACGCGTTGATCGGCATGAGGAAACCTTCCTTGGGACGATCCAGCAGGTCGGCGGGGAGGAGGTCGCGGACCGCCTCCTTGAGGATGTGCTTCACCCGCCCGTTCGCAATCTTCAGTCGTCCGGAGAGGGTGGCGGCGTACTCGACGAGACGGTGGTCCAGGAAGGGAGGGCGAACCTCCACGGAGTGCGCCATGGACAGTCGATCCACGAACGCAAGCACCTGGTCGGGCAGCAAAGTGGCGAAGTCCACGGCCAAGGCACGGTTGAGTGGATCGCCGGTCGCGCTCGCCTCGTAAAGGGCCCTTACCAGCGTCTCGGTGCGGGCGGTTCCGACCGCGTCGTGCATGCGCTCGGTATAGAAAGCGGACTTCCCGACATCGTCGCACAGGTACTGGGCCATCCGGATCGCCGCCTCGTCACCGCGTTCCAGCAACGCTGCGAGCTGCGCCTGCGGCAGCGGCAGCGGATCGAGTTCGGACAGCTCCATGCCAGCCGCCAGCGCGGCCAACGGCTGCGCCAGACGATGCGGTTTGTAGCTGCCGAACAGCTCGTCGGCGCCGTCGCCGGACAGGGCAACCTTGACGTGTCCAGAGATCAGCTCAGTGAGGAAGAACGTCGAAATGACACCTGAAAACGGTTCGTCGAAGGCGGTGACGATCCGGTCGATCCGGTCCGGAAGTTCGTCGAAGCGGATCATCCTCTCGTGATGTTCGGTTCCGTATCGCGCCGAAACGGCACGGGCGAAGGCACGGTCGGCATCCTTCTGCGGAAACCCGTCCTCGTAGACAAGGGTGAAGGTGTGGACCGGCCGCTCCGACAGCCCGCTCATCAGCGCCACGACGGACGAGCTGTCGATGCCGCCGGACAGGTAAGCGCCGAATGGAACGTCGCTGCGCATGTTGAGGCGAACGGCATCCTCCAGCAAGGCGCGGATCGTATGTGCGGCTTCGTCCTCGGCGATATCGGACCGTTCGGCGAAACGGATCCTCCACCAGCGCTTCTCCTCGCGCCGCCCGTCACCGGTGCAGACCAGCATGGTGCCGGGCGGAAGCTGGCGGATCGCGGCATAGGCACTGTGCGGCGCTGGAATGTTCTTCAGGCTGAAATAGTGGTGGAGCGCGATGAAGTCGGGATCGCGGGACACCTTTGGATGGGCCAGCAGGGCCTTCGGCTCGGACCCGAACGTGATGCCGGTGCCGAGTGGTGCATAGTAAAGCGGCTTGATTCCGGTTCGGTCACGCACCAGGACCAGCCGGCCGACACGCGCGTCCCACAGCGCAATGGCGAACATCCCGTTGAGGCGGTTCGGAAAGTCCAGCCCGTACTCCTCATACAGATGGACGATCACCTCGGTGTCGGAATGGTGGGTCCGGAAGCGGTGGCCAGCCTGGAGGAGTTCCTCGCGAAGCTCGACGAAGTTGAAGATCTCGCCGTTGAATACGACGGCAATGGTCTCGTCCTCGTTGAAGACCGGCTGGTCGCCCGTTTCCAGGTCGATGATGGATAGACGGCGCATGCCGAGCGAGGCCGATGGTCCGGACCATAGGCCAATGCTGTCGGGACCGCGATGGAGCATGGTCCCGACCATGCGCTCCAGCACGGGCAGGTCGGGCGGGCCTAGGAAGCCGGCAATGCCGCACATGGGCCGCCCCTTACACCAACCGGGGGGGGAACGGGGCAGGTTCGGTTATGGAGCCACAATCGTCCTCCGCCGGTAGCGCTCCGAGCTTGCCGGACCGCGCTTCCTCGGCTTTCCGGACGACTTTCCAGTAGTTGTGCTGCCAGGACCTGTACTTCCAATCCGGACATTTGGCGCACAGCGATATCTCCATGCCGCGCTTGGCCAGATGCTTGTCCCGGTAATGGCGGAAGCCGGGGCCGTGCCAGATGTCGCGGATGCTCTCGTCGGTGACGTTCCCCATGCTGGTGTGGGCGGAGATGTCGTAGCCGCAGACCATGACATTGCCGCGGCTGTCGATGTTGAGGCGCTCGAAAATGAACGGGCAGGGCACTTCCCCGGCATCGAGATAGGCCGATGGATCCGCCGACCCCGACTCGTCCAGCGTCGTGTTGTCGCCCCAGGTCAGGAACTTGCGCTTGATCATGGCATCGACGCCGACGCCCCCGACCCAGAAGGCCTCAACCGCGTCCACGTCGACGCCCTTCTGATTGACACACGACGCGACGATCTTCGACCGGCTTCGCAGTTCCTCGCGCAATGCCAGCATCATGGTCACGTTCGCCAGCAGCGTCTCCCACTCCAGCCCTTTGCGCACCACGGCATAGGTGTCCGCGTCGGCGGCATCCACCGAGAATTCGATCATGTCGACCCCGGCGGCCAGAAGGGCACGCGCACTTTCTTCGGTGAAGACCGAACCGTTGGTGATCAGGCCGATCCTGCAGCCGACGGACTTCGCGTGAACCAGAAGCTCCGTCGCGTTCGGATGTAGCATCGGCTCGCCGCCGCCGGAGATGCGCAGGTAAGCCCCATGGGGACCGGCCTCGTCGGCGATCTTGCGGAACAGCGTGTCGGACATGTAGGGCGCGTCACGGTATTCCTTGCGGATGTTGGAGTTCGTGTAGGGGCAATGCGGACAAAGGGCGTTGCACGGATACACGAAGGACAGCACCAGCATCATCGGAAACTCGGATGCTTCCGGGCGCAACCCATACTGGTCTTGGGTGTGGACGGCGGGGGTCTCGGTCATGGAGCGGGCTTTCGGAAGCAAACCGGTGCAGACAGGTCAGGAGTAGTACCAGAAAGGACGCGTGCCGGCGACGACCTCCTCCTCGTACTCGGCACCGGCGACCTGCCAATCGCCGCACCCTTTGCAGATGTTCGGCATGTCGCGCCAACGATGCTCGCGGTGCGGCTTGCGGAGCTTTTCACCCAACACGGCCCACAACTCCCGGATTGAATGATCGCGCACGTTTCCGGCCACGAACATCCCTTCGTAGTCCACCGCACACGCAACGACGTTGCCGTCCTGATGAATGGCCATAGTGTTGCTGCCCCACGGACAGGCAATGCGGAAATCAGCGAGATGGTCGATGGTCTCACTCCGCACCGTCCCGGTGGCCGTCCACTCCAGCATCGGGCGCACCTTCACCTCGGCACCGCGCTCCCTCCAGTAGCGCCGGTAGCCGTCCACCTCATGCACGTTGTCCGGCATGACGGAGAATTGTGCGGTGATGGTCGGGTAGACCTGTCCACGCTCCAGGCGTCGGCGGCACAATTCTTCAACCGCAGGATAGACAACGTCCCATTTGGCCTTGGCGCGGATACGCTCGAAGGTCTCCTTGCTCAGTCCATCGAGGCTGAGGATGAAGCGACGAAGAGGAGATCGCAAAACCTTATCGATGTTGTCGTCGCGGTCAAGCAGAGTGCCGTTTGAATTCAATACCAGGTTGCGGCAGCCGACACTGGCCGCATAGTCGATGCGATCCCACAACTCGTCTCCCAAAATCAAAGACTCACCATAGAAAGTAGGCCAGATCTCGG
The DNA here is from genome assembly GCA_023415605.1 of Pseudomonadota bacterium. Taxonomy (GTDB): domain Bacteria; phylum Pseudomonadota; class Alphaproteobacteria; order Rhizobiales; family Devosiaceae; genus Devosia_A. The sequence goes on from JAEZKB010000020.1 coordinate 16,406, forward strand.
TATCGGGGGACTCTCTCCCTATTTCCTCGACGATCATGTTGTAAAGCGACCGCTCCATATGCTGCTGTGGCCGGATCATCTCGCGATGCGAACAATGGATGCACTTGAGATTGCAATAGGACGTCGTCTCGATGACCAGCTGAGGTGGATACACGTGATCGCTGAGCTTGGATTCGATTTCCTTCAACCGAGCCCGACGTTCCTCGCGCTCCAAGTGCTTTTTCAGGTAGGCGGCACCGGATGAATTTCGCATGGGGTGGCTTTCATACGTGATGGTGAAGTGGATGACGGCCGATGCAGTTCAATCCAAGGCTTCATCGATTCGGGAGAGCAAGTCCGCATCCGCGCCGAGCCGGCCCAAGGCGGCCCGGGCTTCGCGCAGCCGCTCAGCCAGACGCCGTGCACGTTCGAAGTGCTCCTGAGCCGCGGCAAGAGCTTCGTTGCGCTCGGACCGCAGCTGGGACGCTATTCGTTTGACGTTATCTAATGCCAGCGATTCCGACCGCTTCATTGGACGCTCGTCAGTCATTGACGCTCCTCATTGTTTGTCATGCGCCGGCGCCCCGTCGGATGATCGACAACGCATCCACACCTGCGTTGAAAATAAGATCGATTACCGAAAGGTGCGATACAAACGAGCCGTGACTTTGACAGTATTCGGGGTGATCGTAGTTCTGCCATTCGACGGCGATTCCCGCCTTGGCGAACAGAGACTCGTCAAGATAATCCTTTGCGGCGTTGCCACTGAGGTAGCGGTCGGCACCGAAATGTCGGCACAAGGCGATCAGCCGTTCGTTCCGGCTTCCGCCAACGCCCAGGGTCGACGAGCGGTGAACCGGCGTGCCGACCCCCAACCAGCGCGAGACTAGGCCGAGTGCGGCCATGTTGAGGTCGACAAGGTTGCTCCAGGGGCGCTCAAGCACCTCTGCAAGTGCCGGCAAATAGTCGTTGAGGAAGGGGGCGTGCGCGTAGGCTTGGCGCAGACTCGCGACGTGCTTGCGCGCCCAAGGTGTGGTCGCGTCGACCTCGACGTCCAGGTTGCGCTGCAGGAAGCGCCCCTTGTGCCGGACCGGCACCGTCAACCACTGCACGCCTTGCGCCGTCTTGATGCGGTTGCGGTTCCGCCATCCGTGCTTATCGTACTGGACATCGTCGTAACAGACGAAGACGTCGGCACGGGCCAGCTGATCAAAATAGCCAAGCCATGGAAGATAGCTCGGCTGCAGGACGACAAGCCGCGTCATGGTTGACTTTTCTCCTCGTTCTACAACAAGGGTGCTTTGGAAAGATCGTAGCGCGCCCGGATCCGCTCGGCGACCTCCCCCGGGGCCGTATCGTCGTCGGCAGACAACAGGTAAACCGAGGCGCCGGGATTGACCCGCTCCCACGCCGCGCGCTGCGGATGTTCGGCGAAGATCATTCCGGTCTCGTCCGTCTTCCCCACGGCAATCAACTGGAAGCCTGGATCCCAAGCCTCTCCCACTTTGGCGACGATGGCATAGGCGGTCAGCTTTTGGTTTCGGCGGACAACGGTCGTGGCCAGCGCAGACGGACCGGTAAACAGGTGCCCCGCGATCTTCAGCGCCATGAAGCGGCCTCCTTCAGTGAAGTTCCGTCTTGCCGCTGGCTGTGCGGATGGGAATGTGGCGCATCCACATCTGCTTCCTCCACCACTCGTGATTGGCACGGTACCAATCGATTGTTGCCCGCAACCCCTCCTCCCAGGAATGGCGGGGGGTCCAATCGAACATCCGGTTGATCTTGGCGTAGTCGCCGGTGTGGCGAACGACTTGTCCGGGCCGATCGCCAACGAAAGAAATGAGGCTGGGATCGGACTCCATGATTCGAGTAACGTCCTCGGCTATGCTTAGGATGCTTCGGTGTTGGCCACTAGCAACATTGAATGCCTCACCAGCGACCTGATCGACCGGTGCATGCATCAGGAGATCGATGGCATGGCAGGTGTCCTCGACGAACACGAAGTCCCGGGCAGCACTGCCGTCACCATGGACCGTCAGAGATTCGCCCAGCAGTGTGCTTGTGATGAATCGCGACACCACCTTTTCCAGATGCTGTCGTGGGCCGAAGTTATTGAAGGGGCGGACGATGACCACCGGAAGCTTGTAGGTCGCAAAGTAGGAATAAACCATCCGGTCGGCACCGCATTTGGCGCTCGCATAGGGGCTCATCGGGTTGTAGGGATGATTTTCGTCGATGGCTTCGCCGATCGTCGTACCGTAGACTTCCGACGAGGAAATGTGTATGAAGCGATCAATGGATTTGTGAGACTTTAGCACTGCGTTGGCAATTGTGTGCGTACCGATCACGTCTGTTTGAAAGAAGGTCAAGTTGTCGTGAATTGAACGGGTGACATGCGTTTCCGCAGCAAAGTGGACGACGATGTCGGAAGCATCCACGAGCTCGCCGACCAACTCCGCATTGCAGATATTGCCATACCAGAAGCGAATTGGTCCATCGGCGCGCTGGAACGCGTCGTTAGGCAGGTTTTCGATGGATGCTGCGTAAGTTAGCGTGTCCAGAACGAGTATCCTGTACTCTGGATATTTGGCATGAATATAACGAATAAAATTAGATCCGATGAATCCCGCACCGCCGGTCACCAGAATAGTTTTTGTCATTACCTTCTCCGTCCTCTAAGTTCATGCCGGCTTCCAGTCTGATCCGGCGGTGATCGCTCCGGCCAGCTTCCGCACGCTAAATGCGGCGTGTTAATGAGCGACTAATTCGTAAGCGCGGTTCTCAGCCATATTGGAATCATCACCGTCCCATATCGTTCCTGATCAGGCTCGACCTCGCGAACCCAGCTGTGCAGCATTTCCACCGAGAAACCGGTCTTTGGAAACCGGTCTTTGACGCGATCAGGCCGGTTACGGCGCCATTCAGAGCGCACCCGCTTCGACGATCTTGCATCATCCGGACCGCACCGCCAAATCCGGCGCAGTCTTCTCTGCGGCAGAACGCCTGAAAACGGCCGCGCCCCCTGACAATCGTCTCCGGCCGCGACTCCAGCTTTCCTCATTCCGATCATTGCGCCAAGCAGGTGGGCAGTCACAGTCGTTCGCTTCAATAACACTTCCTTCACCAAAGCCCCCGATGATTCCCTTATCGGCTAGCCGCGATATCGCCCGAGACGGTAACCGGTCGCAAAACGATTGCAGAACAGGAATCCGCCACCATGCCTGAACGCCGTACGGCCCGTTTCGATGCCTATTTGACTGATGCCCTTATTGAACGCCGCACCGACCTGGACAAGGCCAAGCCTGCAATCGAGGGCGCTTTGAGGATTCTGGACGACGCAGGAAACCTATCGCTCCACCAAGCCTGCGGCTTCTTCGCGGTGACGATGCATTTCCACCCCGACCTTATCATCGAGTTGGGGCGGGGCGAAGGGAACTCGACGGCAACCTTTGCGCTTGCGGGATCGCTTCTGCATCCGTCTCCACGCATTGTCAGCTACGATCTCCACAACAAGTGGGAGACGGCCGTCCGTGCTCTCAAGCCAGTTATTTCCGAAGCTGCGTTGAGATCGGTCGATATCCGCGTCGAGAACATTTGCTCGGCCGACTTTGCTGCCCTCATCGGCGATGCCCGGCGTGTCCTTGTTCTGTGGGATGCGCACGGCTTCGATATCGCCGACAAGGTCCTGTCTGGCATCATGCCGATCCTGGCCGAGCGCGATCATCTTGTGCTCATGCACGACATCACGGACAGTCGATACTGCGGATTCGAACGCAGCTATAAGGGCGGATCGATCTGGCGCGCCACATACGATCTGGACGAGAATCGGGAGACGCGTCACATCACCATTGGCTGGGTCAATACCATCGTCGATCAAGCCATTCCGACCATGGATTTCCTGCGCCGCAACGATGCGGAACTCCATTCCGCCGACCTCCAGATCAACACCGCCCTCGAACACGGAGACCCGACGGTCGCGGCGTTGGTGGAAAACGGCACCGTTGCGCGCAGGAATCACTGGGCTTTCTTTTCGCTGAACGAGGCGCCGGGCCCCTACCACTTTCCAACTCCGTCACGGCGAGCGTCCCGGGAGATTTTCCGCAAGTCCTGATCAGTCCGACGTTGGTGCAAAAAGGCCGGCTGGCGCGGTTCGGGTCAGCCGGGTTGGCAATTTGCGCACCAGCAGGCGCCGGACCGCCGCCGCTGGTGCTGTCAGGTTGGCGGAAGCAGGACTCTCGTGGCATGTTCGCGGACATAAGCACGCCCCCTTTACCGCGGCTTCCGCTTCCCGGCCGCGATCATCGGCGAGGCCGTGTGGCTGTACCACGGCTTCAGCCTGAACCTCCGGGAGGTCGAGCTGATCCTGGAGGCGCGCGGCATCGAGGTCAGCGACGAGACCATTCGGGAGTGGGGCCGGCGCTTCGGCCGGGACTTCGCCAACACGCGTGCGCCATGAGATGGCGCTCGATCTCGCCCACGAAGGTGGAGCCGATGAGGACCGCATCATCCGGCCGGCGCAGCGCAAGATACCGGTCGAGACAATGCATGGGCAAGACCGTCCACTGCCTGGAGGACGGTCCATCCATCTTTCCCGGCGAAGAACTGAGAGACGTCTCCGTCCGGCCCGGTTCGCCTGGGCGTAGAGCGCTTCAAGAGGAACTGCGGTCCCCTTACGCCAACGCCGCCGGCAACATCCCCGATTTCGAGGCGCTGCCGCAACGATTTGAAGTTTTGTTAACCTTCCTCCTTCGATCATCGGCCTGTTCCACCGCAAGATATATGGACGACGCCCCGCCATGAACGCCTCACGCCCTTACAGGATCGTCGTCACCGGCGGGGCCGGATTCGTCGGGTCGAACCTCGCCCTCATGTTCAAGCGCGACCGGCCCGAAGCCGACGTCGTGGCCTTCGACAATCTGCGCCGCCGCGGCTCGGAACTGGCCCTGGAGCGCCTGCGGGTGGGCGGCGTACGCTTCGCCCACGGCGACGTGCGCAACCCCGAGGATCTGGAGGAGCTCGGCCCCTTCGACCTGCTTCTGGAGTGCTCGGCCGAGCCGTCGGTGCACGCCGGCTATGACGGCAGCCCCGCCTACGTGATCAACACCAACCTCGTCGGCACGGTGAATTGCCTGGAGGCAGCGCGGCGCCACGGCGCCGACATGGTGTTCCTGTCCACCAGCCGCGTCTATCCCATCGACCCGCTGCGCCGGCTGCCGCTGGAGCGCGGCGCCACGCGGCTGGTGCTGCCGGACGGCGCCGCCGGGCCGGGCGGGTCGGCGGCGGGCCTCGCGCCGGACGTCCCGATGCCGGGCCGCCGGTCCAACTACGGCGCC
>JAEZKB010000085.1 GCA_023415605.1 Pseudomonadota bacterium
ACTTGGTGGCTTCTTCGGAGATGGCGGCGAGGGCCAGCCGGCTCTCGTCCATCATGGTCTTGACGGAGTTGGCCACGGTGGTGATGTTGGAGACGTCCGAGATGGAGCCAGTCACGAGCGGGACGTCGTCGTCGTCCTGCTCCGGCGCCAGGTCGGCGGTCTGGATGCCGAGTTCGGCGGCCTTCTGGGCCAACTGTTTGACGTATTGGTGCTGCTCGAGCAGCACTTCCTGCTGCTGGGTAAGCTCCTGAAGCTGCAGGTTGATGTCGCCGGCCTGGGCATAATGGCGCGACTGCAGGCGATCGACCTCGACCCGAAGCTGGGCGATGCGATCCTCATAGGCGCCGAAGACGATCTCGTTCTGGCCGTTCATCAGGCGCGAGATGTCGGGTGCCATCAGGAAGCCGACCACGGTCAGGGCGTTAGTGGTGAGGAGCAGGGTGAAGAGGCCGTAGAACAGCTTGGGCGAGATGCCGCCGGCATGGGCTCGGGCGGATTTCTGCACGGGGCGGCCAAACACTTTCGCCGGTGCCGCGGCGGACTCGGACTTCTGACGCACAACCAAACTCCGGAACGCAACTACGCTCTGGAATGATGATGGTCCGTTAAGGTTAACAAACGCGAAAAGATGCTCCGGCAGGCACTTAGCTGACGAGCGCGCGCGTCGCCTCCAACATCTTGGCGGCGTGGTCGCGGATGCGGGTGGCCTTGTAGATGCCGGCGATCTTGCCCTTGGAGTCGATCAGGAAGGTGGTGCGCACAAGGCCCACATACTCGACGCCCCAGAGCTTCTTGAGCTGCCACAAGCCGTATTTCTTGGTGACCTTCTCGCCGACGTCGGAGAGCAGCGGCGCAGTAAGCGCGAACTTGTCGCGGAACTTGCAGTGGCTCTCGATGGTATCGGGCGAAATGCCGGCCAGGACGGCGCCGAGCTTATGGAATTCCGGGACGAGGGTGGAGAACTCCTGGTTCTCCAACGTGCAGCCTTCGGTGTCGTCCTGCGGGTAGAAATAGAGAACCACAGGCTTGCCCTTGTGGTCGGAGAGCCGGAAGGTCGAGCCATCGGCTGCGGGGAGTTCGAAGTCTGGCGCCTTCTGTCCGACGGTCAGGGTGGGCATGGTGAGGTCCTGAGGGCTGTGCGAAACCGGCGAAAATCCATCGGCTGCGGGGGTATATGTGCCATATTCCAGCCGGTATCATGCGGCACCACGCCAACGCACCGGTTTGATTCTAGAGTAGGGCGCGCAACCGGATTGCCTCAAGTCGGAAAGCAGTGAAACCAACACCCGTTCCAGGAGCAGTACGCCGGCGGTCCCCTATGCGTGTTGCGACGCGCGTCCTCGCCTGGCTCTTTGGTGTACCGGCGGCGCTGCTGGCGTTGATTTATGTCGTCCTGCTGGTGACGCCAATCCCGCTACCTTTCGTCGGCCAGCAGGTGCGCAACTTCATCGCCGGGTCGCTTCCGGCGGGCGCCGATATCGAACTGGGCGACATGGCGCTGGCGCTCGAAGGCTACGTCTGGCCAGTCATCCAGTTCAGCCCGGTGACCTATACAGACGCCAAATCGGGCGCAAAGATCCGCATGGAAGCGCTCGAAGTCGGCTTCTCGCCGGTGCGCGCCTTTATCGGTCAGCCCGGTGCGACGATTACCATGGTCGGTCCGCACATCCAGGTGAACCAAGACCTCTTTGGACCGCGGCTCGCCAGCTTCGACGTCGTACCCGACCCAAATGGCGGCCGACCCACCGTGCGTATCCTCGAAGGCGAGGATGCTTTCCCGCAGGTGTCGTTTCAGTCCGACGGCGTGGAACTCAAGGGCGACATCCCATCTTCGGCGATGCAGATGCGGTCGGACAACGACTGGCTGATCTACAATCTCGAAGGCGCGGGTAACGGCCTTGCCGGCATCATCGAGCAGGCCAAGTTGGGTCGGTTCTCGCGGCTCATCATCCGCAAGGGCACGCTGGACATGAACGACGCCCTTTACGGGCTGTTTCGCACGTTCAACGATATCACCTTTGACGTAACGCCGAGCCCCGATGGCAAGGTTGCCTCCGGCCTGTTTTCGGCCGATTTCGGCGGCACCGTGATGAACGGAATTCTCGAGCGGGTGGAAGAGGGCGACGGGGTCGCACGGCTCAAGGCCTCGGTGACCAATCTCGACCTTGCGTCCTTCATGCCCTTCATCAACGACGAAGAGGGCATGGGCGGGATAGTTGGCGCCAGCGCCTTGTCGATCGATGTCGGCTTCGATGCGGCGACCGGGAAGATCAAGGATGGCACCTTCCACATCGATATGACCGGCACTGACCTCAGGGTCGACAAACAGTTTGTGCCGCTCGCCACCAGCATCATGGAAGTGCACTGGGACCCCGCCAAGGGCCAGTTCACGATGGAAGACTCGCAGGTCACGATCGGCAAGAGCACCGGCTGGATGAGCGGTGTCTTCGTGCTCGGCATGGACCCCAGCTATGGCCCCACCGTGGGCATTTCGATGAAGGCCCGGGACGTCTTCATCGAGGCGGAGAATGGCCTGCCGCAGGAGCCGTTCAGCGAAATCTCATTCCGGGGCTGGTCGGCACCACTCTATGGCGCAATGGGCATCGACCAGTTCGAGGCCAAAAAGGCGGACGGTTCACAGCTGGCCTCCAAAGGCCGTATCGACATGCTGCGGCGCGGCCTGGGCTTCGAATTGACGGTTGCCGGGGACGGCATCTCCGCCGATGACCTCAAGCGCCTGTGGCCGGCGATGATCGCCAAGGATTCGCGCGACTGGTTCGTCAAGAACGTCGTTGATGGCCGGATCACGCGGTCGTCCATGCATTACGATTTTCCGGTCGGCAGCCTCGCGACGGAGACCGAAGACAAGCCGATCCCCAAAGGCGGCATGTCGATCGACATCACCGGCGTCGGCGTCAAGGTGAAGCCGACCGACACCATGGCGCCGATCGTCATCGACGGCGAAACCAAGCTGATCGTGCGCGACAACAACGTCACGATTTCCGGCGACGGCGGCACCGTGATGACGTCGGGCGGGCCGATTTCGGTCGCCAACGCTGCCATGGTGATGAGCAGCGAGAATACCGACGAGCGCGTCATCGAGATTTCCGGAGACGTGTCCGGGGGTATTCCGGCGCTGATCGGCCTCGCCAAGGACCAGCAGCCCAAGGCGCTGGAGGACAGCAAGCTGCCGGTCGACGTAACGGCGCTTGGCGGCAACCTCACGGTTTCGGCTGTCGCGACCATCGTGCTCGACAAAGAGGGCAAGACCAAGCGGATGGACTACGCCATCAACGGCGTGGTGCAGGATTTCGGTTCGACCGCGCCGCTCGACAATCACACGATCGGCAATGGGCAACTCTCGTTCGTGGCCTCGCAGGAGGGTTTCCGAGTTGCGGGGCAGGCCGAGGTAGACGGGCTGCCGGCCAATGTCGTCATCGAGGGTCAGATCGGTGAGAACGCGCCGCCGCCGACCATGACGTTGGGCGCGACGCTCGCTGCTGCCGACTTCAAGAAGATGGGCTTTGACGTCTCGCAGTTCATCGACGGCGAGATCACCTTCGCGGCCCGGCCGATGCCGGATGGCTCGATCCAGATGGACGTCGACCTCAAGGATGCTTCGGTCAGCATCAAAGACCTGGCGTTGAGCAAAGCCAAAGGAACGGCCGGCACGCTGAAGGCGACGGTCAAGCAGACCGGCGACCTCACCGAACTCACCAATGTCGACGTGGCCTTCGGACATGTGAAGCTGGTCGGCAGTATAGGCTTCGACACCAAAAAGGGGCTGCAGTCGGCCGAGTTCAGCCAGTTCTCGCTCTCGCAGGGTGACCAGGCACAACTCAAGGTGGCGCCGATCGACAATGGCGTGTCGGTGACGCTGCGGGGCGACCAACTCGACCTCAAGCCGCTGCTCACGCGGTTCTTCAGTCTCACCGGAGAATCGACCGGCGGACCGCAGGCGACCCAGTTCGACTACCGGATCGTCGTCGATGCCCAACTCAAGCGGGCGCTGGGCTCGTATCAGACCACAGCGTTCAACGTGGATCTCAACCTTGACCTGCGAGGGGCGGACCTGCGCAATGTGGAACTGGCGGCGCAGTTCGGCGGCGATGCGAGCATCGCTGTCACCACCAATCCGACGCCCGAAGGCAAGACCATGTCGATTGCCTTCAACGACATGGGAACTGTGCTGCGGATGATGGGAGTCTATCCCAACATCCAGGGCGGCAATGGCACGCTGGTGATGCAGACGGTCAATGCCGAGAAGGCCGACCATGGCACGTTCATTCTCAAGAACTTCGCCATCGTCGACGAAGCGAATGTGGCGCAGATTCTCAACAACGATCAGCAGTCGCGGGCCATGATCTCGCGGCAGAACACGCTGGCGTTCCGATCCGGCCAGATCGATTTCATCCGGCGCAAGGACCGCGTGGAGATCACCGATGCCGTGCTGGCTGGGGACAGCGTCGGCGGTACCGCGCGCGGCTTCATCTATACCGACAGCCGCCAGTACGACATCACCGGCACCTACGTGCCGCTGTTCGGGCTCAACAACGTCTTCCAGAAGTTGCCGATCTTCGGTCCGCTGCTTGGGGGTCGCGAAGGGGAGGGGCTCTTCGGCATCACCTTCGCTATCCGTGGCCCGCTGGATAAGCCCGACTTCAAGATCAACCCCATGTCCGCCCTGGTGCCTGGCGCCTTCCGCCGGATGTTCGAGTATCGGGCGAGAGAGATCCCGCGCGTGGAGTAGGGCGCCGACTAGTCACTTTGACTAAGGTCAAGGTTACGGCGTTGCGGCGCAGGCTATGGCGCTCCACATAGAAGTTGGAGGTGCAGCATGTACGCACATATCTTGATTGCAACGGATGGTTCACAGCTGGCAGCGCGTGCGCTGGACCAGGGGCTCAAGCTTGCCAAGACACTCGGCAGCAAGGTGACGATCGTGACCGTAACCGAGCCGGCCGCAGTGATCGGCGGCGGCTACGCCGCGGTCGCGGGGACCGGATTCGATCCGATCCCGGAATTGATCGAAGCCCAAAAGCAGGTGGCAGAAGGCGTGCTCAAGGCCGCAACCGACGTCGCCAGGGGACATGGGGTCGAAGCCAATACCGTGCTCGTCGACAACAGTTTTCCGGCCGAGGGTATTATTGCCTCCGCTGAACAGGTCGGCGCCGACCTGATCGTCATGGCTTCGCATGGCCGGCGCGGGCTTGGCCGCCTACTGCTGGGTAGCCAGACCAGCAACGTGCTCGCCCACAGCAAGGTGCCGGTGCTGGTGGTGCGCTAGCGGATCGCCCGGGCTAGTTGGTGACGCGCTGCGGCGCGTCACACGGGCTTAAGAAGGGCGTGTTTCTTCTTGCCGACCGACAATTTCACTACGCCTTCCGATTGAAGCTGTGCGGCCGATACGGTCGCCCGCTCGTCCGACACGACCTCATCATTGACGCGGACGGCCCCTGACTGGATGTGCCGGCGAGCTTCGCCGTTCGACGAGGCGAGGCCAGCCGCTACCAGTGCGGCCTGCAGGCCGATGCCAGCGTTGAGGTCGGAGTTGGCCACCTCGGCAGTCGGTAGCGACAGGTCAAGCGCTCCGGCCTCAAAGGTTGCAGCAGCCGTGGTTGCGGCCTGTTCGGCGGCCTCGCGGCCATGGACGATGGCGGTGACTTCCGTTGCCAGTACCTTCTTGGCCTCGTTCAGCTCGGCGCCCTGCAGGGCCCCGAGCTTGGCAATCTCGTCGAGTGGCAGGCGTGTGAAAATCTTGAGGAACTTCTCGACGTCGGCGTCCTCGGAGTTCCGAAAGTACTGCCAGAAGTCGTAGGGGCTGAAGAGGTCGCCATTGAGCCAGACCGCGCCTGAGGCCGACTTGCCCATCTTCTCGCCCGAGGCTTTGGTCAGCAGTGGGGTGGTGAGCGCATAGAGCTGCGGGCCGCCCATGCGGTGGCTGAGATCGACGCCATTGATGATGTTGCCCCATTGGTCGGAGCCGCCCATCTGCAGCACCGTGCCGTAGCGGCGGTTGAGCTCGACGAAGTCGTAGCCCTGCATGATCATGTAGTTAAACTCGAGGAAGCTCAGCGACTGCTCGCGGTCGAGGCGGAGTTTGACCGAGTCGAAGCTCAGCATGCGATTGACCGAGAAATAGCGGCCGACGTCGCGCAGGAATTCGACGTAGTTCAGCTTGAGCAGCCAATCGGCATTGTTGACCATGAGAGCATCGGTCGGACCGTCTCCATACCGCAGGATGCGGCTGTAGACCTTCTTGATGCTCTCAATGTTGCGCTCGATCTCCTCGACGCTGAGCAGCCGGCGCTGGTCGTCGCGGAAGCTCGGATCGCCGACCATGGAGGTCCCGCCACCCATAAGGCTGATGGGGCGGTGGCCGGTCTCCTGCAGCCAATACAGCATGGTGACGCTGATCAGGTTGCCGATATGGATCGAAGTCGCCGTCGCGTCGTAGCCCACGTAGCCGGTTATGGGCCCGCTGGCCGCGAGAGCGTCGAGACCCTCGGGATCGGAGATCTGATGGATAAAGCCCCGCTGATCGAGGACGTTGAGGAAGTCGGATTTGAACTTGGCGGCCATTTTGTGCTCGCTGGATCGACCGGCTCGTCATGGCGGTCATACCGACCGCCATGAGGACCTCATCCCGAGCCTTCCGAAGGACGAGGTCCGGGGCGTATGGCTAGCGCCCCTTGCCCGCCGCGATTTCCGCGCGGCGCCGGTCAAGATATTCCGCGCACTTCTCGGTCAGTTCCTCGACCTTGTTCTCGTAGAAGTGGTTGGCCCCTTCTACGATCTGCTGCTCGATGGTGATGCCCTTTTGGGTCTTGAGCTTGTCGACGAGCTTCTGGACCGACTGCGGCGGCGCCACGCGGTCCTTGTCGCCGTGAATGATCAGTCCCGAAGACGGGCAGGGGGCGAGGAACGAGAAATCGTAGAGGTTTTCCGGCGGCGAGACCGAGATGAAGCCTTCGACCTCAGGGCGGCGCATCAGCAACTGCATGCCGATCCACGCGCCGAAGGAGAAGCCGGCGATCCAGCAGCCGCGGGACTCGCGATTGAGCGTTTGCAGCCAATCGAGCGCCGCGGCGGCGTCCGACAGTTCGCCGATGCCGTGGTCGAAAACACCCTGGCTGCGGCCGACACCGCGGGAATTGAAGCGCAGGACGGAAAAGCCGCGCTGAGCGAACATGTAGAAGAGATTGTAGACGATCTGGTTGTTCATCGTCCCACCGAACTCAGGGTGGGGATGGAGCACGATGGCGATCGGAGCGTTGGGATCCTTGCCCTGCTGGTAACGGCCCTCAAGGCGGCCTTCGGGTCCGTTGAAGATAACTTCTGGCATTACTCGTTTCCTTGTGCCAACCGCGCAGGTCTGCTCCGCGCGAGTGGCCGGTCTCACGGCTTGACGAAAGGCCCGCTGCTGCCTAAAACATGGGTCGAAATATCAGTTTAGAACAATTCGAAACTGATGTTCCGGCCCGCGGTCTGGACCTTCCGGCCGCGTGACGGCTTGGGTGAGCTCTCCTTGTAGTGAAAGTGAGCGCCCGATTTCAAGAAGTGTTTCGGGCCGTTGCGACCGCCTTCAGGGCTGCCACGGCATTTCGGCATGAGGTTCGGGCAAGGTTCGATGACGCGACCGGCGATCTATCTCGACCATAATGCGTCCGCGCCTCTGTTGCCCGAGGCGCGCGAGGCGATGATCGCTGCGCTCGATCTCACTGGTAATCCATCCTCTGTGCACAGCCATGGCCGCGCTTTGCGCGGAGTAGTGGATGCGGCCCGCGGCAAGGTCGCCAGGTTGGCCGGCGCCGAGCGGGACCAGGTCGTGTTCACTGGTTCGGCGACCGAGGCGATCACGCAGGCGATTGTCGGTGGCGCCAGGGCTTTTGGCGTCGACGCGATCGTCACTTCGGGGGGCGAACATGCGGCGGTGTTGAAGGGGGCGGAGGCCACCGGGCTGCCGGTCAAGCAGGTCGGGTTGGATGCCGACGGGCTGATCAAGATCGAAGAGATCGCCGCGGCGCTGAAGTCGGCCGATGCCGTCGGCATGAAGCTTCTGGTGGCCGTGCATCTGGTCAACAACGAGACCGGGGTGATCCAGCCCGTCGATCGGATCGAAGTGCTGGTGGGGCCGAGCCCGCATTACCTCTTCGTCGACGCCGTTCAGGCTTTCGGTAAGATCGGACTCGAATTTTCGTCTCGCGCACCCGATATGGTGGCGGTGAGCGGTCACAAGATCGGGGCTCCAACCGGTATTGGCGCACTGCTGATGAAGGGGCACGCCGATCAGGTGCGGCTTATCCCGGGCGGCGGGCAGGAGACCGGACGGCGCGGCGGTACTGAGGCCGCAGCGTCGATTGCGGCATTCGGCGCGGCCGCGGAAGCGTTCCCGAACCGGTTATATGACGCCAATGTCAGCGAACTGGTACGGATCGCGGAAGACGGTATGCGGCTGATCGCGCCCGATCTCGTGGTCTTCGGCGAAAAGGCGGACCGGATCGGGAACGTCAGCAACTTTGCCGTGCCGGGACTCAAGAGTTCGGTCGCCATGATGGGGCTCGATCTCGCGGGCCTGTCGGTATCGTCGGGATCGGCCTGTTCCTCCGGCAAGGTGGGACCAAGCCATGTGCTCGCCGCCATGGGTGTGCCGCCTGCATTGAGTGAGTGCGCCATGCGCGTCAGTTTTGGATGGAATTCGACGATCGATGACGTCGAAGCCTATCTCAAGGGTTTTGGTGAGGTCGTCGGCAGGCACAGGGCCCGCCACGGCGTCGCAGCTTAGGAAGAAGTCTATGTCTCGTTACGATATCCCGACGCTGAAGGAAGAGATCGAGGATGATACCGTCGAGCAGGTGCTCGCGCTCGATGTCGACAAGTACAAGTACGGGTTCGAGACGCAGCTCGAGACGGAAAAGGCTCCCAAAGGCCTGAACGAAGACACTATCCGCTTCATCTCGGCCAAGAAGGAAGAGCCCGAGTGGATGCTGCAGTGGCGGCTGGAAGCCTATCGGCGCTGGCTGACCATGACCGAGCCGACCTGGGCCAAGGTGCATTACCCCCAGATCGACTTCCAGGACATGTACTATTACGCGGCGCCCAAGGGGTCGAACAGGCCCAAGAGTCTCGACGAGGTCGATCCGGCTCTGCTCGAAATGTACGAGAAGCTCGGCGTGCCGCTCAAGGAGCGCGAGCTGCTGGCCGGTGTCGAGCAACCCAGAGTGGCCGTGGATGCGGTGATCGACTCGGTGTCGGTGGCGACCACGTTCCGCGATGAGCTCAACAAGATGGGCATCATTTTCTGCTCGATCAGCGAGGCGATCCGGGAGTACCCGGACCTGGTCAAGCAGTACCTGGGATCGGTCGTGCCGGTCTCGGACAACTACTATGCGACGCTCAACTCGGCTGTCTTCACCGACGGGTCGTTCTGCTACATCCCCAAGGGCGTGCGCTGCCCGATGGAGCTCTCGACCTACTTCCGCATCAATGAGGCCAAGACCGGCCAGTTCGAGCGCACGCTGCTCATCGCCGACGAAGGCGCCTATGTCTCCTACCTCGAAGGCTGCACGGCGCCGGCGCGCAATGAGCACCAGCTCCATGCGGCGGTAGTCGAACTCGTTGCCCTCAAGGACGCCGAGATCAAGTACTCGACGGTGCAGAACTGGTTCCCCGGCGACAAAGACGGGAAGGGCGGCGTCTACAACTTCGTGACCAAGCGCGGCGACTGCCGCGGGGACAACTCGAAGATTTCGTGGACGCAGGTTGAGACCGGTTCGGCCATCACCTGGAAGTATCCCAGCTGCATCCTGCGCGGCGACAATTCGTCGGGCGAGTTCTATTCGATCGCCATTTCGAACGGTTATCAGCAGGTCGACAGCGGCACCAAGATGCTGCACCTGGGCAAGAACACCACGAGCCGGATCATCTCCAAGGGCATCGCGGCGGGCTTTTCGGACAACACCTATCGCGGCCAGGTCTCAGCGCATGCCAAAGCCAAGGGCGCTCGCAACTTTACGCAGTGCGACAGCTTGCTGATCGGCGACAAATGCGGGGCGCATACGGTGCCCTATATCGAGAGCAAGAATGCGTCCGCCGTGTTCGAGCACGAGGCGACGACCTCGAAGATCTCGGACGACCAGATGTTCTACTGCATGCAGCGCGGGCTGTCGGAGGAAGAGGCCGTGGCGCTGATCGTCAACGGCTTCGTCCGCGACGTTCTGCAGCATCTGCCGATGGAGTTCATGGTCGAGACGCAGAAGCTGATCTCGATCTCGCTCGAAGGCAGCGTAGGCTGATCGCAGGAGCAGGGCCGATGGCGAAGTACTGGTTCGCACGACGTTTTCCCGTCGATCAAGTGCAGAACAACCGCATGGCGCCGGTTTCCAGCGAAGGCTGGGCCGTGGTGGCGCTGTTCGCCGGCTGCATGGTCGCAGGCGCCGTCGGGCTGTTCCTGTTCTCGTTCGCCTATCGTGAGCCCTTCATCGGCGTGGTGACGATGGCGGTCTTCGCCATTGCCGGCGCCGCGGCCTTCATCGCTCTCGCCTCCATCAAGGGCGACAAGAACCACACCATCGACGACTACAAGGCGGGGAGGGTGCGATCGTGAGTGGACGCCTCGTTAGCCTCGCTGCCACCTACCTATCTATTTCCTACGACAACGCGGCGGTTAGACCCTTTCCGGCCGCTGCAGAAAGCCAAGATCGATGACTACGCCCATGCTCGAAATCCGCAACCTCCACGCCCGCATCGAGGACCGCGAAATCCTCAAAGGTGTGAACCTCGTGGTTCCGCGTGGGGAAGTGCACGCCATCATGGGCCGCAACGGCTCGGGCAAGTCGACGCTGAGCTACGTGCTCGCCGGCAAGGAAGACTACGAGGTCACCTCGGGCGAAGTGCTGCTCGACGGCGAGAACATCCTGGAGATGGACCCGTCAGAGCGCGCGGTGGCCGGCCTGTTCCTCGCCTTCCAGTATCCGATCGAAATCTCC
>JAEZKB010000122.1 GCA_023415605.1 Pseudomonadota bacterium
CGCGCCGGGGTGGGGCCTCCGCGCCGCCTCGCTGCAGGGCTCGGGCCTAGTTGGCCGGAGCTGCAGCGTTGGTGTCCGTCGGGGCATTAGGGTCGGCTGGGGCACTGGCGCTGGCTGGGGCATTGGCATCAGCAGGAGCGCTGGCATCCGCGGGTGCGCTTGCATCGGCTGGTGCAGATGGATCCGCCGGCTGCTCACCCAACGGAGCGGACTGATCGGTGCCGCCGGCCGCTGCTCCTTCGGCACCACCAGCGAGGGTCTCCTGGATATGGTTCAGCATGGCGAGGTGCGAGGTCACCGCCTGTTCGGCCAGGCGCGCGGTAATGGCTTCGACCGTCGCTTCGGTCTCGCCGGAGATGGTCTTCTGGATTTCGAGGAGGCGCTGATGGCCTTCGATCTGACCGGCAACATAGGCGTTGTCGAAGTCGGGGCCGGCTTCCATGCTGTTGAGCTCGTCGATCTTGGCCTGCTCTTCAGCCGGTAATTCCGGCGGTGTCTTGCCGGCTTCGGTCGCAGAAAGAATGCTGGCGATGGTCTGCTGCTCGGCCACTTCGAGCGTGGCAAATTCCTTGACCATCGGATCGGTCGCCTTCTCGGCAGCGATCTCGGAGGTCCTTAGGGCGACGGTGCCGACTGTCAGCGTTTGCATGACATAGTCCGCCTGGTCGCCGCCCTGGGCAGGGGTAGTCTGTGCAAGCGCAGGCAATGCCGTCAGCACGGCCGGAATGGCAATGCTGGCGGTCGCGAGTGAAAGCAGCGCGGCGCGCCGATCGATCTGAGTCATCGTGTGGGGTCCTTGCAGGGGCGGGCGCGGTGCCCGCGATGCATTTGCAAGCTAGATGCACCGGCTTCGTTCCAGACATTCAGCCGCAGAGCCTGATCTGGATTCCAGGCAAGAAGGACGTCGCCGGATACGGCGGACCTAAGGAAAATCCAGACATTTCAGTAGGGATCAGTTGTCCTGCAGTGGAGGCGAAATCTGCAGATCGGCGTCGGCGTGTCGCTTTCTCAGGCATTGCTCCAGAGAGCGGAACCAATATTCCTGCTCGCGGCCGGCCGGTCGCCCATCCTGCTCCCACATGAAGTAGGCGGTGTCGCGCACTTCCTTCTCGAATTCGGGCGATGACCACGGATCGTTAGCCATGTCGTGTCTCACAAGCCGGTCGGGCCGCCATCAATAGCAGCGACCACGACAGGTTCAGCGCAGATGAGTTTCGGCCCGAGTTTCGCCGACCGAGAAGGTGCGGACCAAAGGGACCAGTTGCCAGACCGCAGAAATGCCGACGAGGACGTAGACGATTCGCGACAGGGCTGCGTCCTGACCGCCGAACAAGGCCGCCACCAGGTCGAACTGGGCGAGCCCGACTAGACCCCAGTTGATGCCGCCGACGATCAGCAGGATGAGGGTGATGATGTTGATCGCGCGCATTCGATTGCCTCGGTGTTGGAAACGGTCACTGCTGGGCAACTTGGCGCGGGCGCCGCGGTTCCGCCGCCGCATTTTTTCGACGACTGTTACAGTACACTGATAGAGGTTAGTGCGCACTCGCCGGCGGTTTTCCAAGCTTTGTGTCTCACGGAGGAAAGCCATGGGCGTGCATGTGTTCATTTCCGACGACGGAACAGCCTCTGGAACGGGGCCGACATTGTTTCTCTCCGACCGTCCATCGTCTGTATTGCCGGAGAATCCTCGAGCCATGGAGTGGCGCTACTTCGCCACTGTTGCCGAGCAGGACAGCCTGCTGGCGGTGGACGGCCTGGAGGCCCAGTTGGCGCTGTGGACTGACGGCTACTTCATCGCCAACAGGCTGCTCAAATAATGGACCTGACGCAAGGATCCATCCGCCGGCGTGAGGTCAGCGATGCCGTACGCGAACGCCGGAAGGAACGGCGGACGGCGGCGCCGATGGTCGAACGGCTCCACGGCTGGCACGAACGCGGCGCCCAGCTCGGCGCGCTCGCCAATCACCGAATTCTCCACGGACAGACCTTTGACGATCTCACCGCCGAGATCGACGAGATCAGGCGGGAGATCCTCAACGAGCTGGACACCTGGAGGATGGCACGCGGCGACGGACCAGTGACTGGCTACGTCTACGATGCCGAGCGCTCGTGCCGATCGATCCTGGCGACGCTGGACGAACTGAGCACCAGGCTCGGATATCAGCGTAAATAAGAGCGGCGCTACAGGTGGCGTCCAATAGCCCTCGCATGATGACGCGGCGGCACAAAGGTTCGATTGCCAGCGGCGCGGAACGGATGTGCCGCATGCAGGTTGCGACGAGGACCATCCACACTGGAGGCCCTCATGGCAGATACCCAGATTTCCTTTTCGGTCGTGACCGGCGCCTCGTCGGGGATCGGCTTCGAACTCGCCAAGATCGCCGCCGAGAACGGCTCGGATCTGCTGATCTGCTCGGACGGAGCCGACATCAACGATGCCGCCGAGCGCTTACGCGAGACCGGCCGCGAGGTCGTTGCCGTCGAGGCTGACCTTGCCACCATCGACGGCGTCGACGCCCTGCGGAGCAAGGCGCTCGAGATCGGCCGACCCATCGACGCGCTGTTTGCCAATGCGGGCCGCGGCCTGGGCAATGGCTTCCTCGACCAGAACTTCGCCGACATCCAGCGTGTCATCGATACCAATGTCACCGGCACGACCTACCTGCTGCACCGTTTCGTCAACGACATGCGGAGCCAAGGCTGGGGTAAGCTGCTCATAACCGGCTCCATCGCCGGGCTGATGCCGGGCACGTATCAGGCCGTCTACAACGCCACCAAGGCCTATGTGGACTCTTTCGCCTGGGCGCTGCGGGAGGAGCTGAGCGATACCGGCATCACCGTGACCGTGTTGATGCCCGGCCCCACCGACACCGACTTCTTCGAGACGGCCGACATGCTCGACACCAAGGTTGGCCGGGGCAAGAAGGACGATCCAGCCATGGTTGCCAAGGTTGGCTACGAGGCGATGCTGCGCGGGGACGGCCACGAGGTCGCCGGGCTCCAGAACAAGCTGCAGGCGATGATGGCTCGCGTCACACCCACAGCCGCGCTCGCCAAGATGCACGAGGACATGGCCAAGCCCGACGGCGGCAAGCGCCACTGACACTTTGCGGATCGCGCCCGTCCTCGGACGCGATCCGCCATCCATGATCGCTGACTACCAGGCAACGGCCGACCAACGCCCCAGCCGCAGCAGGTCGCCGTTCTGCGAGAACTCGCCGGTCGAGACCGGGCTGTTGTCGATCGAGCAGGTCAGATCGGCCATCTGGTCGGTGGGATTGAGCGCCATGGTCAGCGTGCCGTTCTGGAAGATCCAGCTCACCAGGATGCAGTTGCCGAAGCGGTAGGACTTGGTGTCGATATTCACCGAAGATGCCAACGGCCACACCTTCTCGCGCCGCCAGCGGGCCAGTTCGCGAAACCGCTCCAGCGAGGCGAGAACCTCGGGCTTGTGATAGTCTTCCCAGGACAGCTTGGCCATCTCGAACGTCTTCACGTCGTTCGGCCAAGGCAATCCACCCTCCGGCACCTGCTCTTTGAACATTTCTTCCATTTGCTTATAGCGGTCGTCCTGCTTGGCCTTGGCGGCTTCTTCCGGCAGATCCGTGAAGAACGGGAATTTGGCGCGCAGGTGGCCTTCTTCGCCCATGAAGAACAGTGGAATCTGCGGCGCCAGGAAAGCCAGGAAGCGGAGGAAGTCGAGCTTCTCCGGTCCGACGCGATCAACCAACCGGCGGGAATCGCCACGATTGCCAATCTGGTCGTGGTTCTGCACGTAAGTGATAAAGGCATCTGCAGGCAGGACACTCCCTGGCTCGTCGCCAGTGCTGCCATCAGTCTTGCCCTCGACTTCGCCGTCATGGATGAAGCCGTCACGCAGTGCCTTCTCGAGATCGGCAACCGGATCCTTGCTGGGGTCGTCATAGCCATATTTCGGCTCGCCCGTGACGAGATGGTTCAGCACATGATGGATGTCGTCATTCCACTGCGCCACGAAGTTGATCGGCTGGTTGCTCCCTTCTGTGCGGGCGAGCCAAGTCGCCGCATTGTCCATATTCTCGATGATGAGCTTGGCGTGGTCCTTCACGCCCCGCGCCGTCTTTGCGAGATCGCCGAGGAATTGGGAGCGGTGCTCGGTCTTCATCTCGTGCACGCTGTCGAAGCGCAGCCCGTCGAAGTCGTACTCCCTGAGCCACATGCAGGCGTTCTCATAATAGAACTGCCGCACCATCGGCTGATTGAAATTGATGCCCGGTCCCCACGGGGTTTCGACCTCAGGGTTGAACCATTCCGGTGCATAGTGCTCTACGAAATTATGGGTCTCGCCGAAGTGGTTGTAGACCACGTCAAGCACCATGCAGAGCCCTAGTTCATGAGCGCGATCGACCAGAGCGCGGAGGTCGTCCGGGGTGCCATAGGCGCTTTCAGGGGCAAAGATCAGGGTGCCGTCATAGCCCCAATTACGCGACCCGGGAAACTCATTGATAGGCATGATCTCGAGGCAGGTGTAACCGGCGTCCCGAAAGTGCTCGAGACGGTCGCGCAAGGCGTTGAAGGTGCCTTCCGGCGTCACCGTACCGATATGCACCTCGCAAATAACGGTCTCATGCCAAGGCCGCAGTGGACCGTCCCGCTCCGATGGCGGCAAAATAGGCCGGACGATGCTCCAGCCATCGGTATCGCCATCCTGCTGGCGTGAGGCGAGGTCAGGAAATTCCAGATCGCCAGCTCGGAACTTGTAGCGGGTACCGGGTCCGGCGCCATCGACGGCAATTTCGAAAAAGCCGTCCTCAACCTTCTGCATGGGACGCGGGTCCTCGCCATCGACCAAGAGATCAGCGGCCTGCAAACCCGGCGCCCAGAGACGGAAGCTCGTCGATCCTTCCTGCACCAGCGGGCCGAAGCGGTACGGCTGGATGCCCGGCTCCAAGCTGACGTCGACCGGATGCTCAATATCGGAAATGGGTTCGAGACTCATCGAATACTCTTCCTCTATCGTCCTGGCGCGCTGCGCGCCGGTTTGCCATCGGATCCGCCGTCGGGCACTGAGCGCCGTCAGGTCCTCTGGCTAGCTCACCGGCAACTACCATCCATGATCACCGGTTCCCGTGCCGCCAAGCTCGCGGGCGCGGCCCGGCGATGGTCCTGGTCCGAGTAGCTGTAGGTGAGGAGAGGGGTACGACGACGAGGCGCTGATGAGGAGAATGCCTGGTGTACAGCGAGAACCGATTTTCCCATTTCTATTAGAAATCATTGAGCTTTTTCGGCTCCCGACTATGTCGGAGTTTCCAGTTTTTGAACCCAGTTTCCCGCCGCTTGCCGACGACTTGCCAGCACCGCAACAAAAAAGGCCACCCAAAGAGGGTGGCCTTTTTGCAGTCGATGAATGCAGGGCTAGGCAAGCTGGTTGTCGGGAATATCTGCCCTGCGGAACAGGGTGATCGGAACGTTTCTTAATTCGATCGGCTTGACGCCCCAAGTGGCTGCGAGCGCGACGACGCCCCTCGGTTGCACGCGCAATGACCTGGCAAGGGCAGTGCCGGTGATGAACTCCGCATGGAATCGGGACACCTCCGATACCGGAATTGACATGCGCTTGAGACCAGTGGCCTTGTTCAGTCGCACCTCGCCCCGAACGAGCTTCATCACGACCAGCGCATGCCCCGCGACCGATCCAATGCCGCACTTTCGGGCGAACTGCATGGGCGATAGAGATTCCTGTTCGCTCGTCTCACCAGCGTAAGCATCCTGGAGCAGCCCATACACCTGGTCGCGATCAACAAGGATCGACCCATACGCGGGTGCGCCCGCGAGCTTCCCTACCCAGATCGTCCTCTCAAGGATGGCCGAGTGCACCTTCGGCAACGCGCCCTTGAATCCCCGCACCGCATCGGCGATGAGCGCCTTTCCGGCCGGGATCGAAGTCACGGCCGCGGCGCCGTCCGTGAACCGGGACATGAGCTTCTGGACGTCGGCACGCCGCAGCCACCTGTATGAACGACGGTCATTGTCGTTGATGGACGTCAGCAGGCCGGTGAGCAGCAGTTCATCCATCTGCGTTCTGGTAGCCCCGATTTCCTTGGCGATCTGCCACGAAGGCGCCACCCCGCCAACGGCGTCGAGCCACTCGGCGAGCGCCGAACCGTCGATGCGTGTCGGTTGGCCTGGAACAAGCGCACCTGCGTGCTCGGCGAGTGCTTTCGTCACTGGTGGTCCCATGCCGAAACGATCCGCGACTACCTTGACGGAACCTTCACGAAGCCGCCGTTCTAGCCTCAATGTCGATCTCGTCCGAGCCGGTTCGTCGCCACTCTTGGCCGATCCCGCTACGCTGTCAGACACCCCGACGAAATCCCATACCTTGGGCAGGAGTGCTTCCAGAGAAAGCCTCGCGCTATTGACGCCGATATCACCGTTGGTGTGGGAGAGGATCACTTCCTCGACAGCCGTTCCGCCGCCTTCGAGCACTTTGATCCCTGCGCTGCAGACGCGGTTGAACTCGGGGCGGGTCATCCGGTGCAGGGCAGGGATACCACCGTTCAGAGCGAGGTTGCCGAGTCGCCCTGACAATCGAAGCACGCTGGAAAGGGCAAGCGACGCGAGCGTTGAACACTCCGACGCATGGCCGTCCAGCCGGCGCCGAACGAACGTGTCGATGGGCGAGGGGGCGTCCATCCTGGATTCCTCCAGCAGGTCGTCGAGACGATAGACAACATCCGTTGTGAGCAGGGATGTGTCGTGCCTGCTAGAGAGCCATTCGGTGCTCTCCAACCATACCAGCCGACGTCCGTGCACCCCGCACGTGCCGATCGCTCTCGCCAGGTAGTCGCGGCGCACGGAGATCGCGGCCTCAGGGGGAAGGTGGGAAGCCGCCGCCATGTCCTCCTTGGCGCATTCTGGGCAGATCCACAGATCGAAGCTGTCGACCTGCGACGTCGACAGGTGATGGCCGCCAAAGGAGAATCCGCCACGTTCTCGAACCGGACCGTTGCGGAGTGCGGCGATGTCGACCATCGTGAGTTCGGCCAGCTTCTGCAGCCCTCCGGCGTCGCCCGAAGAGATCAGCTCGAAATCGAGTTCGAACTCGCGGCAGAACTCCACCGCTGTTGTGTAGCGCAGCCACGCGGCCAAGCGGGACACGAAGCTGGCCGGGATCTCCATAGGTCTCAGGGATGGCGCGGTCGAACGTTGGAACAGCCTCATCGTGTCTTCGCCTTCTCCATGGTCTGCACCTTCCACGTGGCCAGATCGACCTCGGCGGTGTCCTGCATCAAGCGCTCGCGGTCGGTGTTCTCCCAGCCCGCCACGTGGAACGGGTTCTGGTCGTCGATCACATTGGTGGCGATCCGGTAGCGATCGACGAAGTCCTTCTCCTGCAGAGGGCGTCGGCCGTTGCGCCAGGCCGCCATCACGCAGGCCTGGAACAGCTCGAAGGCCAGTCCGCGTGCACGGTCGCAGGCATGGATGACGCGCTGGAAGAACTCGTCGCCCGCGATGGTGCTCTCGATGCCCGCATCATCGCAGTAGGCCTTGAGCGCCTCCCGGAGGGTTCGGATCTCGGTGGCACTCCCTTGCACCATCGGCGTCACATAGATCGGTGTGATCTTCTCGTTGAGGAATGCGTGCGCCGGAGCGTTCATCAGTTCGGCGAGGTCGGGCAGTCCTACCAGCACGATCGGGACTGGCCAGGCTGCGTGATCGAGCAGATGGCGAACATATCCCAGGGTCTCGAGAACCACCTCGTTCCGACGACGCATGCCCACGCCGCTCGGCTTGAATGCATATTGGAACTCGTCGAGCACCAACAGCGTAGGCTGGTGGACCGGGAGCTGCCGATCGACCCGATCGTACGCCATGGCGGTCGGAAGCAGCCGCTTGTTCCCATCGTCCCCCATCATCGCCTTGAGCGTGAGGTTGAAGAGAAGGGCATT
Source organism: Pseudomonadota bacterium (assembly GCA_023415605.1). Classification (GTDB taxonomy): domain Bacteria; phylum Pseudomonadota; class Alphaproteobacteria; order Rhizobiales; family Devosiaceae; genus Devosia_A. The sequence goes on from JAEZKB010000122.1 coordinate 7,935, forward strand.
GGTGAAGACCGAGGGGGTCTCCACGAAGGCTGGTTGATGGGCGATGGTAGTGCCATCGGCGGCCTGGGCGTCGTGGAGCCCGTTCGCCACCTGCTCGACGAGCTCGGTCTTGCCGTGCCGCGTCAGCCCGGTGACCATCACCGCTCGGCACTTGGCGCGATTGTCCTCGCCCCACCTCGAGGAACCCTCCTTTCGAACGGCGACGCCACGATAGATCTCCGAGATCGCCGCCTGGACGGCGGCGCGCTCCGGGACGGGGAAGAAGCGCTGGCCCATTGCCTCCAGCACTTCGAGGTCGGAATTGCGGTCGTGATTCATGATTACCTCTCCTTCTTGCGGTTGCGCTTCATGATGGGCGCGGTATCGAATGCCGGGACGCCGGCAACGACCAAGCCTGGCGAGACGGGCTCGGTGAGCACGGGTGCCATCGCGGCATCCGGCGACGGGGCGGTACGGGTGTGAACCGATCCCAGAAGCGCGGAGTCCGCCGTGAGGCCGTGCTCGTCGCCGTCCGGGTCGCGGTCGTAGAGGACGAATACGCGAAGATCGTTCTCGATCTTGTCGATCATATCCGCGGTCCAGTGGACGTTCTCGAGCTTGAAGTAGTCCTCGGCCTTCTTCGCCTCCCGCTCGATATCGAGGAGCGCGGGGGCGATGTACTGGGCGAAGTCGATCCGGGCCTGCTCGCCATGGCGGCGAGCCAACTCCATGTTCTTGTTCACCCATTCATCGAGCGTGACTCCTTCGAGTTCGCGAGGGCCCGGAATGGTGATCCAGTCCTCGCCGCACAGCACGCTGATGCGACCGAGGTTCTGATCGTCGACCTTGATGGCGACGACGTGCGGACCACGGGCCGCCATGATGATGTCGAGCCATCCGGAGTGGTAGATGATGTTCATGAACCGGATGCCGGCGCGCGTCAGCTTGCGATGCACGAGCCGACCGAATGCGATGCGGATCTCGTCGTCGTTCGGCGGCGCCTTGGACTGCAGTCGTCCGCGGATCTCCTCGAATTGACGAGCGGACGACTGCAGCACGCGGCTGCGGGGACGGTAATGGAGCACGTCCACGACGTAGCGGATGAGCAGCTTCATGAACTGATCGACGAAGAGGCTCGCCCGCTTCTGCGGATCCTGCTCGTCGCGACCACGCGATCGGATGCTGCTGCCGGTGCGGCCAGTGATCCTGGTGATGAAGTCGACGTCCATGGTGCGGAAGATGCGCTCGATCCGGCCACGGAGGTTGGCGCGACCGGCGGCCGTGAAGGTCAGCCGATCCACGAGGGCGTAGGCGGAGCCCATGAACAGAGCATTGCGGTACGCGCCGCCGGAGTCGGACTTAATCTCCTCGATACCGATCCGCATGTCCCAAGGCGCTTGGCACCCGGCCGCCTTGGCGATCGCGGACTTGTCGGAAACCGACATGCGCAACGCGCTGGTGGTAAGCTCCGAGTTCTCGCTCAGTCCCTTGGTCAAGCCTACGATGGAGCCCGTAGCGGCCTCGACCACGACTGCGAGCGTCAACCGCTGCTCCCACTCCTCATCGGTGAAGAGAGCACGTGCCTTCGGATTGAGCAGGCTGAACACATGGGTGGTCCAGCAGTCGTGCAGCGTCATCTCGCCGAGGCGGCGATAGACAGGGCCCTTGGCGACGTGTCGCAGGTCCTGCACCATGCGCTTCTTGCCGAGGCGCCCACCCAGAACGACGGACGCGGGGAGTTCCTCGATTGCCTTCTTCACACCATAGACGGTGGCGAGCGGAATCTGGTTATCCTCGCCGATAACGGCATTGAGGCCCATGATCTCGATGTTGATGCGCTCGCAAACGCTTGCCAGCGTCGGGTTCTTCTCGCTGGCGTACGTCTCCACCCTTGATGTGATCTGGGTCCACGTGCGGGGGTCGATCGACTTGCCGCCCTCGCCGTGCGCGTTGGTGTTGGGGACCAGCGCCCAGAAGTCGCAACCGGACGCCATCCATTTCGCGTACCACTTGAGATAAGTCTTGGCGCAGGGTCTCAGGCGGTCAGGATCGATGTCGCTGCTCGAGCCGAGAGTAGGAGCACTGCCGAACTTCCTCTTGCGGCGCTCCTTGCCATGATCAAAGTCGCTGTCCTCAAGGTGTTGCCTCCAGCGTTCGGCGACGGCGGCCGCATTGGCCTCGATCAGCTTTGCAAAGTAGCCGCGTGTCTCCTTGAAGTTCTCATCGTTGTCGCGGGCATCGCGTGCCACTTCCATCCAAAAAGAGCAGATAAAGCCAGTGGCGCGCTGAGTTGCGGTAAGTGCGCCGAGCGCAGCGTGGGTCTGGGTTTCGGAGACGAGGAAGACCCGCTTTGCGTCCTTGAGGGATTGGTACTCGTCCTCTGTGAGGAGACGATTCCTCACCGGCCGTTCCTTTGTCTGCAGATCGTGGCCGATGCCGGCGCGGAAGTTGACAGCCCGCCAGGCTACGCCATCGATCACGATGTCGACGAATGGATTGAGTTCGCGTCCGCAGAGCGGGTTCTTAGAATTGATCTTCATGGTTCTTCTCCTTGTTGTTGCTGACCACCATGGTGGTCTCGTCGATCTCGCCGGGGTTCACCTGCCTAAGGACGCCTTGGAAGATGAGCATCGCGACCGTTCGGAAGACGGAAGCGGCGCCACCCCAAGGCTTGGCGAACTGGTCGACGGAGATCGGTTCGACGACGGCCGCGGCGGCCCTCGCCATCTCCTTGCGGTGGAGCCAGTGCCCGTCGTTCCTGACCGAATGGAACAGGCGAAAATTGGCGAGGGCCCATTGCGGCAGGTCCTCCTCGGTGATGAGCTGCACGCGGTCGGCGTCCTTGACCGACATCTGATCGAGGATCAGACGGTTGAGGGCGTCGGTGCCGAGCTTGGCCGCCCTGCCTCGGGGCTTGACCGAGACGACCGTGTTCGTCCCATCCGCGTAGCTGACCCTCTGGTCGAAGACCGTCCAGGTGCGCTTGCCCTCTGCGTTGACGTAGAAGACCGGACCGAACTGAGGATGCAGCCTGATGGCGAACCGGTCTGCCAAGTAGCGGAGCGAGGCGTTCATCTCGAGCTGCCCCTCGGCCTCCTTGACCAAGAAATCGATGGGATCGAGATAGAAGCAGGACGAGCGCCCCGACGACTTCTTGGGCGGTTCGGGGATTTCGCGTGCAGGCTGATAGTCGACGTTGCTCTTGCTGTGCTCCACCGGCACCGACACCTGCAGCGTGGATCGATCCGGCCCTCGTGAGGCCGGCCAAACGGAGACGAAGTCGGACTTCGGGGCGAGCGGCTTGGTCGTGCGGCCACGAGCGGGCGCACGCGGTCGGTCCATGACCACGGACATTGTCTACTCCTGATGTTGGGGGTGCTCGCCGGCGCCGGCCGACGAACGAAGTCTAGAGCCGCGCGGTGCGCTTTGGCGGATCTAGCCGACGGGACTCTGCGCAGTGCAGCCAGAAGGCTCGCAGCCACGGGTCCGCCTTGCGTCGCTCTTCGGCCAGTCGCCAGTCGTCAAAAGACTGGCGCTCGCCGCGATATGCGTCACGGCCGCAGACCCTGTTCCGTCGCTGGATCTCCACGATGAAGTCCGCATCGACCGCGGCAGTCGCCGTGGCGACGCAGGCGTCACGAGCCATACGACTGCGAAGCCGGTCCGGCTTGTTGCTGGGCATGATCAAGCCTCCCCGCCGATAATGAACTGACGTGCGGCCAGGCGCTCGATCGGCGACTTCGCGCCGGGCACAGCGGGAGACTTGCGGTGGTGCCAATAGAGCACCTGCTCCAACGTAGCCTCGACGAACATGCGGCGATGCTCGGCGGTGGAGAGATCCGCCCATCCCATGGCCGCCTCGTAGGCACATGCGACCGACAGACTCCTGGCGATGTCGAAGGCGGATCGCTCATACCGGCCCATGCGGTCCCAACCAATCTGCCTGACATGGATGGTGCGTCCCGACGCGCGCCGAACGGCTTCCGGCAATGCGCGGGCATCTCGTGCGCCTGTCGTGATCACCTCCACGGTGGCACCCTTCGGAACGTGAAGGTCTCGAAGAGCGTACGAGATCGTGCGGCCCAGAATGCGAGCAGTGATGGTCTCGTCGACGCTCGCGGCGCACACCATGTCCGTGCCGGGATCGAATACCAGGCTCAGGTGCTGGTCCGCGAGCGCGGTCCGCCCCTTGATGGGCGTCGTGGCGAGCACAAGGCCATCGGCTCCGGGTTGGTGGGGCGTGGCCCCTCGTGCGTCATTGCACTGCAATTCTTGGATCAAGCTGTTCATCGACTTCTCCTTCTCGCCAACCCCGTGGGGCGGCGTGTTGAGGACGAACTTAGGCAAGGGCTGGCTTCCCTTTCAACCAAAAATATTAGATTAATCAATGAGTTAGATACACTTCGGATCGAGCGAGCGGCCAATCCATCTCCAATTGATGGGACGAATGGGGGAGGGCCGAGCCTCTCCCTTCCTCGATTGGTGGGATGAAAACGTCGAACGAGGCGGGTACCGTCCTTCTGCGGGGTGTTCCGGGAGGATGGATTCTTGCAACCGTGAGCCGCATTCTTTGGGGGAACCAAAGGAGAACATGGTGACCAAGTTCCAAGAGTACTGCAACAACGTGCGCGACGACGTCCTGGAAGAGATCGAGCAGGCCGGGGCGGGGGCAGACCCCGACGACGAATTCGAACTCCAACATCTGATGGAGGCGTCGGTAGACGCGTTCTTCGACATCGAAAAGATGACTTCCCGGCAGCTGCTCACTCTGCTGAGCGAGAACCTCGGCTTCATGGAGGAAGAGGCCGACGTATCGGGTGGGGACATCAACAATGCGATCTTCGACTTCCTGAAGAACAAGATCTACGACACCGTCGAGAAGCAGGTGGAGCCGACCTTCGACAGGATGGTTGCAGCGCGGGCGTCCCGGCTAAACCAGCCGTAAACCTTCACGCTTCACCTGCCCTCAACTGAAGAGCAGGCAAGGTCCCCCTGCAGATCCAGGGGGACCTCCATGAAAAAACGTGCCAAATCCAAACCTCAGTTCACGATCGACCGGCTCCGGCTGTTCCGGGATGTGGCGGTCGCCGCACGATCCACGCCCAAGAAAAGCGTTGCGAAAGTGCTGGCCGAGAAGAAGCTGAACAAAAGTGCCTATGGCCGAGAGGTGCGCGCCCTTGAGGATATCCTGGGCGTCTATTTCCTCCAGCGCGTGATCCGCAATCCAGCACTCGAGAAGGACGGCGAGCAGCGCATCGATCATCCTCTGGAAGCCAAGGCCCTGCAGGACGCCCTTCGCGCCGAGTTCGGCGAGATGCTCGCCGTGGCCGAGCAGAAGAAGGTGGAGGCGAAGCTGGAGGAGGAGAAGGCGAAGACCCTTCGCAAGTTTGGTCGCGAGCCCAATCAGGAGGAAGTGGACTCCATCCGCAGGAAAGCGAGTAGCCACGGCGCCATCAGCACGCGTTCCAAATCGGACCTGACCCCGACCGGAGAGGTATGGGCGGACTTCGCCGAGATCGTCGTCTCGCTCTACGACATCACGCTGGCGGCGACGCGGACGTCGACGCGGAGCAATGACTTCAAGACTTTCGGTTCGCATCAGCGTGGCGTTCTCTTTCGCAAGGACATGGTAACGTTTCCGAACGAGACGGATATCGGCCGGTACCGCCAGTGGCTGGCCCATTACAGGGACGGAATCCGGAGAGCGAACGAGATGTTGGCAGCAGGCGACAGTGGTCCTGAGAACCTGGTGCGGCTTCTAGATGGTCACGACACCGACTATGACGATAATGGCAACCTTCGCGAATGGGCTCGCCCCGCGTAGCCATCAAGCATCGTCACGCGAATCCGAAGTTGCCGGGCGCCGCGGGAAGGGGATGACCTCCGCTCCCCTTGCGCGACGCTCGGCCTCGATCAGAGTTCGGCGGGCGACCGCTCCGATGGCGTCGTGCGCAGCTTGTTCGAAGCATTCCTCGCCCAGGGCATCGTGCGCCCGGACGAGGACGGTGAGAACGCGAACGAGCAGCACCTCATCCATTGGTGGCCGCCTTATCGATCCAGCTGTCGCTGGATTTCAGCAACAGTTCGAACCTTGCGCGACCGATGTGGCGCTCGGCCATGAGGTGCTTGGCAACGTGCTCGATGATTGCGCGATGCTCACCTACCACGGCCATCGCACGTTCGTACGTGCGTGCGAGATCCTCCTCGACCGCCTTCGCCAGTGCAGGGTTGATCGCCAGTACGTGCGAGATTTCCTCGGCTCCGCCCCTATAGAGCAGACTCCCTCTAGCGCCCGTGCTCGCGTGCAGCATTCCGATCGCCCGGGTGGCCACGGCCAGGTCGCTCAGGCTGGAGCCGCCAGAGCCCACTCCAGGGTCGCCTAGGAAAAGTTCTTCGGCGGCCCGACCCGCCAGTGCCTGCAGGGCCACTCGCTCGATCCCCTCAGGGGTGCTCGCCTTCCCGTCGTGCCCCAGCCTCGTGAAACCGCCCGACCCGCTCCTGGCGATGATCGAGACGTCAAGTACGGGCCCCAGCCCGATCTCCTCCGCCACCACCGCGTGAGCCGCCTCGTGAAGGCAGGTTCGCCAAACGTCGGCCGATGAACGCTGATCGCTTGGAGCGATCGCGGTCGCCAGATCGTCGAACTGCATTGGCCTCCCGGCGGCCCGTGCCGAGCGGCGAGCAGCCTTGACCCAGCCGACGACGTCCGCTCCCGTGGAACCCACCGCGATGCCGGCCAGGCCGTGCAGATCTGCAGCCGGCAGATCGCCATTCAGATGTTGGCGCAGGATGCCCTCCAACGCGTCATGGTCCGGCAATGGCACCTCCAGCAACGGGTGCATTCGGCCGGGTCTCAGTAGAGCCTCGTCCAATCTCTCCGGATTGTTCGTGGTTCCGACGATCACCACGCCGCTCGTCTTGCCCGCCACTGCGCCATCCAGCGCCGAAAGGATGTGGTTCACCACGGGCAACCACCAGTCCCTGCCCCGGCGATCCAAGTCGTTTCTCCGTGGGATTCCCTCCAGCTCGTCTAGCAGGATCAGGGAGGGGGCGTGAGCCTGAGCACGAGCGAGGAGTTCGTCGAATTGCTTGATAACGCTGTCCAGATAGCCCGCTGAGTTGGCGAACCACGCCGACACCGAGGAAGCGAAGAAGGTGAGACCTGCAGTCCTGGCGACGCTTCGAGCAAACTGGGTCTTGCCTACGCCCGCACTCCCATAGAGCACCGACCGCGAACTCAGGGAGGACCACGGGATCTCCCCTCGCCTCCAAGCTGCCACGTCCTCAACGAGATCCTTTGCCCACTCGGCCGCCTGACCATAGCCGTGAAGCTCGTCGAGGAGGGGAGCGTCGGAAACGTCGTCACCACCGCGGCGAATGGACCTGGCGGCTCGCCGAAGACGATCGGCGCACTCCGCAGCGCTACTCGACTCGCGGATGCATCCGGCGATCTGGTGGAAGCTCATTCCGGCCGCGACGTCTTCAGGCAGGTCGATCGGCAGCTCGCCGGTCACCGCCTTGATCACTCTGCTCAGGACGGTTCGGCCGGGCGCCGGGATCTTCACGATGTCGTCGGCCAGCGACAGCAGGTCCGGCGGCAGCAGACGCGTTGGATCCTGCGAGATCGCGAAGATGCGCCCGCCGTTCGCCAGGCTGCGCACGAGACGTCCCACCTGATCGTCTTCCTTTCCCTTCAACGGGGTGCTGCGCGAGATCCATCCCGTCCAGTCCGCCGCTTCCTGCAGAGATTGGCAAAGAGGGACGACCATGTCGGCCGATGGTGCCTCGACGATGAGACAGTATCCGTCCCGATCCTTGATCGAGGCCATCGACCCCAGTCGTTCCTGCACCATCTCGTCGGGGATCAGCTCCACCGCGATGGGATTGCGCTGGTGTTCTTCTTGATCGTCGTCCTCGTCGTGTTCGAGATCCAAGCCAGTACCTCTTCGAAGTTGCGCGATCCTCATGAAGTCCCGAATGCCGGGACGCTTCTTCATGTCGACGTCGTCAAGCATCGCCGGTCTCCTCGCACGAGGACACGAGCCGGTAGAAACGGGACAGCGTTCGCGCCCATTTTCGATCCTCGGCCAGTGCGAATACCCCCGAGGTCAACCCCGTTCGACCTTCACCGATCCGCGGATGGCCGTGGATGACGCCTTCAAGCGCCATCTGCCGGCGAAACGTCGGGTGCCATTTCGTCAGCACCGGTGCGGTAGTGAGATCGGGATGCTCACCGCCCGCAAGACGCCTCAGATCGCGTGCCAACTCCTCCAGCATCTTGGCAGTCTGGTACGGATCGGAGCCTAGGAAATCGGTGTGCCCCTTCATCGGCGGCACTCCGGAAGGTAGATCGGCGCATTGCCATCGACAGGACATGCCGGATCGGATGCGAGCAGGCCCACACGGACCATATGAAGCACGGCATGGTAGGGATCGGGGTGCCGCGAAACCCGAGCCACCTTGCCGAGGGTGGAGCGGCCGTACTCGACCAGGTGCGACAGCATCCGTCTCAAGGCATCGCCGCCGACCCGCACGACGCCGCCCGGCATGGCGCGGTCCTCCGCCACCAGACAACCCATCAAGAAGTGCTCCGGCACGAACCGCACCATCACCCCCTCGTCGAGGCACGCCGCAGCGAGGTCCTCGTAGACTTGCATTCGGACCGTCGATCCCCAGGTCCGCCTCGGAATGCATACGAGGCTGACGAGTTGTCGACGCACCATGACATCAACCGCGCACAGCCCTTCGATGTAGACACCGTGAGCGTCGCATAGCCAGGCGAGGACCTTGCTGTCGCCTAGAAACCGGATGTTGGGGCAACCCATAAGGGCGACTTGAAGCGTCTTCTGGAGTGTCGGGGATGATGCCTTTGGACTGGGAGCCTCGAGGATAAGCAGAGACAAGGTTCCTCCTTCGGCGACGAGCGCCGATCGCAATTCGAAGATGGATGTGGTCGAGCGGGGGGCGTCCGGCCCCGAGCAGCTCAAGCTCGGGGGCGTGGGGTCATGACGGGTCCAGTGGCGTCCTGCGGAACGGAGCCGCGATGACGTTGCATCGGAATTGATCGAGATTCGATCAGGAAGGTGGAAATGCCTTGAAGCGCTCGGCGGCGTTCCAGCCGGATGGGCCTAGACCGACGCGGCGGATCGCGGAGTTGAGCGCGCCCCCCACCGAAACGTACCATGCGGGCAGATTCAAGCTACTCGTGGTCGGTGCGAAAAGTAGGGTGCGATCTCTGCACTGCCCGGCCCTCGGCGGAAGCGGTGCGGTCAGATGAAAGAATGAAGTCAAAGACTCTTCTCCTAATCCGACCGACCCATTGACGCCTCTACAAGGCGCCCGCATGCTTTGCGATCAGTTGGGCCGGCGGCCGCCTCCTCCTGGTGGCTGGCTGTCCTCGAATCTAGCGGCGTCGTACAATGAAAATCGTGTTATGTCAATAGAGATTGCACAAAATGTGCATTTTATCGTGTGATGACGGATAGCCGCATCGTCACCGCCGCTCAGGTCCGGGCCGCCCGGGGGTTGCTCGGCTGGTCCCAGGAGCAACTGGCCACCGCCAGTGGCGTCAGTCGCAGGACGATCGCTGCCATCGAGAGGGAAACGCACCCTTCCTTCGAGAGTAGTTTGCTTGCGGTGCGAGAGGTCATGGAGAAGAGCGGAGTGCTGTTCCACAGTGCTGAAGACCGGCACGGTGTGACCCTGCTCTTGAGGTGAAACACCTCTACGAACTTCGTTCGTCTGCCGAGCGTGAGGAGGAGTCGTTGAACCGACGATGAGCGGGTGAGGACCAACGGTCTCACCTATGCTACAAGACCCTGTTGACTAGGGATCGCCTCTCGGAGCTTGCCGGCAAGGGTCGTGCGCATACGCTCCTTCCACCTCCGCCGCAATTCAGAACCTGCCCATCAGTGTACCGGTGCTAAGTCGCGAATACACGTCATCCAGGCGTTGAGGCTGGAGCACTTTTTCGCACGATGCGACCGAGGCGATCGCGTTAGCCAACATTTCCACCACTTCGACCACAGCGGCCGCGCTTTGCAGCGGGAACGCCAGCAACGCGCAGTCGAGCATGATTTCGGCAATGGCATCGATTTCGTCCTGCTCCAGAATTTCCACCGCCCTTACCAAAAAATCGCGATCCACGATTGGGCGAGCGGTCAGAAAGAGCATCGCGGTCAGGAATGACTCTGCATTCTGTTCCGCCTCCAACCAACGATTGCCGACCAGCCGGTCAAGAGCCGGGCGCACACGCGGGTCCCGCCGCAGACGCTCGCTGAACTCGACGACCAGCGCTCGAATTTCAGAGTCTTCGAAGTACACGGATGGAGCAGAGACCAGAGACGGCATGGGACCAAGAATAGCAGGGAGAACGGTTTCGGAGGCGCAGGGCTGCTGAGGCCCCAATACGCTTCTACATGCACCACGTTGCGACGGGCCAGTTTGTGCCAGCGCAAGGAAGAGTCGAGTAGTCCGTGCCAGCCGACCAACGGCGGCACCACTGTCATCTCCCGACCACCAGTGCCAGTCAGCCATACTCGGGCTAGAGTTCGAGGCCCTGTATCATGCTCGCCCTTTGACGGCGTTGGCAGTGGCTTTCGGGATGACGCTCCCTTCCGGACCACGCGGGACGGCGGCCTCGACCTCGTCCCTGAGCTTGGCAAAGTCGTCCCTGGGGACACGCTGCAGGGCGGCTGCGATCCGGGGGGAGGTGATGGCGGTGCGCCAGTAGTCGTCGAAGTCGGCGAACTGCCGGGTCACGGTCAGGGTGCGCTGCTCGATGTCGACCAAGCCAGCCGCCTCCCATGTTCTTAGAAGGGTTACGGCATCGGCAGCAGCGGGGCTGGGCGGGGCGGGCGGGGGGTAGCCGGACGATGCCATGCGCGAATAGAGGTCGTCGTAGGGGAAGCCGCCATTCATAAGATCCCAGGCGTAGGCCGCGACCAGCCCTCCCGCTTTGGTGGCCCGCGCCATCTCCCGAACGCCAGCGACGGGATCGGGCATGAAGTGCACCACCAGAGCGGCGACCGCCACGTCGACCGAGCGATCTGCCACGGGCAGCGACGTGGCGTCGCCGAGCTCGAAGCGCGCGACCGGCGGAAGACCGCGCCTATGGGCGAAGTCGAGCTGGGCTTGCGAAGGATCGATCCCAAGCACCGATGCCGGTGCGCAAGTTTCGACGACGAGGCTGGTGAACGCGCCGCTACCACAACCGACGTCGATCCAGTTGAGGCCGGTCGCGGGGTCCAGCCAGTCCAGGAAAAGTTCGCCGACACTGCGGCTCCATGGCCCCATCATCAGGTCATAGCTGGCGCCATCGCTGAATCTTACCTCTGCCACCCGACTGCTCCGACGCTGCCTCGCGGAGAGACAGCGTCGGCTTCGTGGCCAACGAGGTCAAGCGATCCTTCGCTTGCGGCCCCGGAGGGTGACGACAATCGCCACGATCGCAATCATGGTTGCGACGAGGAAAGTCATCCTCATGCCGGCCTTTAACTCCCCCGGAAGCTTTGACGCGCCCGCGAAGACCGCGCCCATCGCCGACGCGCCGGTGATCAGTCCGAGGTTCCTCGCCAGTGCGAGAAGGCCCGCGATGGCCCCTCGTCTGCCACCATCCGCGCTGGCCATGACCGACGTATTGTTGGCGGACTGGAATAGAGCATAGCCGGCAGTGATCGCCGGCAAGCTGGTGAGATAGCCTGGAATGCCGGCGCCGGACGGTAAGAGAGCCATCAGCATTGCACCGATCGCCAGCCCGGCCAGGCCGAAGACCGCAACACGCCCGGCACCGATGCGATCGACGAGCCGTCCGGCGGGTATGCCGGCTATGGCGGCAACCGCCGGTCCCACCGACATGACCAGGCCGGTCGCCAGCGGATCCAGCGCGAGGACATGCGAGAGGTAGAAGGGGCCGACCACCAGCGTCGACATCATGATGACGGAGACCAAGGCAATGGAGACGAGGCCGGCGGGCCCACATTTCATAGTCGCGCATCCAGATGCCGATGCGATTGCGGTGGATCAATGCGACGATCGCGTCCCGGTCGGCATCTTCTTTGGACATGGTCCCTCCAGCATCGATGCTAACTTCAAGCCTGCTGCAGATCTGTCCCTCACGCGGGGGACGTCGCCGTCACATCGGTCTGCCGTGCTCGTCCCGTGTCGTTCGAGAATTTATCTAACGGATATGGACACTGGCTGGAACAGTGTCGAGTACCCCCTTGAAGATGCTCCGCCCCTATGGGGCGAATGAATCACTCGATCCGATCGGGCATGGTCCAGCGGATGTCATGAACGGCTTGATGCAGACTCTCCTGCTTGGCATTCCCGGGGGATCGGGACAGCCACCGCAATAAAGCCTCGAGATCGAGGACTGCTGAGAACCCAAATCCTCCGATCTGATGGCCTGAACCCTCAACCAGCTTCTGGCGGATCAGACTTCGGGGCCTTCGCCCCTTGGATTGCGCAGGGCCCCGTCTCAAGGCTTCAGGGCCGGAGCTCCCTGACGACCCTTGCGTGTCCAAGCCCCCACCAGGTGCTCTGCCAGCCGGCAATGCAGAAGATCAGAGGCTCTGGTATTCGTCGCATGAGGGCGTTCCACGTGCGCTTGTCGAGCCAGGAATAGTGCGGGTGGTCTTCAGGATGGGTATGCCACTCGCCGACGAAGGTCTCCGTGCGCCCGCTGCGACGCCAGGCTTCCATTGCAGCGAGATGATGGCCCTTGTCCCTCCGGCCGAAGAACGTGCGTGTACGAACGTCGAGGCTCTTCGGCACGGTGCAGTCCACAATTTCGATGTGGCTGCCTCGGTACGAACCGATCAGGATACCGCCGGCCTCAGTGAAACCCGTGGATCTGCCGACGTTGGCTTCGATCGTCTCCACCACCTTGGCATGCACCACCAGATAGCTGTCGGGGCCGATGCTGAGAACTAATGGCTCGTTCCGCATGCCGGACATCTCGCCGTTGGCGCTGGACTGGAGTTGGCTATCTCGAACGCCATCCGAGTGTCGAAGGTGATGTTTCGAAAACGGTCGCCTCGACCTCCGTTGGCCCAATCGAGCGCCATGTCGCAGGCCAAAGCGGCCGCGGACACGGGGCGCGAGACCGGGAAGACGATGAAGTCGGCATCGCCGCAGGCCTGGATGCTACCCATCTCAACTTCGACTTCAGGCCGAAGATCTCGAAACCGAGGTTGTCCGGCAAGCTCGGTTTTCAAGCACTTGAGGCATGCCTTCGTGGGATCGCCGACGAGAATAGCCTGGGCGAGCGCGCCATTTCCCTTCAACCAAACGAAGAGATGATCGGGGCCTTTTGGACGGCGGTCCACCGCCCGCTGATTCAGCGTCAGCGACAGGGCCTCTTCGCCAGTCGCATCGATGACGAGATCGAAGCGATTCATATCGGCGATCATCAGCGCATCAGTGTCGTCGCCTTCGATCTCCGCTCCAGGAAGCAGGTCGTTGAGGAATGCCGCACAGGCGATGGCCTTGTTCTCGTTGAGGTGCGGCACCCCGAGGAGATGTCGTCCCAGATTGCTAGGCTGCAGCCGGTCGGTATCGATCAACTTGAAACGCCCACCACCGGTGCCGGCGCCGGATTGCGCGAGCTGCTGAGCCAAGAAGCTACCGATGGTACCGCAACCGATCTGCAGGATGCGCTTGCCGGCCAACCCCTTCATAGATCCCAAGTTCCGTCCGTAAACATAGTCCAGGTCCGCGGCGACCGTGCTGGAGCGCTCCACCTTCACCTCGGTACCTATCGCATGCAGCAATTTGGGCAGCGACTTGCGTCGGTTGGTCAAGAATTCTTGCGTCTGCAATCGGGCCGGCACCGCCACCCTCAAGCTGAATACGCCATTCGGAGCGCTAATAGCCAAGGTGCCCGCGGGAAGGGTTCCAAGAACAATCGCTGCATCGAGTTCGGCGACCAAGCGGGGGTCGATCCAGCGGAGCCAGTCGGTGACCTCAGCGAGATTTTCTGGCGGCCAGGGTGCGAACGGGTCGAGCGTCAGCGGCTCATCCACCGCCACGCAATGGACCGGTTCACCGGAGCGAGGCGATGGACTGCTTCCAGGGCGCTCCAGCAGCCATGACTTGCCGGACGACAGCACCGGCATGGTGTTGTCGTCCGAGAGCTTGACCTCGTGAAATGTTCCTTGACCGACATATCGGCGAGGAAGGTCGCTCAGCTGCCAGGTGCCGCCCCAGTAGACCATGAATTCACCTGCGAAGTCGGCATCGAGACGTCCAGCCAGCGCAGCCCGAAGAACCTTCTCCGCGTGGGTTAGGCACTGCAGGATGGTGCCGGCCGGATCATATCGATCGAGCACCACCGCGCCGGCGGCGAAGTAGCAGATGACGCCCCCCGGTCCGAGAACATGCGGGTACTTCCGGCCCTCAGACTGCCAGTCTGGCCTTATGCCGATGTATGGATACGTCACGAAGTCCAGATCTCGGACGACGACAACGATGGGCACGCTGCTATCGCCGATCTGGAACGTGCCTTCGTACCGATTGGAGCCGACCGTCGCAGCTTTCCGGAGAAAGCCGCGACCCAGCAGGGCATCATGAACCAGGAGCCGCCGCGCCTCAGCGGCGTCGTCAGCCACTATTTGACCGCCCGACGGTAGGTGCTTCGACCTGCCGCTTCGGGGTAGCGGCCACCGTCGCCACCGCCGCAGCGACCACGCTCACCAGGTCGGCGCGATCGGGAACGCGTTCGCCCAGGAGATCGATCATGGCGTCGACGGCTTCCTGCTCGTTGGCGCATTGCTTGACGATCTGGCGCATCTGGGTCGCGAGCTGTTCAGCAGCTTTCGCCACCGTCTCCCGATGCTTCTCCGGGATACGGTTGAGGTCCTCACCTGGCTCACTGGGGTTCGAGACCTCGCCCCGAAGCATCTTGGGGATGCGCTCGACGACCTGGAGGAAGCGTTCGTCCTCCCGATCCGGAAGAAACGGCCCCCTGATGATCTCGTACGCATTGTGGACGCAGGCCATCAGCAGGATCGACGAGACCTTGTACCGATCGAGTTCATGGTGGTCGCGCCACGCCTTCATGTATCGGCAGTCCCGCCGCAGTCTCTCCCCGTAGAGATCGACGGCGTCGATGAACCAGGCGTGGATCTTGCGCGGATCGCTCTCCACCCAGTCTTCCTTGCGATGCGCGAGCAGCACGGAGTTGGAGGGAAGCGCTTCCCAGGTGTCGGGCTTGGCCTTGGCGCTGACCTCCATGTGCCTCGAGATGGCCGCATCCCTGAGCCGAACGAACTCGGAGTCCGGAATGGCGTACAGGGGCACGTCGACGTGGGAATCCTCGCTGATCTCGAGACGCACGCAGGTGTCCTTGTCGCCGACATGGGTCCAACCCTCCTGAGCCGCAAGGTCATGGAGGGCGGCATCGACGAACTCGAAGAAGAGCGCGGCCGCCTGCGATGGCTTGGCCCCCTTCACGAACGAGAGCGGCAAGTAGCAGCCATCGTCCATGTCCTTCTGCTGCACCGGCGGCCACGCCGGCTCGTTGAGGGTCTTGTAGGCGCAACTGCCCTGGGTGAAGAACTTCGGCGTGACCACGCGACCGAACACTTCCCTGCTGCGAGCGGCGAACTGGTTGCGGAGATGCTCGCGTATCTTGGTGCGAGCCACTTTGAGCGGAGAGGTCTCGGGTTCGAGGTTGTCGAGGAAGCACTCCTCGACGGTGGAATAAAGAAGCTTGGCTACATTGGCCATGACGCTACCTCATTGCGAAAAGGCCCAGGCCAGCGGCCAGAGACTCGGTCGCCTAGTATAGCGCATTTCCTGCAAAGAACATATAATGAACGGACTGCCCGGAGATTCTCCATGCCGTTCCAGATTTTGAGCCTCAGCGGCGGTGGTTACCGCGGCCTCTTCACTGCCGAAATCCTTGCACGTCTTGAGGAAAAGGCGGGGAAACCTCTTGGTCAGTGCTTTGACCTGATCGCCGGCACATCGATCGGAGGCATCATCGCTTTGGGGCTGGCGCTCGGGAAAACGGCTCACGAGATCCGCGATATCTTCGACAAGGAAGGCGATGCGGTTTTTCCACCCCGGTCCTTGCCTGGTAAGGGTCTTCAGTTCCTAAAGGGCCTCGTCGCGCCGAAGTACAGCCCCGCGCCACTGCGTCGGACCATAAGTCAGATCGTCGACCCGGCCGCGACGATCCTCGATTGCAAGACCCGCTTGTTGATACCGACCGTGAACGTGACGGCTGGCCGGCTTCAGATGTTCAAGACGCCGCACCATTCCAACCTTACGGAAGACGGGGTTCGGATGGCCGTCGACGTGGCGCTGGCCACTTCAGCCGCGCCCTTGTACTTCCCGCTCGCGTCGATCGGTCACAACTTCTATGCCGATGGTGGTCTGGCCGCCAACTCGCCAGATATCTGCGCGGTTCATGAAGCGGTCCACTTCTGCGGTCAGCGCCTGGAAGACCTGAGTGTTCTTAGCGTGGGCACGATCGTCACGGGTTTCGGAGTGGGGTCTTCGAACGGCACTAATTGGGGCCTGTGGCAGTGGGCGATCCGCCGACCCCGTCTGGTGGACGTGACCTTCGGCGTGCAGCAGCAGATGGTGGATTTCATGATGCAGCACGATCTCGAGGATCGGTACGTCCGCATCGATCAGACCCCCTCCGCCGAGCACCTGGCGGACATCGGGCTCGACGTGGCCGAAAGACGGCGACGCGCGACGCTCCTCAGCTTGGCCGAGGCGGCTTTCCGCCGGGAGTACGCAAACCCTCGCGTGCCGGGGATGCTCCAACATACTCCCTTACCGCCGCCTTTCGTGGGGCAGCGGGCGTGAGATAAGATAGGATCTAACATTCCTCGCGGTGGCGATGATCGTGGCGCTGTCTGCGGAGCACGCGGATTTCGGCACCATGCCGCTGGGGATCATGGAGATCGCCGAGGCGCGACGGAGGTATCCGCACCTGCGCTACTCCTACGCGATCCGTATGGGAGAAGACTGGCACCCACTGGGCTGAAGACGTGATGCCGGCCGGCCGTCAGTCTCTGGGGGCTGGCCAGGGAATCTCAGTCCACCTCCAGCTCATAGTAGTTCCCGTACTCGTCGTAGCCCTCGACCTCGCCGTTGCCGTCCCACTCGCCATCGAACGAGACCGACCGGCCGTCCTCGAGATAGAGGGTGCCGCTGACGTCCTGCTGGTCGGAGCAGGCGTCGATCTCGCCATAGACGTAGCCGTAATCCTCGCCGCCATACCCCTCGACGTCGTAGTCGTAGCTGGTGCCGCAGGCGAGAGCCGCCAGCATCGCGGCCTGTGTCATGGCGTCGTATCGGGCGAGTTCTTCGGGGGTCATGGGCTCGCAGCGGGCCTCGATGCGCTTGAATCCCCGATCGCACTGCCACCCGTTGCCCAACATGTTCAGGGAGGCGTTGCGAGGGATGGCCACCGGGGCGCACTCGTTCTCGAAGCGGGCGAAGCCGCGACTGCACTGCCAGCCATTGCCGAGGATGTTGAGTTCGGCATTCGCCGGCACCAGCACGGTCTGGCACTGGTCGCCGCTTCGAAAGAAGCCCCTGCTGCACTGCCACCCGTTCCCCAAGATGTTGAGCTCGGCGTTAGCCGGGATCTGGACCGAAACGCAGGCATCGCCGGAGCGCGAGAATCCGCGGTCGCACTGCCAGCCGTTGCCCAGCACGTTAAGGCCGGCGTTCTGGGGGATCACGACCGCTGAACAGGTATCGCCGGATCGGAAGTAGCCTCGATCGCACTGCCAGCCATTGCCGAGAACGTTGAGCACCGCGTTGTCGGGCAGCACCACTTCGACGCAGGCGTCGAACTTCTTGGCGTAGCCGCGCTCGCATTGCCATGCCCCCTTGATGTACCCGGGCACGGCGTGCTGCGGCAGGCCGGCTTGACCCATCGCTGCCCCACTCGCCCCGACGAAGGCCAGCAACAACAGATGCAACAGCAGTGCCCGCATGACGCCCCCAGGTCTTGCCACGGGCAAGGATACCATTCCCTCGCTCCACGCCAAATACATCCTCGGATTGGACGTGGTGCCTTGCTGGACCTTCGATCAAGGTCTCCGCAACCACGGAGAGAACCATGCGCGGCGTGCACTTCCAGACCGAGAACGGGGTAGACATCATCGGCCTGAGCGACAAGGCCAAGGCAGCCGCGTGCGCCGGTCTGGCTTTCCCCGGCGAGGTCGTGGCGCCCGAGCGGGATCTCGCCCCTGGCTTTCCCTGCCATGGCAACTTCCCAATGGACTTCGTCGAGGTCTTCTGCTGCAGGACCTGGACGGTGACGGACGTCTGGCTCACCATGGATGGTGAGTATCGCTTGAGAAGCGAGTACTCGTTCGCAGGCTTGCCCGACCGACGCGTCGAGACGGAGCAGTTCGTCGACATCCGCTACAACCGCTACGTGAGCGGAGCGATGCTGCCGGTGGACGATCAGCTCTGGTTCGTTCTCATGGACTTCCACTTCAAGGAGTGGGAGGAGCCGCTCCCGATCCACCACCTCAGCCGCTCCGCACGCCATGCGATGTTCGGGGGCTTCAGGCTAGACGAGGAGCCCATCGCCGCGCACGAAGACCTGGCCCGAGCGATGAAGTTGGAACCGGTCTGGTGTGCCGGCAAGCTCGCGAAGGACGACGATCAGTACATGCTGATGGACTTCGAGGATGCCGCTCGGCGGTTCCCAGATACTGTCCCTGAGCTCGAGGAGTTCGTGCGAGGCTTCGACAGCGCACCGCGTCTATGACGCCCTGGCACAGCTCAGGAGCGAGGCGAGAAGCCGTTCTTTCTGATCGTGCCACTAGGCCGGAACAAGGGGCGAGTGGGTGTCTAGGCGCTTAGATCATGCTAGGCTGGCGTGGATTGCGAGGAGAACGATGGAAGCTCTTCCCCAGAACGACATGTCGATCGAGGAGTTCTTCGACGCCATCGAGCACGTTGAGGGTCGTTTCGAGCTGGTTGATGGCCAGCCGATGATGATGGATGGCGCCACCAACCAGCACAACAACATCAAGAACAACATCACTGTGGCTTTGACCCCGGCTGCCCGGCGGCGTGGGTGCAACTCGACGACGAGCGATACTGGCGTTCAGACCGGCGAACGCAGCGTTCGATTGCCCGATGTGGTGGTGGACTGCGGATCCTCAGATCCAAACGGCAAGACGATCGCCAATCCCACGATCATCGTAGAGGTGTCATCGCCTGGAATTAGAAGTTCCGATGTTGGCGTGAAGCTGGCCGAATATCAGGGTCTCGCCAGCGTCAGGATCGTGATTCAGGTCGAGCCTGACGTCGTGTTCGCTGCCGTCCACAGCCGGGGAGATGATAATGCCTGGCAGGTGCGGGTCTACGACTCTCTTGACGACGAAATCCCAATTCCGTCGTTGGAGGCTACCCTGGCCTTTCGCGACATCTACTATGGAATGAACATCAAGCCGCGCCCCAGACTTCAGCTCGTCCAAGAAGACAATACCTTCACTCCGTGATCGGCACGTCTGCCGCCTCCACGGACGGGACGCATGGGGGACGAACGCGATGCTCCCTTGACACATTCCCACGCCACTAATCCGGAATCTGGCATAAGAAAGTGTCATTTCCGAAGGCGAACCGACGATGGCCGTACCCCACGTTGTGAACCCGTCCCTGTTGCCGGCGCAGTTCCCAACCCACTTGCACGATGCGGCTTTTTGGGAAGCACTTGGTCGAGCAGTGGCCACCCTCGGCTTCCTCGAAGAGACGCTCGGCAAGGCCATATTCGCTCTGACGGCTACCCGCGAGTACAGCCCAGAGGAGATAGACGATGCCTTCGCGAAATGGCTGCCTACACTCGAGCGGGCGCTCTATGACCCTTGGAGGTCTGGTGGACAGCTACGGGGCGGCACTTCGCCGCCACGAAGGTCTGACCACCTCGAACCCTGACGACCTTGTCGACGATCTGAAAGAGGTGGCGAAGCTTCGGAACGTCCTGGCCCACGGTTCTTGGCGTGCGCCGGACAAGGACGGAAAGTCCATTCCTTTCTTCGTCAACAAGAAGCTGGAGGTCTTCACGCAGCCCATCGACGTGGCTTATCTGCAGCAAGTGCAGCAGCACACGACGGAACTCATTGCCGCCGTGATGAACACCGTGACCCATATGGGTTGGCAGTTTCCAGGCTCTATCGGGCCGGGAAAGCCGGATTGTGTCCGGTACCGGGCGCTGAGATTGGCTCGTTGGACATTTTTGCACCCAAAAGTCGAAATTGGGTGCAAAAAAATCCAATCGAAGGGCGAGTTCCCGGCATCGTTGACGTGCGTCGTGCTGCTATACCGCCGCGGAGTGGCGGCCCAGACCGGCGCCGAGATAGGTGTCGAATGCCGAGGCAATGGTGCGCACGAAGGGCTTGCCACGTTCGGTAACCGCGTAGGTGTCGCTGTCGAGGGTGACGAGACCGTCGCCATCGCAAAGAGCTGCATTGTACATCTCGGCCAGTACGGCCTTGCCGTTGATGCCGAAGAGGCGTGTCAGGTCCGCGATGGAAACGGCGAAATTGCACATGAGCTGCTCGATCACCCAGCGACGGGTCCGATCGTCTTCGGTCAATGCAACACCGCGGGCAGTGGCAAGCCCGGTCGTCTCTATTGCCTTGAGATACTGACCCGTCGCCGTGACGTTCTGCACATAGCCTTGCGGCAGCCCTCCGACGGCCGAGGCGCCCAAACCGAGCAGGGCAGGAGCTGCGTCCGTGGTGTAGCCCTGGAAGTTCCGGTGCAGGTGCCCACTGGCTGCGGCAGCCGCGAGGCTGTCGGATGGCAGTGCGAAGTGATCCATACCGACCGACCGGTAGCCGGCCGCGACGATGCGAGCAGCTGCGGCCTGGGATTGCCGAAAGCGCTCGGTGGTGTTCGGCAGCGCCGCTTCGTCGATCATGCGCTGGTGCGTCTTCATCCACGGCACATGCGCATAGCCGAACAGCGCGATGCGATCCGGACGCATGTCCAGAACGAGGTCGATCGTTCGCAGCAGGCCATCGGTCGTCTGGTGCGGTAACCCGTACAGCACGTCTAGATTGACCGAACGGACGCGACGGGCACGGACGCCATCTACCACAGCGCGCGTTTGCTCGACGCTCTGTAGACGATTGATCGACCGCTGCACCTTTTCGTCGAAATCTTGGACGCCGATGCTGATGCGTGTCACGCCCGCGGCCGCAAAACCGTCGTAGCGATCATCGGTCATGTCGTTGGGATCGACCTCAATGCTGAATTCGAAGTCGTCAGCGACCGTAAACTTCTGCTGGACGCCATCTGAAAGGGCGAGAAGATCAGCAGGGGTCAGCATGGAGGGAGATCCGCCACCCAAGTGCAGTGCGCTGACCTTGCCGCGACCACCGAGGTGTCCTGAGACCGTCGTCATCTCCTTGTGCAGCGCGGGCAAGTACGCCGCGATCGGATCGTAGCGCAGCACCTGCTTGGTGTGACATCCGCAGAACCAGCAGAGCCGGTCGCAGAAGGGCACGTGCATGTAGATCGACAAGGGCGTCGCAGCCGGCAGCGCCGACAACCACCCCGAATAGGTGTCGCTGTCGACGCCGGCATGGAAATGCGGTGCGGTCGGGTAGCTGGTATAGCGCGGCACGGCACGGGCGTGGCGTTGAATGAGATCTTCGGACATCATGACCACCTCTCGCCCCATATTGCAGTCCGCATATGCGGTATCCTTGATCAGGATCAAACTGCCGTTGGGACGACGTGCCAAGAAGCGAAATGCTTTCTTGCGGAGAGAAGATGGAGCAGCAGATCGTCGAGAGCCGCGTCCCCATGGCATGCCGGTCCTGCGCGGTACGTCATCACGGCATTTGCTCGGTCCTGAACCCCGAGGAGCTGTCCATGATGGCCGGCCATACCCGCCACACCTTCCACGAGGCCGGCGAGGCGCTGGCAATGGAGAGCGACGAAGTCGTGGGCTACGCCAACGTGATCGAAGGCGTGATCAAGCTGTCGCGTATCCTCAGCGATGGCCGCCAGCAACTCGTCGGCCTGCAGTTCGCATCCGACCTCATGGGACGCCTTTACGCCGACGAAAACCCGCTCACGGCCGAGGCTGCTTCCGACGTCGAACTCTGCCGCATGCCCAAGCTGATCCTCGAGCAATTGGTGGGCACGAGCGCTCAACTCAAGCAGCGCCTCCTCAAACAGTCGCTTCAGGATCTCGATGACGCCCGGGATTGGATGGTGACGTTGGGTCGAAAGACGGCTGCGGAGAGGGTCGCCAGCATCCTGCTGCTCACCGCGGCACGCAGTGTCGGGCGCCACGGCCCACTGACGGGTTCGGTGACCTTCGACCTACCTTTGATCCGTGCCGACATGGCAGACTTCCTCGGCCTCACCATCGAGACCGTGTCGCGCCAGATCAGCAAGCTCAGGAGCGCGGGCATCATCGTGGTGAGTAGTCATCGCCACGTCGTGGTGCCCGACATAGATCGGCTCCGGCGCTGCGCCGGGTAGACCGCGCCGGCGATCGCCTGAAGAAAAGGGGGAGCGCTTGCGGTCGCTCCCCCTCCCTCGGCAACTTCTGCGTGACCAGTCGCCACCGAGCCGGTACGCGCAATGTCCACCGAGCCTTGATCTAGATCTCGGCCGACGGCGCGCGTTGTCCGAGACCTAGTGGAAGCCATTTTCTGCGACGTTGATTCAGATCAATGAGCGCGACGGTGCGGTAGCGACACTGACTGCGGGCGAACAAGGTGAAGACCGATGTCCTCGAAGATGGGAATGTCCGCCGAACTCCGGCTGGCCTTCGACAATCAGATCGAATTGTGCGACGAGCTGGAACAACTCGCCGATAGGTTGCCGGAACTCGACCCCCAGCGTTGCCTCCACGTCGCCAACGCCATCGGGCCATTGATCACGGAGGCCCACCAGCTGGAGGAAACGCTTCTGTTTCCTCTGCTCCTCGCACGGCTCGCCGAGGGCCCTGCGTTGGTTGAATCTATCAAGATCGACCATCTTGAAGACGAGTGCTTCGCGGATGAGGTCGCCGACCACTTGTGTCTGCTAGGATCGGGAGCCACCGGCCTCCAATCCGAAGCGACCGGTTACATGCTTCGCGCCTTTTTCGAAGGTGTAAGGCGCCGCATCCGTCACGAGCGGGCGCTTCTCGGCCCTTCGCGGCACTAGGATTCGTGTGCCACAAGGCCGAGCAGCGAGCGCATAGGTGCCGGCGCGCTCACGAGGTCGCCGACGGAGTAACCGTCCAGCACGTCCAGGAAGGCCTGCCGGGCACGTTGCAGCGCGATCTTGAGGGCACACGCACGACGAAGCGGGCAGTCTTCATTGTCGGGCTGAAAGCAGGGAACGATGTCCATGTCGGGCTCCGTATGACGCAGTACGTCGCCAAGCACGATCTGGGTGGCGGGCCTTCCCAGGCGCATGCCTCCAGCACGGCCGCGTACCGTTTCCACGTAGCCGGCCTGCCCCAACTGGTGGACGACCTTCATCAGGTGATTGACGGAGATGCCATAAGCCTTGGCCACCTCCTGAATGGTGGAGAGCCGCTCGGGCCGGACCGCCAGGTACATCAGCAGTCGTAGGGAGTAGTCGCTGTAGGCTGTGAGACGCATATTCCCGCCCTCTTCGTCGGGTCAGGGTTCTGGCCGACAACCGAGGTGCCGCAAGATCACCTCGAGTCGGAATGAGCCTATTGGCGCGGCGAGGTCTTGGCAAACAGCTCCATCATTCGGGCTTGTGCCTTTCCCGGCAGGCGAACGTCCATCAAATCCCTAAGGTTCGACTTGTCGCCGCCGACCTCGATTAGGCCCACCATTCCCATGCCGAAGTGTGGCTGACACTTGTAGCCGTAAAGGCCGGGCACGGTGAACGTCACCGTAAACTCCTCGTCGGTCTTGCCCTTCCATGTCGCGGCCTCGGCAGGAATCATGTCGAGGATGGTCTCTGCGTTATGACCCTTGTCCACGGGGATGAAGGTCACCGTGTCCCCCGGCTCGATTGCGAGGAACGATGGCGAAAAGCCCATCGTCTTGCCGTCGGTGCCCTTGTTGAGCATGAGAACCTCGAAGTTGGCCGCGTGAGCCGTGCCGCCAATGGCCAGCAAGGTTGCCGCGATGGCGAGCAAACGTGATCGCATGGAATCCTCCTAAAAGATGCATTCACAATGCATGTTTAAGGCACGGGCACCCTTTGTGGCAATACCCGACTATCGTTGGAGGACGCTGCTTCGCACGAGGGTGGCTGCGAAGACGGCGAGGGCTAGGACCGTCAACGGTCCCGACAATGTTCGTAGCGTCGTCCACTCGAGGGCATCACCGACGACGCGCATAGTCACCGACAGGTGGAGTACGGCCAGCGGCAGGTAGAGCGAGGGATGGTAGTGGAGTCGTATGCGGGCGACTGAAGGAAAGATGATCAGCGCGTGCCCGAAGACCATCGACAATACGAAGCCGATGAGCACCGCATGAAGGACGAGGTCGTAGCCGAATGTGGCGTCTGGCGCCATCACGAGAGCCAGGCCTGCGACGGGGAGCCAAACATAGCCAGCAAGCATGGCGCTGGCCATGAAACGCGGCTGTCCTCGCATCCGGATGGTCATCGTCGCGACGTCGTTCATTCCCAGCCAGAGCGTCAGTGCAACGAGTCCAACTCCGAAGACCCGCGCACCGACCTGATCGGCGATGCCTAGGATCGAACCGACCACAAGCGGTGCCACGGCGATCAGGAAGCCGGGCACCGAAAAGCTGAACCTGATGAGGACCCGGCTGAGTTCCAAGCGTTCTGCTGCCACGGTAGCCACGAGAAACAACAGCCATGCGCCCACTGCGGTCGACACGTCCGCCGTGATGGTCCAGATGACCAATCCGGCCAGAAGCGCAACAGCGCCGACCAGCAAGGTCGCGGTGAAGATCGCGCGCTGAAGTAACATGATAGATAACGTCGCCAGAACGAACGCCGCAGCTCCAGAGAGCAGGAGACCACGACTCGCGAGATCGGGGAGGCCCGTGACCAGCGCCATGCCTCCGAGCGATAACAGTACCGGTGCGAGAAAGGCGCCTCGAGTGCCGATGGCCACGGCTCGTTCGAGCGAGATGAGGGTTCCGAACACCCCACAGATCATCAGCGGTCCATGAATGTCGGCCAGGTGATCGGCTGCTGCCGGCAAGGGCACGCCCAACCGTGCGAGGCCACCATAGAGACCAACTGCCATGCCGCCGAGTACCAGGACGATCAACGGCGCTCGGCCGAGCGTCATGCGCGGGTTGTCGTGGGTCATTGGCGGCTTTTCGAGCTTGGAGATCGATCCGGAGCGCGGCACGCGCCGCGCAGCCGGATCGTTGAATCAGGCGGCGACCCGTTCGATGCGAACCTGCCAGACTTCCGGTCCCTGCTGTTCGTATGTCCATTCGAAGGTGCCGGGGTACTCGGCATTGAACTGATAGAACAGCGGCTTGGGGTCGTGGTCGTTGACGATGTGGAAGCTCTCGCCGGCGCCGAGGTTTTCGAAGGTGGTGAAGATCAGCGGATGACGGAGCCGTGGAGCGATGGCACGGACGTCGATGGTGGTGTCGGTGGTTTGGCAGTCTGAGCACATCAGATCATTGTCCTTGTTCGGGTGCGGCCCAATAACTCGAAGCCGCGGTCGGTGATGAGGTCGGGACTCCACAAGGGATCCCAGACGAGGTCGACGTTCACCCGGGCGACCGTGGGATAGGTCGCAGCTATCCGCTCGCGTACATCTGCGATGACCAGTTCTCCCAAGGGACAGGCCCGGCTGGTCAAGGTCAGCTTGACCGCGACTTCCTCCGTGGACCGTCGAGCCTCGATCACGAGCCCCAGATCGACGATGTTGAGGCCGATCTCCGGATCGAGAACGTCTCGAAGGCAGTCGCACAGGCCGGGATCTAGGGTGGTCGAAGCGGTACTCATTGTGGTCGCCCGGATGAACGACCTTTGGATATCCGGACCGGCGTTTACTGATCTTTGCGCTGCGACAAACTGATGCTGAGGAATGGCACCCCTGTGGTGCTACCGTGGGTGACGCAAGTCCACCTTCTCTGCCAAATTGCAGTCTCAAGCCCGCAGTCGTTGGAATCCCATGTATGACAAGGAGCATTGCCATGGCCAAGTGGGATGACAATAGCCGGTTCGACCGGACACGATTTGTAGATTCCAACTCGATCCAGTTCTCCCCGCCCTGGGGGGTGGACGAACAGGATTGGTGGAATGGCCATATCTTCGAGCCCCACGGAATTTATCCCGAAGACCTGGGCGAGATGCTGTCGGCCAGCGCTGTCGGCCAAAGATCATTTGTATGGGCAAGATCCACACCTACTCCCGATGCTTTCATCATCGAAGTGACGGGACACATCGGCGACACCGGACGGGCCCGGTTCCACCAACGACGCCTCGATCTGTCCGGGCCGCTCTTCGAAGCCCGCAAGATGGCCATTCCCCATGAGGATCAGCAAGGTGGCAGAGGCCGGCTTCTCATGGCGGATCTGGTCGACACCGCCGAGCGGCTCGGGATCAACCTTATCACGGTGGAGGCGGAGGACATCGGTCGCTATGCTTGGGCTCGGTTCGGGTTCGTCCCCGACAGGGGCTCCTGGAACTTCCAGGTCCGCATCGAGGCCGTCAGGCGCTTGCAGATGGCTCGCTCTCAACTCAATGAGCAGGCTTATGCTGCGTGCTGGACATGGAACAGCCGGAGATGATCAGGGAAGTTGCGTCCTGGACCGATGAGGTGGACGGTCGCCACATCAACGACCGCGGCTATCCTGAAAAGATCTAACTCGGTAGAGCTCTGCTGCTCGAAATCACCGCCAATTGGATCGGCGATTTCAGGTTGGACGATCCGGAAACCATGAGGATCTTCAGACGATACGTTGGAAGGGAGACATCATGAAATACGACGTGGTTGGCAAAGACCATCAAACAACGATGAGCGCTCTCGCTAGGTACTCACATTCCTCCCGGGCTCGACCCCCACTGAGACGGAACGAGCCGGTAAAGCTCATGAAGTCGGTGGCCGGATGCTCGGCAAAGGCCTGGCCGACCGGATCGCAATAGCCGGTGACGACGTTGAAGACGCCATCGGGCAGGTCACAATCGCGGGCGATCTCGGCGATGCGGATGGTAGAGCCGGAGGTGAACTCGGAGGCTTGATCACCACGGTGCAGCCGGCGCCCAGCGCCCATGGCACAGTGGGTATCGCAACGGATGGCTGTGGATCCGGGGAAGGGAGGCGGGCCGAAGCCCGCCTGCCGCAAAAGGCGTGTCTACTGGATCTGCTCGAAAAGCGGAGCTAGCCGCTCCTGCACCTTCTTGGGTGTCTTGGCAGTCTTGGCCGCCTCAAGGTTGGCCGGAGCATCACCCACGACGACCAGGGCGACCATGCCCATGCCGTAATGCGGGGCGCATTTGATACCGTAGACGCCGGGTGCGGTGAAGGTCGCGACGACTTCCTTGCCCATGCCGCCCTTGAACGGCTCGGCGCCCTCGGGAACGATTTCTTTCATCGTCTCGGCGTTGTGTCCCTTGTCGGTGGGTATGAACGTGACGGTGTCGCCGGGCGCGACCTTGGTCAATGCCGGCTCGAACACCATCGCGCCGGCCTCGCCCTTGTTCAGCATGTGCACTTCGAAGTTGGCAGCCATGGCGGGCGCGGCGGCGCAGGCCATGATCACGACGGCGGTCGCCAGAGTCTTGAGCTTGAGCATTTCTTCTCTCCGGGTTGTGGACGCGACCTTTCGCGTCCGGTTGCCGGCCTTATCTGCGAGTTCACGCAAGTAGACTTTGCGCAGGATCAAAGAGCACGGGGTGCGACATTTTGGCTGCAGGACCCCCTGACAAGTTGAGTTTGCGCAGGATCAAAGAGATCGCGCGGTGGTCCCCGTATCTCCCGGCCGAACCGCGCAGATTGTTGCCGCGGTCTACTGTGGAGACGGAAATGGACGGTCAGGAGAAGATCGAAGTGTCGCGTCGGGCGCTGCTCGGGGCTGCAGCTTTTGCGGGTGTGTTCGGCGTTGTCATGGCGTCGGCTGCCCAGGCCGAGGATGCCGGGGTCACCACCGGCCCCGCCCCTGATCTTTCGAGCCTGCCGCGGGTCAAGGTGGATCTCGTGGCGCCACCCTTCGTCCATGCCCATGACCAGATCGCGGTCGGCGGGCCGAAGGTCGTCGAGTTCGAACTCGTGATCGAAGAAAAGGAATTGGTCATCGACGAGTACGGGACCACCGTACAGGCGATGACCTTCAATGGCTCGGTTCCGGCCCCGCTCATGGTGGTGCACGAGGGCGACTATGTAGAGCTGCTGCTCAAGAACCCCGACACCAACATGATGCAGCACAACATCGACTTCCACTCGTCGACCGGGGCACTGGGAGGCGGTGGACTGACGCTGATCAACCCGGGCGAGCAGGTCAAGTTGCGCTGGAAGGCAACACGCCCCGGTGTCTTCGTCTATCACTGCGCACCGGGCGGCCCGATGATCCCCTGGCACGTCGTCTCGGGAATGAACGGTGCCATCATGGTGCTGCCGCGTGAGGGCCTCACCGACGGCAAGGGCAACGCGCTGAAGTATGACCGCGTCTACTATGTCGGCGAGCAGGACTTCTACGTCCCCCGTGATGAGGAAGGCAACTTCAAGACGTACGCTTCGGCCGGGGACGGCTATGACGACATGCTGAAGGTTATGCGCACGCTGACCCCAACGCACGAGGTCTTCAACGGCGCCGTCGGAGCACTGACCGGTGAGAATGCACTGGCGGCCGATGTTGGCGAGACGGTGCTCATCATCCACTCGCAAGCAAACCGCGATACCCGGCCGCACTTGATCGGCGGTCATGGGGACTATGTCTGGGCAACGGGCAAGTTCCGCAACGCACCGGAAGTCGATCTCGAGACCTGGCACATCCCGGGCGGCTGTGCGGGCGCAGCGCTCTATACGTTCCTGCAGCCGGGCATCTATGCCTACGTGAACCACAACCTCATCGAGGCCGTCGAGCTCGGAGCCACCGCCCACTTCAAGGTGGGCGGCGAATGGAACGACGACCTCATGACACAGGTTCAGGCGCCGACGCCTATCGAAGGCTGACGCGCCCGATACTTGCGGCGGCTCGACATGCACGAGCCGCCGCAATTCCCTTCCATTGGGATTACGGAAATGACCAGCGTCGCACTGCTCAATCCAGCAACCAGAACTCTTTGGCCACCGGTGTTGCTATTGCTGGCCCTTCTCGGACTCATCGCGTGGCAGACAGATCTGTTTGATTGGCCAAGCGGGCCGGGGACGACGATAAGTGCCCCGGTCACGGTGACGATCATGCCGCGCGCCTACAGCTATCGCGACGGCGGCGACTTCGTTCGAGATGGGGCTCCCACCGACGGTCCGCTGCTCACCGTTGAGCATCCCGCGCCTATCGAGATCATGACCTATCAGGTGAGTGCTCGCGACTACGCCCGTTGCGTCGCCGATGGGGACTGCGAGCCCGCCGAGCCACGCCGCCGCGGCGAGGGCAATGTTCCGGTGACCGGCGTCAGTTTCCGCGATGCCAACGACTACGCCGCGTGGTTGAGCCACGCCACCGGCGCGACCTGGCGACTTCCAACGGTTGCTGAATGGGCCTTCGCGGCCGGTAGCAAGGCGGCAGACCACGCGCTCGGCGTCGAGACCGACCCCCAGGATCCCGCCGAGCGCTGGCTCGCCTTCTACGAGAAGGAAGCAGCTCTTGGCGACAACGCGCTGCGCGCCCCGGAACCGCTCGGGACCTTCGGCGTGAACGAATTTGGCATTGCCGATCTTGCGGGTTCGGTGTGGGAATGGACGGCAACCTGCGGCAGTCGCACGACGCTCGATGCGAGTGGCGATCCCCTTCACCGCCTGGAGTCGTGCGGGGTCCGTTTCCTCGAAGGCAGGCACAGAACGCCGATGAATGTCTTCGTACGCGACGCGATGGGCGGTGGCTGCTCGGTTGGCGTGCCCCCCGATAATCTAGGCTTCCGCCTGGTACGCGAGCGCGGTGGCGCGTTCG
Organism: Pseudomonadota bacterium; assembly: GCA_023415605.1. GTDB lineage: Bacteria > Pseudomonadota > Alphaproteobacteria > Rhizobiales > Devosiaceae > Devosia_A. Next base: position 37,937 of record JAEZKB010000122.1, read on the forward strand.
CCACCTTCCTGCACCTCTTTGGTCTCGCTTGACACGCATACCGGACCTGCGCCGGGGGCATTGCGACAAGCCTTTGTAATTGCCGATGAATTTACTGCTGGGTAGCTTGTTTGACATGGCGCAAATGAGCGCGGTCCGAGCGCCGATATTGATGGTTCGACCGAACAACGAGGATCAACGATGACCACCACCGACATCCGCGTGACCGACAATCTGGCCGATGGCATTGAGCAGGCTTTCGCCGCCAACCCCGCCATACCCTTCGACACGATCCGACTCAGGTTGGACGGGAGCCGTATTGTTCTCCTCGGCACGGTCGCCTCGATCGACGAGAAGACCGCGATCTACGAGACCATCGACGATTTTGCGAATGTCCGCGATATCGACGATCGGCTGGAGCTCATGGCGCAAGAACCACCGATGCTTGCTCGAGCCGCCTGATCCGGGTGCGGCAGCGCGCCAGTTGCGGCGCACGTGCGGCGGAGGCTATGGTCTCGCCGTATCAACTGGAAGTCGGCAGCTTGACGGCCTCACTGGATCGCAGTCTCCTAAAGGGCCTTGCCCTCTTCAGCGGCATGACGGATGCCCAGCTCGACGACATCCTCGCCGTCGCCACCAGCCGCCGCTATGCCACCGGCAGCGCCGTCTTCGAGCAGGGACAGCCGGCGACCCATTTCTTTGTACTGCTGCATGGTCGCCTGAGGGTTACCCAAGTCACTTCCGAGGGCCAGCAGGTGATCGTTCGAATGGTCAATCCGGGCGATCTTTTTGGTATAGCGAAGGCGTTGCGGCGCCCCGACTATCCGGGCACATCGACGGCCGTCAACGACAGCGTAGCGCTGGCCTGGCCAATGGAGGCCTGGGATGGACTGCTGACCCGGCACCCCAGCCTCGCCGTCAACGCCATGCAAACAATGGGCAGCCGCCTGCAGGAAGCGCATACGCGGATGCGGGAACTCTCCACCGAAGAGGTCGAGCGTCGCGTGGCTCACGCCGTCCTGCGGCTCGCCAACCAGTCCGGCAAGAAGGAAGGAACGGGTGTTCGCATCGACTTTCCGGTCTCCAAGCAGGACATAGCCGAGATGACCGGAACGACGCTCCATACCGTCTCGCGCATCCTCACTGCCTGGGAGGAGGTCGGTCTAGTGGAGGGCGGCCGGCAAAAGCTCTTGGTGAAGGATCCGCACCGACTGGTGCTGATCGGCGACGGACACGTTCCGGGCCTTCTGCAGTCGCCTCGTCGATAGCCGCCGAAATCTCGGTCAACAGCATGTCCAGCGAGAGGCCATGTTCGTCGGCCGCGTCGGCAAGGGTGTGGAACGTTGCGATCGGGCAACCGATACAGTGCATGTGAAGGTCGATGAACACGCCGATTGTCGTCGGCCATCGTTGCATGATCTCGCCGACGCATAGATCGGAGAACTCTTCGATTTTCATGGAGCAGCCCTCCGCAGTTTCTACCTAGACCATGTTCGGTTCCAGCTTCTGCTTCCTTGCGCCCCGACAAAGAAGAAGTCGGTCGCTTCCGCGAGAACGACGGCACGCAACCGGAGGCGATCGATGACCGTGGAAACCGTGCACAAGGGCCAATCCAGCCGACGCGGTGGTGTTCCCCGTGGGCTGGACCATGTCGGATCGGCTCTGTTCTCCTACGGCTTCCGACCGTTTTTTCTGGCCGCGGGCATTTTTGCGATCCTGGCGATGATCGGCTGGATCGGCGCGTTGACGCTGGGTTGGGAACTTGGCGGAAGAAGTTATGGCGCACTTGCCTGGCACGCCCACGAAATGGTGTTCGGCTACGCGGCGGCTGCCTTGTCAGGCTACATGCTGACCGCGATACCCAATTGGACCGGGCGACTACCACTTTCGGGCAAGCCGTTGATGTACATGGTCGGTCTGTGGGCCGCTGGAAGGTGCGCGATGGCAAACCCGGACATCTGGGGCCTGTATCCAGCGGTCGCGGTCGATGCCGCCTACCTCCCAGTGCTGGCTCTCGTTGCCGGGCGCGAGATCGTGGCGGGGAAGAACTGGAAGAACCTGAAGATTCTGGCCGCGCTGACGCTCCTGTCGCTCGTCAACTTGGCATTCCACCTGGCTGTACTGGCCGATCTCGATCCGGGCGCGGTAATGAGGGCCAGCGTGGCGTTGTTCATTGCGCTGATCGGTCTTGTCGGCGGGCGCATCATTCCCAGCTTCACGCGCAACTGGCTCGCCAAGAACGGCTCCACCCTGCTTCCCACGCCGTTCAACCAGTTCGATATAGCAGCCTTGGCGACGTCGATGATCGCTCTCATACTTTGGGTGCTCCTCCCCGAGAGCATGCCGACGGCATTCACCGCTGGCGCCGCCGCAATGATGCACTTCGTACGCCTCTTCCGTTGGCGCGGTATGCATACCTTCGATGAGCCACTCCTGCTCGTGTTGCACGTCGGCTACGCCTTCGTACCACTGGGCCTCGTCGGCGTGGCGCTGGCGGCTTTGGATTTTGTCAGCCCTGCTTCAGCACTTCACCTGCTCACCGTGGGCGGCATCGGCATCATGACACTTGCAGTAATGACACGTGCGACTCTTGGACACACCGGTAGGGTACTCACGGCGTCGACCACCACATCGATCAGCTATCTCGCATTGCTAGTCGCTGCTGTCGTTCGGCCCTTCGCGGAGATGCTGCCAGAACACTATCATCCGATCCTTGCGTTCAGTGGCACCTGCTGGCTACTTGCCTTCGTCCTGTTCTCCCTTGAACATGGCAAGATGCTGGTTTCTCCCCGGGCGGAGAGACGCATGCCATCGTAGTCGCGCCGCCGTTTGCACCATCGTCGTTTAGCTTGCTGCCAGCGCACGGCGATCCTATCCTGCCGATCTACGACCGGATCGGCGAACGACAGTTCACTAAGACATGTACGGATTGGGCATTCTCATCCCCGTGGCGATGGCCATGGGCGTCATCGGCTTTCTGGCTTTCCGCTGGACGCTTCGTGCTGGTCAGTACGAGGATATGGACGGAGCCGCGCACCGCATCCTGAATGACGACGACAGGCCTATTGCCGAGCCGCCGGAGAAGCAGGAGACTCCGCAATAGCCCGGTAGGCGTGCCAGGTGGCGTGACCCAGAAGCGGGAAAATCACGATCAGTCCGACCAGCGCGGTGGCGACCGATACTGCAAAGAGGAGGGCGACGATTGCGCCCCAAGCGATCATCACGGGCGCATTGTTCCAAACCAGCTTGAGACTGGTACCCATGGCCGTCACGGCATCGATGCGCTTCACCAGCAGCATCGGTACCGATAGCGCACTAATTGCAAAGGCGAATGCGGCGAACAGCCCGCCAACTAGCGTCCCGGTGATCAGCATCGCCCAACCCGTGGGCGTTCCCAGCAGCAGCGGAATTATCCCTTCGGTTCCGGGGAAACCACGGTATCCGAAGAACAGGGCGTAAAGCAAAACGGCCGCGCGCATCCAGAGCAGCATCAGCAGCGCCAGAAGCAGCCCAAGAAAGATGATCTGCCCCGCCGACCCCGACCTGACGAGGATCATCTCGTCGAGACGGGCCGGGCGCCCCTTCTCGATCGATCGGCTCTTCTGGTAGAGCCCGACGGCTATGACCGGTCCGATGATCATGAAGCCGGCCAGCGCCGGGAACAGAACGTAGTCCCACCCCATGGTGAACATCGTGTAGATCACTACGATCGACACAATGAAGACGAGCAGTCCATAGGCGAGACTCGACAATGGCGAGGTCCAGAGATCCCTCCACCCCTTGGCCAGCCATCGGAACGCGTGGCCCGCGGGCAGGCGCCGTTGCAACCGCGGGTCGAGCGTCTGCTCGATGCCAGAGGTCTCCTTGAGGAGCCAGTCGTTCTTGCTAGCCTCGGCCATGTGCAGTGTCCTTCAACAGGATGACTTCGCAGCGCTGAAACGCCCTTCTTCGGACTCGCCTACCTTGATATGAGCGACGCAGTCCGGCTGGGATTCCAGGGCGACAACAAGGAAATGGATGTTTGCGCCGATGACGATCGCCAGCCCGAGGACAGCGACGACGACCCAGAATGTGGTCTGTCGCTTCTTTGGTGCAGTGGTCATCGGCCGGTTCATGGCGTCGTGACGTTCAGCGAGTGCACGTAGAGGGCGAGCATCTTGATCTCCTCAGGTGCAAGGCGCTCGTCCCATGTCGGCATGTGTCCCTGCCGTCCACCATGGACCGAGGCGATGATCTGCTCGAGTTCACCGCCGTATATCCACCGATCGTCCGCTAGATTGGGAGCGCCAGCCTCAGGATCGCCCGTGGCGGCCTCACCGTGACAGCCAACGCAGTTGGCCGCGAAGACCTCGCGTCCGGCGTCGATGAAACTGAGATTCTCCGTCGTGGAGTAGTCGGGGTGGCTCAAGGAATAGACGTAGGCGGCGGCGCTGCGAACCTCGTCCCCCGTCAGCATCTGTTCCCGACCGAAGGCGGGCATCTGCGAAATGCGGGTTTCGTCGTGCCTGGCGTTGACGCCGATGCGTAGGGTCTCCGCGATCGCCGCCGGCGATCCGTCGCCCCATAGCCAGTCGCCATCGGCAAGATTTGGGTACCCTGCGTTGCCACCGGCGTCCCGACCGTGGCAAACGGCGCAGTTGTCGCCGAACAGCTGGTGGCCCGCTTCGACTACTTTGGCCATGAGTTGCTCGTCTGCGGCGATCTCCGGGAAGCTGAGCGAAGCGATCTGGCGTTCCCATGGCGCCCGCGCGCTCTGCTTTTCGATGATCCGCTCTTCTACGGTGGTCTTCTGGTCTATTCCCAACAGTCCCTTGGTATAGGTGAAGACCAGAGGCCAGGTGGGCATCAGGATCCAGTAACCGAGCGCCCAGACGTGCGTGATGACGATGAAGAGCAGAACAGCGCGAGGAACGGGCGTGTCGAGCTCTTTGATGCCATTCCATTCATGCCCGGTCGTTGCGGTGCCGGTCACATGATCCACCTCTCGTTCGCTCATGGCCTGTCCTCCTCGCGGAGAATGGCATGCTTGGCCGCGTCGAACTTCCGCCTGTTGGAGGGGAGGAACGTATAGATCACTACGCCCGCGGCCATGGCCAGCAGGTAGAACAGGCCCCAGCTCTTGGAGAAGCCGACGACGACATCATGACCCCATTCCATTCTCGCCCTCCGTTTCTCCACCTGCCTCTGGCCCCTGGTCTTCCGGTCCAGGCGCCTCTTCGGTTGCGGCGGTGTTCTGATAGGCAGCGTCCGTCATCTGGCCGAGCACCTGCAGGTACGCCACGAGTGCGTCCATCTCGGTCAGTCTCGTCACCACCCCATCAAACGCGCTGACCTGCGTTTCGTCGCCATAGCGTTCCACGACCGACGACGCGCCGTTGCTGTCCGGGTCGGACTGGCCATAGACGTCGGCGACCGCGTTCGCGACCATCTCCTCGGTGTATGGAACCCCGAGTTGGCGCTGCACCTTGAGGCGTTCGGTGGCCGACATGGGATCGAGCGGCGTGGCCGAGAGCCACGGATATGCAGGCATGTTCGACTCGGGCACGACGTCGCGTGGATTGTGGAGATGCTCCACGTGCCACTGATCGGAGTACTTGCCGCCGACGCGAGCCAGATCCGGTCCGGTTCGCTTGGAACCCCACAGCATCGGCCTGTCGTACTGGGACTCGACCGCGAGCGAGTAGGGGCCGTAGCGATCGACCTCGTCGGCAAGGGTGCGGATCATCTGCGAGTGGCAGGCGTAGCAACCCTCGCGGACATAGATGTCGCGCCCCATCAGCTCGAGCGGCGTATAGAGCCGCATGTCGGCGACGTCCTCCACGGTCTCGTCGATAGTGAACAGCGGCGCAATCTCGACGATGCCGCCTACGCTGGCGGCCGCGATGATCGCGAGGACGAAGCCTATCGCGGTGCGCTCGAGCTTGCGATGGATGAGTTCAGCCATGGTTCTACTCCGCCGGCTTGAGCTGGGCGGCGACGGCGCTGGCGTCCTCTGGCCTGTCTGCGCCCACTTGCACAACCGATGCCGTCCGACGCACGGTCATCCAGATGTTGAACGCGCCGATGATGGCGCCAACCAAGAAGAACGCGCCGCCGATCGTCCGTGCCACGTAGTAGGGCCACATGGCAACGAGGGTGTCGACGAACGAATAGGCGAGGGCGTCTCCCTCGGTATAGGTTCGCCACATCAGCCCCTGGATGATCCCGGAATTCCACATGGCGAAGATGTAGATGAGGGTACCGGCAAGGGCCAACCAGAAGTGCACCTCCACGAGCGTGTTGGAGTACATTCCGGGCTTGCGCCATATGGAAGGGACAAGCGTGTAGATCGAACCGAACGTGATCAGCGCGACCCAGCCAAGAGCGCCGGCATGGACGTGGCCGACGGTCCAGTCCGTGTAATGCGACAGCGAGTTGACGGACCGGATCGCCATGAACGATCCCTCGAACGTGGAGAGACCGTAGAAGATCGCGGCCACCACCATGAAGCGCAGAGTGGCGTCGTCGCGCACCTTGCCCCATGCGCCGCGCAGCGTCATCAGCGCGTTGCCGGCGGAGGACCATGACGGAACGAGCAGCATCACCGAGAACGTCATGCCCAGCGTCTGCACCCAGTGGGGCAGGGCGGTGTAATGCAGGTGATGGGAACCAGCCCACATGTAGAAGAACGTGATTCCCCAGAAGCTGAGGATCGAGAGTCGGTATGAAAAGATCGGGCGGCCGGCTCGTTTGGGGAGATAATAGTACATCATCGCCAGGAAGCCGGCAGTGAGGAAGAACGCTACCGCATTGTGTCCGTACCACCATTGCACCATGGCGTCCTGCACGCCGGCCCAAACGGTGTAGCTCTTCGCGCTCCCCAACGAGATCGGCAACGCCAGGTTGTTGACTATGTGGAGAATGGCGACGACCACGATGAACGCCAGATAGTACCAGTTGGCGACGTAGATGTGGGGTTCCTTGCGCCGCGCCAGCGTTCGAAGGAACAGGACGAAATACGTCACCCACACGATCACCAGCCAGATGTCGGCGTACCATTCTGCCTCGGCATACTCCTTGGACTGGGTGATCCCCATCAGGTAGCCGGAGATCGCCAGCATGCAGAAGAGATTGAAGCCGATGAGAACGAACCAGGGCGAGACCTGATCGGGCAGGCGCGCACGCGAGGTCCGCTGCACCACGTGGAATGACGTGGCGATCAGAGCATTGCCGCCGAAGCCGAAGATCACGCCGCTCGTGTGTGCGGGCCGCAGCCGGCCAAAGCTCGACCATGCCTGTCCGAATGTCAGATCGGGCCAGGCGAGCTGCGCCGCTACCCAGACCCCGACGAACATCCCGAAGATGGCCCACGCCATCGTCAGTCCGATGCCGAACTTGGTCGGATCGTCATAGTAGTCGTCGAGACGAGCGGCCGGCGGATTCGGCAGATCGAGTCGCGGCAGAATCAGTGCAGCGAACACCGCGCAATAGACGATGATCAGGATGCCATGAGCACCAAGAACATCCCATCGTCCCAGGATGCCCAGAAGAACACCTGCAGCCGCGACAAGGGCAAGCAAGGCCAGGCAGGTGACGCGATCGTCCCTGGTCATTCGAGCGATCATACCGATCCCTCCTACTGTACGTCAGCACCGCAAGTTCTGCCCGTACACCTGAAGATCGATACACGGGTTCGCAGCGAAATCAACCTCTTGGCGTGGCATCGGATGTAGCCAACCGGCCACCGGGTGCCTGACTGGTCGCACCTTCCGTTCCGTCGAACCATCGCAAGCGCAGCGCATTGACGACCACGATCAAGGAGGATCCGGACATCGCCACGGCAGCGATGAGCGGCGTTACCTGTCCCGTCACGGCGAGCGGCACTGCCACCACGTTGTACCCGATGGCGATTGCGAGGTTCTGGTTGACCAGCCGCGCGGCAGCCCGGGCGATCGCGACCACGAAGGGCACGGCCGACAGCTCCTCGCCGGTGAATACAAAATCTGCAGCGCTGCGGCCGATATCGGCAGCGCTCGATGGCGCCATCGACACATGCGCGGCGCGAAGAGCCGGAGCGTCGTTCACGCCGTCGCCGACCATCATGGTGCGGCCTGCGGAAACTCCCTCGACCTTCTGGTCGGGCAGTAGTTCGCCCTCTGCGTCATCGATACCCACGGCCGACGCCACCGCAGCGACGACCCGTGGTCGATCGCCCGAAAGTAGCCTGACCCGCAGGTCGAGGGTACGCAACCGGCGAACCGATTGCGCGGCGTCATGGCGAAGCACATCGTCGAACCGGAACGATGCCTGCGCCGTTCCGTCGCGACTCAGCCAGACTTCCGAAGCCCCGAGGTCCTCGCCCTGGACGCCGCACCACTCCGCACTTCCAAGACGCCAGGTAGCGCCGTCGACAAGGGCCTGGACTCCCTTGCCCGGAACTTCCCTGACGGTCGGCGGCAATTCGAACGGAGTACCGAGCGCGTCGACGAGCGCCCGCGACAATGGATGCGTACTGGCAGCGGCAAGCGCTGCCGCGATGGCCGCACTTTCCGGATTGCTCTCCTGCTGGACGAGCCTCGGTCTGCCGATCGTGAGCGTGCCGGTCTTGTCGAACGCCACAGCATCGACTTCGGCAGCCCGTTCGAGCGCCGCGCCGTCCTTCATCAGAATGCCACGTTCGAAAAGCCTGCCAGCGGCGACGACATGAACCATCGGGACGGCAAGAGCCAGCGCACAAGGGCAGGTGATGATCAGCACCGCAACTGCATTGAGAAGGGCCTCATGCCAATCGCCGCCAAGCAGACCCCAGGCCAAAAACGTGCATGCAGCGACCGTATGTATGATCGGCGCGTAGACCGAAGCAGCCCGGTCGGCGATGCGCCGCGTCCGAGTGCGTGCGTGCTCGGCCGCGTCCATCATCGCGGCGATGCGCGAGAGAAACGAGTCGGTCGACACGTTCTGGGTCCGCAGTTCGATCAGCCCGGAGACATTCGCCGCGCCCGCCAGAACCTCGCCGCCTTCCGCAATCGGATGCGGCGCCGTCTCGCCGGAGATGATCGAATAGTCGAAGACCGCGCCGTCCGTGCACACGATGCAGTCGACCGGGACGCGCTCTCCCGCCCTGAGCTCGATCATCATTCCGGGAACGATCTCGTCGAGCGGGACATATTCTCGCCGGCCGCCCTCCAGCAGTCGGGTGGCGCCCCGCGGTTGCAGCCGCGCCAGATTGGTGATGGCGCTGCGCGCCTGTTCGCGCATGAGGTGGTCCAGCGTCCTGCCGGCGAGGAGGAAGAAGAGCAGCGTTACGGCAGCATCGAAATAGGCATGCGGGCCGGAATTCATCGTTTCGAACAGGCTGAGCGCCGTCGCCAGGAAGACGCCGATCGAGATCGGGACGTCCATATTGGTCCTGCCCACCCGAAGGGCGCGCCACGCCGAACGGAAGAAGATTCGGCCCGCGTAGGCGACGGCGGGTAAGGCGATGACTGCGGACAACCAATGGAAGATGTCGCGTGTCGCCTGGTCCGCTCCAGACCAGACCGACACCGACATCAACATGATGTTGCCCGCGGCGAAACCGGCGACGGCCACTGCCTTGACCAGTTCCCGGAGCACCGGGTCGCCGGAAACGTCCTGGCCTGGGTCGAGCACATAGGTGTGGTACCCGCTTGCCCGGATCGCGGGCGCCAGTTCCGCCGCGTCGCCGGTAGCGTCGAACGTGATACGGACCCGGCGGCGGGTAAGGTTCACGCGTGCCGCGATGACCATGGGCAAGCCAGACAGAGCAGTTTCGATGGTTCGGATGCAGGCGCCACAATGTGCATCGGGCACAGCGAACTCGAGTTGCCTACTGCCGTCGCCGAGAGGGCGGCTGAGCGCAAGGAGCGCGTCGCCGTCTGCTTCTATGCCGAGACTGCCTTCCTGCGCTGCAAATTCGCCGGGAGCGCAGCAGGTCATAATTCATCTCCGTCCAGTCTCCTGATCCTACTCATCACTTGGCTACCTGTCCACCAAGCGCGGATCGAAGCGTTAGGCTCCAGCGCCAGATAGGCTGCGAACCGAAGACGTAGACTGCCAGTCATCTAAACCTTACGCCAAAGATGCCCCCGCGGAGATCGGACCGCTGCTAGAGATCGTCACTTCCGCTTGGTGCGATGTGCAACAGCCGATTTGACTCGATAACCGCTTCTGGCAAATTTTGGACAGCGGGCGGCCAGTGAATGCTGGTAGGGCAATTAATCGGGTTGAAAATGTCGGCGCTATTGCCGTGATGAAGTCATATAGAGGTTACGATTGAAGCTGAACCATTTCGCCAACCGGGTAACTGCCGAGCACTTCGAGACGATAATCGCCATGCTGAAGGAGAACTTGGGGTTTGTAGAGCTGCGTCGAACTCGGAAATCGATCTGGATGCGGCAGTCCGGCGCCAACATCGACCTGCAATTCAACTCCAGCTCAATCGCTGATCGTGACCCCGACAAGAATTTGTCCCAGGTATCATTCCTGTCAGATGCCCCGGCTGAGGCGCTAGAAAACTTGGCGACTTGGGCCAATTCAAAAGGATTGGAAGCTCTAGTAGGTAGCTATTCCAGCAAGGAATTCTACCTCGACGTCCCAGCCGCCTTCGTGGATTTCGTCATAGAGGCCATGACCCCAGATTGCGCCGATTACGATGTAGACGCCGAGCACGGCCATTAATCGTCGGTGGCTTTCTTATAACGTGCCAGGCTACTAAGGGTCCATGAACAGAGTCGGTCGCTCATTTCCTTATCGCATGGGCCCCGTTGTTGTGCTTAGGGCGAAGCGGACCTCGGTGAGTGACTGCTGTTGGCCCAAAGCGGACAAGGGGCCCAAGTACTCGCAATATTAAATGACTAGTAGGCCGTGACCGATCGGGTATCGTGGCTTCATGGACAAAATCAATCAATATTCTGTGGCTGGCCTCCGAGAAAATCTCCTTGCTCTTCGGGAAATGTCACCCGCTGGGGCCACGAAGGCCCAAGTTCGGTCTGCCGTCGGCTACTTGAGAGACGTCAAACAGAACTTCGCGGCGTGTTGGAAACTCGCCGGTCTGCCGGGCACGCCCCGCATTCATGGCACAGCGCTTGGGAGCAGGGTAAGCAAGCCAGGATTTGCCGTGTTGTTTGGCGCGAACGATACGGGCGTGCTTGAGAAAGCATCTGTCGAGTTCTTGGGAATCGAGGTCAACCCGCTACCGGAAGGCGATACCTTACATTTTAAGGAACGCAGTTTCAGCGTTCCCGCTTTCTTTGCCGCCAACGTGCTTCGCATCAACAGGACATTTGTTTCTCGATACGGCGTCGTCGAGTACGCCGCGTATCGCCTCGGTGCAATCCACACAAACGCAAGCACCTACCATCTTGAAAACGAAATGCGCGTGAAGGCACTGGACGCTTTCAGCGAGATGACTTTGCTGCCGTCGCGAAACAATATCGATCATCTCCTGCTGTCCATCGCGCAAGACGTTTGCCGATCCCGCGATGTTATGCGGTTCTGCGAAGCCTGACCGAGGTTGCCTGAGACTCCCTGAGTGATGGACGCGCAGATTTTCCAAGGTGCAACTTGGTGGCACCGCAGCCGGTCCTGCGGGCCGGGGGCGACCTTGAGCGGCACGGAAGTCGATCAGACGTTCTTCGGACCTAGTGCTCAACGTGTTGACCGTGCGCAGCCGATTGCAGGAGTTGGAGGCCGACGGCCCGACGCTTGATGAGCGAAGCGCCATTGGCGGCAACCTCGTCGACCATCGCTTCGAGCGCGTCACGATCGGCTGCTCAGTCTGCGCTCCGAAGGGTGTTTACGAGATCAAGACCGTGCGCAGCGTGCACTGCGAATCCGCCTATGTCGGCCCCTCCTAGGCTCTTCGCGATGAAGGGCGGCTGCGAACTCGCCATCCAGTATCCCGGCAAGGACTGCGATGCCGATTTCGAGCAAAATCCTGAGGGAGAGAAGCCGTCAAGGCCTCAAGTCGGCCCGTCCCTACGTGTCTTCACTATTCCGCATCGACGACGTCGGTCTCATGGCCGCTCTTGGCCACGAGTATCCGTCGAACGGCTCGGTCGCAGCCTGCACTGCCCGCATATTTGACGCCAGCCTGCTGGCGACCGGCGTCGAGACGTCAACCGTCGTCCCCACGCATCGGCGAGCTTCTAGAGCCGTAGCGTAAACAATGGCACCTCTACGGCGTCCATTCTTGATGCAGGGACGGGCCCAGAGCGCCCAGCCTAAGGGCGATGCTTGTTTCGATGAAACATAAAGTTGGTGGTGCCTACGGCATCAACCACCTCGTCCTCAGGTAAGCCTCTCCTATCAGATTGCTTGGGCGAACATCGCCGTTGCGGGCTCCAGTCCATTGTGCTGTCGGAACGAATGGTGGGATGAGCTTCGGTGTAGCCTCGCTGGCGGCACCGAACTCCGCATGGTCAAGTTTTTCCAGGTACTCGCGGACGGCATGACCCGCACCGACCTTCTACGACCGAGTTCCTAATAAGCACACCGGAAACACTCCTGAGGCTTGCGTGCTGTACGGTTCGGCCTCGGCACCGAGCATCCGGTGTCCGACTTGACAAGACTTCTTTAACGCCGTCGGCGCAAACCGGATACTGGCGATCCGTAGCTAGGCCGACTAGACACTGGGGTACATGATACCGTCGCCGCTAATCGCTGCTCCCGGCGTCAATGTCGCCGGCGATACGTTGTCCGAACCCATGATGTGGAAGACGGAGAAACCGCGGACCAGCAGGTGGTCGGCGATAATGCGTCGGTGGCAGCGCCACCAAACTGCTTCGGCGCACATGGTCGCGGCGCGACCAGTGCAGCCGAGATCGATCAGCTGCTGAAGCCCGTTACGGAAATCGTCGGACTGGGCGTAGTCGGCATAATTTCGGAAGCTTTGGTTTCGCCAGAAGGCATTGGCCGTGCCGCTGGAGGATCTCTGCCGGCCGCGAAGTCCGCCAAGTGCGGAGATGTGCTGGTAGTTGATTTGGTGAGGCGCAAGGCTTTGGGCGAGCACGTCCGGATTGAACTGCGGGTTGGTGCGCGAGCGTGGGACGGTGCGGACGTCCACCAGGTGTCTTACCTCGGATTGCTGCAGCAGCGACACGAACTCCTCGATGGACCGGGTGGAGTGACCTATCGTGAAGAAGGGGTGCATCGCCGCTCCCCGCGGTTCGTAATTCGGCTGGGCTTAGAGCTGAACTAGACGCAGATAGGGCTTCTGCGTTTCGAAACCCTGCGGGTACTTGGCCCGTGCGGCTTCGTCCGAGATGGCCGGTGAGATCACCACGCGCTGGCCCGGCACCCAGTTGACCGGCGTCGAGACCTTCTCGCCATCGGTGAGCTGCAGGCTGTCGATGGCGCGCAGCACTTCCTGGAAGTTGCGGCCAGCGCTCGGCGGATAGGTGAGGATCAGACGTACCCTCTTGTTGGCATCAATGACGAAGACCGAGCGCACGGTGACCGTCGCATCCGCCTCGGGATGGATCATGCCATAGAGATTGGCGACCTTCGCGTCGGCATCGGCGATCATCGGGAAGTTGAGGGCGTGGCCCTGCGTCTCCTTGATGTCGTCGCCCCAGCGATTATGCGCGTCCACCGCGTCGACGGAGAGCCCAATAGGTTTCACGCCCCGCTTCTCCCATTCGGACTTCAATCGCGCGACCTCGCCCAGCTCTGTAGTGCAGACGGGCGTAAAATTCTTGGGGTGACTGAAGAAGAGACCCCAGGAATTGCCGAGCCACTCGTGAAAGCGGATCGGACCTGCGGTGCTCTGCTGTTCGAAATCGGGGGCGATCTGCCCGAGCTGGATTGTCATCTGCTGCTCCTTCTGTCGTTTAGGCGGGAACTTCGGTTTCATCAGTGAGGGGCTCGGGCACGCGGACGAAGAAGTCGCCGATATGCTCGCCCGGAAGCCGCTCCCGCGCGAAACGGGCAAAGAGCGCATCGAGATTTTTGAGGATCTCCGCCTCGCCGACGTTCTCCAGCCACAGCCGGTTGAGCCGCTCGCCATGAAATCCACCACCGGCATAGACGTTGTACTTGCCCGGCGCGCGGCCGGTGAGCGCGATCTCGGCCACATAGGGCCGCGAACAGCCATTGGGGCAGCCGCTCATCCGTACCGTCATCGGCTCGTCGGCGAGGCCATGCTGCGCCAGCATCGGCTCGAGCCTGTCGATGAGCCTTGGCAGGTAGCGCTCGCTCTCGGCCATCGCCAGCCCGCAGGTCGGGAACGCGACGCAGGCGATCGAATTGCGCCGCAGCACGGACACACCCGCTTCGTCATCGAGTCCGTAGTCTGCCAGCAGCTTCGCGATCGTCTCGCGGGCGGCCTGCGTGATGTCCGCGATGATGACGTTCTGGTTCGGCGTCAACCGGAAACTGCCCCCATGCACTTCGGCAATGGCACGCAGTCCATCCATCGCCCGCATGTCTTCGCCGCCGAGACGGCCGTTCTGCACGAAGACAGTGTAGTGATGACGCCCATCCTCGCCGGCCGACCACCCGAGCGCGTCGCCGTTGGTGACGAGGGCGAACGGCCGGGCGTCCTCGAAGGCGAAGCCGAGCCGCCGCTCGATTTCTGCCTTGATCCAGTCCAGGCCCTTGTCATCGATCGTGTATTTGAACCGCGCACGGGCGCGGTCGACACGATTGCCGTAATCGCGCTGCACCGACATCACCGCCTCGGCTGTCGCGAACGCCGCATCCTTGGGTATGTAGCCGATGACGTCGGCGAGACGCGGATAGGTCGTCTCCACCCGGTCGGTCCGCCCCATGCCGCCGCCGATCGCGACGTTGAAGCCGACGAGCTCGCCGGCTTCGGCAATGGCGATGAAGCCGAGGTCCTGCGTATAGACGTCGATGTCGTTGTCGGGCGGCAGCGCGAAGCCGATCTTGAACTTCCGCGGCAGATAGGTCGCCCCGTAGAACGGCTCCTCGGGCTCTGAACCCGCGACGCGCTGCTCGCCGTACCAGATCTCGTGATAGGCCCGCATGCGCGGCACCGCGCGGTCGCTGCACTGCTTGGCGATCGCGGCGAGCTCGGCGTGGACCGCCGAGAGCTGCGGGTTCACCGAGCACATGACGCCGCGAGAATCGTCACCGCAAGCCGCGACCGTGTCGAGCAGCACCTCGTGCAGGCCCTGGATGGTCGGCCGCAGGCTGTGCTTGAGCAGCCAGTGGAATTGAAACGTCTGCCGCGAGGTCAGGCGCAGCGTGTTGCCGCCGTGTTGCCGCGCCAGGCTGTCGATCTTCAGCCATTGCTCGGGCGTGCAGACGCCGCCCGGCAGCCGCACGCGCGCCATGAACTGATAGGCCGGTTCCAGCCGCTGCCGTCGCCGCTCGTCGCGGACGTCGCGATCGTCCTGCTGGTAGATGCCCTGGAACTTGAGGAGCTTGGTGTCGTTCGGCCGCACCGCCCAGGTAAGCTCGTCGAGAAGGCTCCGGTTGATGCTGCCGCGCAGTTGGTCGCTGTCCGCCTTCAGCCGCTCGTCGGGCCCGAGTTGATCAAGCGGCTGCGACAGGTCGGTGCTGCGGTCGACGACAACGTCCATCAGTAGACATCCCTTTGATAGCGGCCGGCGAGTTGCAGGTCGCGCAGGTATTCTTCGGCACTCTCGGCATCGCGTTGACCGGCGGCGGCGACGATCTCGACCAAGGCCTGGTGCACCGCTGGTGCCATGCCCTTGGCATCGCCACAGAGGTAGACGTGAGCGCCATCCTCCAGCCAGGCGAAGACCTCGTAGCCGCGTTCGAGCAGCCGGTGCTGCACATAGGTCTTGCTGGCGCCATCGCGGGAGAACACCGCGTCCATGAGACTGAGCGAGCCGCGCGAGAGGTGTTCCTGCCACTCGGTCTGGTAGAGGAAGTCGGAGCGGAAGTTGCGATCGCCGAAAACCAGCCACGACCGCCCCTTTGCGCCGCGGAGCTCGCGTTCCTGGAGGAAGGCGCGATAGGGGGCGACCCCCGTGCCTGCCCCGATCATCAGGATTGGCACGTCGTCTGCCGGCAAGCGGAAATGGGGGTTCGTCTTGACATAGACCGGGAGCGTCGCGTCCTCCGGCAATCGACCAAGCGCGCCGCTCACCACGCCCCAGCGCTCCGTGTCGTGTAGCCGGTACCGCACGGTAGCGACGGTGAGATGCACGTCGCCATCGGCCGCGGCTTGGCTCGAGGCGATGGAATAGAGCCGCGGCTGCAGCCGGCGCAGTCCTGCAAGCAGATTGGCAGGGGAAAGCCCGGCCACCGGGTAGCGCCGGACGATGTCGATGACGTGATGGGCTTCCAGATAGGCCGCGCGATCTGCCGTCTCCCGGGTTGCTTCGACGATCTCTGTCGTCCCGGCCAGTTTGGCCCAATGGGTGAGGAAGCGTGGCGTTGCGGTGGCGATCTCGAAGTCGCGCTCCAGCGCTGTCGCCAGCGGCACGAGGCGGCCGTTCACCTCCACTGACGCGGCACCATCGAGCTTGAGCGCATCGAGCAGTTCCGCGGCGACCCGCGGATCGTTGCCGGCCACGATGCCGAGCGCGTCGCCCGGCTCATAGGTGAGACCGGAACCTTCAAGGCTGATCTCGATGTGGCGCGTCTCCTTGCTGGAGCCGCGGCCGGTGATGACGATGTTCTCCAGCACCTCTGCCTGGAACGGCGAGGTCTGGTCATGGCTCGCCGATGCCGATGCGGCCGGCGCCGAAGCAAGGGCGGCCACCGTCGGCAGGCTGCTCCCCCGTGCCTCACCCGCCAACCTGTCGACGAGGTCGATGGCCCAGCGCTCGCCGTGCTTCAGCTGATCGACGTCGCACTCGATCCGCGGCGCCAGGCGTTCGGCGCCCAGCTCCTCCAGTCGTGTTTCGAGCCGCGTGCCGGCCG
>JAEZKB010000168.1 GCA_023415605.1 Pseudomonadota bacterium
CTGCGCCGGCCGAATAATCCATCCATCCCATGTTGGATGCGCGAGGCGCCGGAGCGATCCGGCGCCTTTTTTCTCTGCCAGTTGGTGTACGTATTTGTGGATACTTGCTGCGTAGGCGCCTCCCGTCCGATGTTCGGCGAGAGGAGACGAGCGAGCGGCACGCCGGGGTAAGCGACCGCTTTGCCGGGGGCGTCCAATGTCGAAGATACTCGCGCGCGCCGTCATGGTGCTGACCGTAGTGGGGGTAGCCGGCTGCAGTTCCATGTTCAAGGAACCGCCGGGCATCACCTATGCCAAAAGTGTCGAGCAACTTGGCATCACACCAGTCTATCCGCCGCGGGAAGACATCCAAGTCGGTGACATTTGGGCTATCGAGCACCACACCGCCGACGAGCGGCTTTCCGCGCGATCAGCATATGTCGCCACCAAGAACATGCGGAACGAGGTCGATGCATACCTCAAGAGCCGGTATGTGCCGACGACCACGAATGCAGAAGTGACCGCGCTTCCCATTAACGGTTTACCGCAAATTGAGGTGAACAGCGGCGTCTCCATAGGTGTCGGTGGGCAGCCCAAGGGTTTGGCCGCGAGCTTAGGCTTCGCCGCGACGAAGACGCTGAAGATGAGCCTCCAGTTCCTCAAGGTCACCAGCTATGAGGTCCCGATACCGGTCGGGATGGGGGCCCTTGCCACCTTCTGCGGAACAGAGCGTCCACCGCTCTGCCGCAATGTGGCTCTCACCACATACATCAACCAGCGCTATCAACTCGGGCCGCAGGACCACGACCGCGTCCAGTCAGCCGGGGTACTGATGGTCACTAAGGTCTACCTGGCGCAAACTATCCTCTACACGTTCAACGATGCCCAGTTGGCGGCTGCTGCTGTGGCGGCGGTGGAAGAGGACGGCACGACGGGCACCGCCCCAACGATCACCCAGCAGCAACTGGATCAGGCAATCGCCCAGAACAACCCTCAACTCCTCAATGCGATGAATGCCACCATCGCAACGGTGCAGGCTGGAGCGGCTAGCGCTGGTGAGGGAGCAATCAGTATCAGCGCCATCACTGTCAACAACATCACTCTGAAGCAGACCTTCGCCCGGCCCGTGGTGGTTGGCTACGAAGGGGTCAGCATGACCGGGAGCTAAGCATGCCCAACAATCCTGAAGACGTTCTGTTTGAGCCTATCGGTGTTGGAGGTGTGCCGATTGGCGGTGGCAAGTTCGTGCTCAAGAAGAGCGGGCGGAGGGGCATCCGCTTTCGGCTGGAAGGCCACCCACAGCAGGGGGATCAGGAGTTTTTATTCCAGCCAATCGGCGGGGGACCGGTCGTGCTCGGCGGTGCTGGACGCTCAAGGGGGCGACCGACGAAGATCACCCTGACGGGGCACTTTGTTCCCGCTGACGAGGACGATGGCGAAGACTGACTACTTCTGCATGTCCGGGCAAACATACGGCACTGTCGCGGCGACGTAGTGTTCGTCGACTGTATCGCTGCCCAGGGTCAGTTGCAGATGGAGGTCGGTAGCGGTGACCGAAACGATCTTGGCGGGGATGTCCATGCCGTCCTCGTTCCAGGTGAGGTCGGTGTCGCCGGCCATGGTCCAGTTCGAAAGGCGGTGGGTTTCCCAGCAGCTGTCGGACACCAAAGTACCGTCAGACAAGAATATTTTCATCACGCCGGGCAGATCGCTGTTCTCGTCGGCCTGCACCCAGACGCGATTGGTGAAGCTGCGCTTCAACGGCGTCTGGTCGGCTGAGGCCTCGGCATTGGCCGCTTCTTCGGCGAAGGCCGGGGCATCAAAGGCGCTCACGCCCCACATGGCGAGAAGGGCGAACAGGGCGGTCTTGGTGGTCACGATCAATCTCCCTCGGGCGTCGTCCGGACATGGTGACGACGCTGCGCAAGGGCAAGGTGACGGGCCGAATAAGGTGAAATTCAGACCCGTCTGAACGTCAGACAACGACGGATGAACGGCTTCAGCTGCTCTGCCGGATGCCCAGGGTGCGATCCTTGTCGCGGATGCGGCCGCGGGCCTGCTTGGGCCAGAGGTCGTAGGCATCGCCCCCGCCATCGAGCGCGTGATGTGCATGCTGCGGCCAGTTCGGATCTTCCAGCGCCCCGCGGGCGAAAGCGACGAGATCGGCCTCGCCACTAGCGACGATGCGCTCGGCGTCTTGGGGTTCGTTGATGAGGCCGACCGCGATCGACTTGACGCCAGATTCCTTGAGAGCCTTGGCCAACGGCACCTGATAAAGCGGCTCGGCCTTGAGGGCATAGCCATCAAAGCCGCCCGAGGAGGCGTGCACGACGTCGACGCCGATCTTGTCGAGTTCGCTCGCCAGCGCCACCGAGTCCTCGACGCCCCAACCGCCGGGGCTGCCATCGGTCACCGAGAGGCGGATGATGAGCGGCTTGTCGGCCGGCCAGGCGTCACGCACAGCCTTGGACACTTCGATGGCAAAGCGCATGCGGTTCTCGCGGCTGCCGCCGTACTCATCGGTGCGGTGATTGGCGAGCGGCGAGAGGAACTGGCTGATCAGATAGCCGTGCGCCCCGTGGATTTCGACCACGTCAAACCCGGCCTTGTCGGCGCGGATGGCGGCGTCGGCAAAAGCTTGGACCGTTGCCTTGATCTCGTCGACGGTCAGGGCGTGCGGCACCTGGAACTCGGGTTTGCTCGAATGCGCTTCGGCGCTCGGCGCCACCGGCACCCAGGTCTCGTAGCCGTACTCGACCTTTTCCGCGTCGGTCTCGTTGAAGCCGCCGCGCCACCAGATCGGCGTCGCGGCCTTGCGCCCCGCATGGCCGAGCTGGATGCCGGCCGCGGCGCCCTGCGAATGGAGGAAATCGACGATGTGGGCGAGTGGAGCGATCTGCTCGTCCTTCCAGAGGCCGAGATCGCCATAGGAGATGCGGCCTTGAGGCGTCACGCCGGTGGCTTCGAGGATGACGAGGCCGAAACCACCCATCGCGAAGCGACCCAGATGCACGAAGTGCCAATCGTTGGCCATGCCGTCTTTGGCGGAATACTGGCACATCGGGGCCACGACCGTACGGTTGCGAAGCGTCAGGCCCCGGAGGGTCAGCGGCGAAAAGAGCTGGGACATGTCTGTAACTTGCTGCAGTGGAGGTCACCGCTATGTGGCACCAACCTGCTCCATCGGCAAGTGACGATGGAAGGAAACGGGCTGTCTACGACGAATGGACGGTGGGCCGTCAGAGCCGCGTCGCCGTGTAGGTCTCGGTGACGTAAGGGTAGGTGACCTCGGCCTTGTCGCGCAGGTCGGGATGCACGGCGATCAACTGGCGCAGCCGGGTGGCTACCGACTCGCGCTCACTATCGGGCAGCTTGGCAATGAAGCTGGTCGAGAGCGTGCGATTGACGATGACGTCCTCAGGCGTGCCGGTGTGACCATACGGGAAGCGCTGCATTTCGAGCGGGCTCAGCGTCGGCACCGGGAAGGCAGCCTTCCAGGTCCCCTTGTAGGCGCGCGGGGCGTCGCCCTCGTACGGATGGATGATTTCGCTGATGGCCGCGACCCAGGGATTGCTCTCGTCGCGCATGTTCCAGATCAGCCCAAGGCGCCCGCCGGGCCTCAGCACGCGCGACATCTCGGCCAGAGCTGCCTTGCTGGCGAACCAATGGAAGGCCTGCGCGCAGACCAGGGCATCGACTGACGCATCGGGCAGGGGGATGGTCTCGGCCGTGCCCGCCAGCGCGTGCACCTCGGGCATCGTCGCCACCAGCTTGGCGCGCATGCCATCGACCGGCTCGACGGCAATCACCGTCGCGCCGGTCGCGGTGAGATAGCGTGTAAACTTGCCGGTGCCGGCGCCGAGATCGAGCACGGTCTTTCCCGGCCCGAGCCGCAAGGATTCGCTCAGCCAGTCCGTGACCTCATGCGGATAATCGGGCCGCCCCCGTTCGTAAGCGGAGGCGCCTGACTCAAACCCGTGAGCAGCGGCATGAATGTCAGCCATGCCCGCTACATACGCCCCGGCTCGACTGACGTCGAGCCTCAGCCGTTCACCGTGTAGCGGGTGATACCGCCGGGGCTGACGGTCATGCGTTGGCGGGCTTCGCCGACGCCGAATGCGCCCGCATCGACGTCCCAGCAGCCGGCGGAGACGGTAAAGGCGCGGCTGGCGCCAGGAGGGATCACTTCGTTGTCGCCCATCCGGTCGAGACCGTAGGTCGATGCGTTGCATTCGGAAATAAGAACGACGTCCAGCGTACCGCTGGTATTGTTGACGACCTCGATCGTGCCGGTGGCTTCGCCGGGACGGATCAAGTCGCCGCCGGTGATGAGACTGGAGCAGGCGGAAAGCACGGCTACACAAGCGAGCGCCGCGGCGCTCCTGAGAATAGTCTGCATGATGGGTCCCCCATGGCGCGGCTCCTGCCGGCCTTCCCCGGCAGCAACGCTAGCAGTGAGGCAACGGCGCCTCAAGTATGAGACGCCGCGCTCGTCGCGATCCTTGGGGAGGCGCGACGATCAGTGCGGTTCGGTTTCCGTCTTGGGCGCCGCCGTGACCCGGCTGTACCAATCGACCGGGCGCTCGACATAGCGGCGCACGGCCGGCGGTTCGGCGCCCGTGTGCAGGGCGCGGATGCGCTCGGAGATCTCGGCATCGGCTTTAGTCAGCCGCAAGTTGTGCCGGACATAGTCGGTCCAGGTCGGAGTCTCGTAACTTTCCACCCAATGGTCGGGGTGGCCGAGGTCGCGCAGCAGCGTCCAGTTACGCGCGCCGTCACGGCGGCGGATGCGCTTGCGGTCTGCCATCACCAGGAGGAAAGCCGGGACATCCTCGGGTTTGATGGCATAGGTGATCTCGATGAGGATCGGGCCCGAGCGCGGCTCGAGGTCAAGCTCGAGTTGCGGCACCTTGAACCGGTTGAGCGGATCGAGATCGGTCACCGTACGCGGAGGCAGGGCGAAGCGCAGGCCGATGGCGGCGCCGCCCACCATGCCGACGCCGGCGAGGGTCAGTGCGATGTTGGGCCCGTACACTTCGGCGGCAAGGCCCCAGACCCAGCTGCCAAAGGCCATGCCGCCAAAGGTGGCCGTCTGGTAGAGCGAGAGCGCCCGGCCGACCACCCAGCGCGGCGAGGCAAGCTGTACCGAGACGTTGAACAGCGACAGCGCCCACACCCAGCAAGCGCCACCGATCATCAGCCCGGGGGCGGTGAGCCAGGGCGTCGGGCTCATCGCCGTGATCCAGGCACAGAGCGCAAACCCGAGGAAGGACCAGCGCACCAGCGGCTCGGTGCCCAGCATGGCCTGTAGCCGCCCGCTATAGAGTGCCCCGCCGACCGCTCCGAGGCCGAAAGCTCCGAGCAGCAAGCCATAGATCAGCGGTCCGCCGCCGGGAATCTGCGAGGCGACCACCGGCAGCAGCGCCAGCACGACGATAGCGGTGAAGCCGAAGATGGAAGCCCGCAGCATCACCTTCAGAATATTGGGCGACATGGCGACGTAGCGCAGGCCGGACATGATGGCCGTGCCCATCGGCTCGCGCGGCAGCGTGCTGGCGACGGTCGCCGGCTTCCAGCGGAACAGCACGATGACGAGGCCGATATAACTCAGCGTGTTGACGAGGAAAGCGGCGGCCGCGCCGAAGGCAGCAACGATGATGCCGCCCACTGCCGGTCCGACGCTGCGGGACAGGTTGAAGCCGATGGAGTTGAGCGCCACCGCATTGGGCAGGTCGGAGCGGGGCACCATATCCCCTACCGAGGCCTGCCAGGACGGGTTGTTGAGAGCGGTGCCGCAACCGAGGAGGAAGGTGAAGGCGAGCAGCAGCCAGGGAGAGATCAGCCCAAACCAGGTGGCGAGCATAAGCAGCGCCGAGACCGCCAGCATGAAGATCTGCGCGATGAGCATCACCCGGCGACGGTCGAAACTGTCGGCGACGGCACCGCCCACCAGCGAGAGCAGCATGATAGGCAAAGAGGTCGAGGCCTGGACCAAGGCGACCATGTCAACGGAATCGGCGATCGAGGTCATCAGCCAGGCGGCGCCGACGCCCTGGATCAGCCCGCCAAAACTCGAGGCGAGGTTGGCGAGCCAGATGGCGCGATAGACCGGGTGCTGCAGCGGTGCGAGCGGGGAAGCCGGGGCAGGGGCTGATGTCGATGCAGCGTCTGACAAGGGCTGTCTCTTTGGTGGCGCGGGTCGGCCGCGCAGAAGCGTCGCCGATTACCCTATACGCAAGTTGGCGCGCTTGGGATGCGCAGTTTTGATGATAGAGACCATCGGCGATGGTTGATCGCCGCGCCGGTTCGAACGATTAATGGCTTGGGAATGCAGGGAGTCTTGAATTGCAGGCAGGGGAAGTGATCTGGCTCCTCGCCGGGATCGGCGTCGGGCTCACGCTGGCCATGCTGATCCTCGCGGGAGTGCTGGTGGTCGACGGCCAGCGGATCAGGCGCCGGCTGGTGCCGGCTGCCGCACCCGACGAGACGGTCCGTCCCGCCGCTGCACCGAAGGCGCCGGGATTGCCGCGCGTCCCTTCCGAGCCCAGACCCAGGCCGATCGCGCCGCCCCGCACTCGGGAGCCGATTGTCGCCGATGCCAAGGCAGTCGAGCCGGCCGCCGCCGTTGTCGACGAGATGATGTCTGACCTTGCCGCCGAAATCGCACGCGTTCAGGCGGAGCCGATCAAGGTCGTGGCGAAGCCGGCGCC
>JAEZKB010000186.1 GCA_023415605.1 Pseudomonadota bacterium
CGATAACCCACGCCGCCGCACGCTAGGTGGACCTCACATATACATTCAATTTGAGGCAAACCGAACCGTTTATTAATTGAAGGTTAATTTCGTGGCGGGGGTATGGCGTCGTCCTGGCGGCCAGCGCCCTACGTGGCTTCTGGGCCAGTGGCTTACCGGCCGTTCACTAACGCGCAGTCCTGTGAGTTTCTCGCGTTTCGACTTAATCACCTGTTCATTCCGCGTCCCTACGCTTCTCCGGCGCCAGAACGGCGTATGCGTTCGCAGGGGAAAGTTGTGCGTACTGCGCTAAAAACGGCGGACATCGTCCAGCCGATCCACAAGCACCGTCCGATCGATATGGTGCACCTCAGCAAACAGACGCTGGGCGATCACGGCCTCGAATGCGAGGTACTGCGGCTCTTCGACCAGATGGCCCGGGTCTACTTCGGTCGACTGGAATCCAGCACCACTGAAGCCGACGTGCTCCGACACCTGCATACGCTCAAGGGCGCAGCCTCCGGCGTCGGTGCCTGGACCATCGCCGACCTCGCCAAGGTTGCCGAGGACGAAATCCGCGGTGGCGCCCCGGTCAATCCCGAACGTATCGACGACCTGGACATGGCCGTCCAGGAAGTTTCGGCTTTCATCGGCGATATTCTCGCCAACGAACCCGCGTGATCCTCCGGGCATCGTGACCCAGACCTGCATCGCCGCGCCTTGCGGCGGGCAGGGGGCGCCGTTATATGGTCCGAACCCACCGGTACGGCGCCTATGACCAAGATCACCTTCATCGAATCCAACGGCACTCCATACGAAACCGAAGCGACCACGGGCTCCACGGTTATGGAGACCGCGATCATGAACGGCGTTCCGGGAGTGATTGCCGAATGCGGCGGCGCCTGCACCTGCGCCACCTGCCATGTCTATGTCGACGCCGCCTGGACTGATGTGGTCGGCGGGCCGTCCGTAATGGAAGAAGACATGCTGGATTTCGCTTGGGAGGTGAAGCCGAACAGTCGGCTTTCCTGCCAGATCAAAGTGCGTGACGAGCTCGATGGCCTTGTTGTTCACGTCCCCGCAAGACAGGGATGATAAGCCTCAAGACGTCGGTTTATTCCACGAGCGGTGGCACACGCGGATTCATTTGGCGGCGCGGGCGCCGCCAGTTGTTGGGCATTCTAACCATGCCGGCTGTCGGGAAAAATAAAAGCTATTGAATTTCAATGGCTTGTGACGAGAAGCGAAGGCGGGTAGGTTCCGCGCTTCAAAGCTAGGTTTTCAATGGGTGTACTGACCACATTTCCAGTGAGCGTCAAAGTCGAGGGTAAGCGCATCGTCATCGTCGGCGGTGGTTTGGAAGCCCTCAACAAAGCCCGATTGGCAATTAAGACGACCGCTTCAGTAGTCATTATCTCGCGCACCGTCACAGAAGACTTCTCCAAACTGCCCGTTACCGTCCACGCCCGCCCGTTCGAGACGCGCGATTTGGTTGACGCCGCACTGGTCTTTGTCGCTGACGAGCATGGGCCTGACGGGGAAGCAGCCAAGCTCGCAGCCCGTGTTGCCCGCGTGCCGCTGAACGTCGTCGACGTGCCGGCTGAGTGTGACTTCTATACGCCCTCGATCATTGACCGGGCCCCGGTCTCCATCGCGATTTCGTCGGAAGGCGACGCGCCGGTGCTGGCGCGGCTGATCCGTGCCCGGATCGAGGCAATGCTGTCGCCGAACCTTGGCGCCGTCGCCAGGCTGGCCGGTTCGCTGCGCGATCGCGTGGCGACGCTGCTCTCTAAACCGCAGGCCCGCCGCTTCTACGAGGACTTGGTCACCGCCACCAACCCGGACGTCGAAGGCATGCTTGCCGCCCATGCCAAGGATGCTGCGGGCATCGTCTGGCTGATCGGGGCAGGGCCGGGCTCGGAGGATCTGCTGACCCTGCGCGCTCAGCGCCTGCTGCAGGAAGCAGACGTCATCGTCCACGACTACCTCGTGCCTGAAGCCGTTATCGAGATGGGCCGGCGTGACGCCGAGCGCATTCCGGTTGGCAAGAAGAAGGGTCACCACTCCTTTACCCAGGCGCAGATCAACGCGCTGATCGTCCGCCTTGCCCGTGAGGGTCAGCGCGTGGCGCGCCTCAAGTCCGGTGACCCGATGGTTTTCGGTCGCGCCGGCGAAGAAATCGCCGCCCTGCGTAAGGCCGATATCGCCTATGCCATCGTGCCGGGCGTATCTGCCGCGCTCGCCGCCGCAGCCGATACGGCGACGCCGGTGACGCTGCGCAAGGTGTCGACCGGCTTCGTTTTCGCCACGGCGCATGGCGCAAACAACGAAGAACTGGATCACTGGGCGTCGCTCGCGGGTTCGGGCCTGACGCTGGCGCTCTACATGGGCAAGTCCATCGCTGCGCCGGTCGCCGGCAAGCTGATCCGCCGTGGTCTCGCCGCCACGACGCCGGCGGGCATCGTCGTCAATGCCGGCCGCAAGGACAGAAGCTTCCATCGAGGCACCATCGGCGAGCTTGCCGCTGGCACCGCGCAGTTCGCTGAAGGCCCGGCGATCATCTTCATTGGGGCGGCAGTAGCTTCCGGGGACTGGCAGGACGCGGCTAGCCTCGCTGAAACGAAGTTCAAGGTGGCATGATGGAAATCCTGACGGGCAACGAACTCCTGTCCGGCGCGACGGTCTACCTCGACCCGCACAACCGCTGGGTCGAGAACATCGACGAGGCGCGCGTCTTCCTCCCTGAGGAGGCGGAGGCCCGCGATGCGGCTCTGGCGGCGACCAAGCGCACTGGCCGCGTCGTCAGTCTCGAAATTGAAACGGTGAAGCTCATCGACGGCAAGGTGGTCGCCGACCGCCTGCGCGAGCGCATCCGGGCCACGGGCTCGACTGCGCCGGCCTTCGACCGGCAGCACCTCGATGAGGACGGTCATGTATCGATATGACGAATTCGACGCGGCGTTCGTGAAGGAACGGACGTCGCAGTTTTCCGACCAGGTGCGCCGCCGCATCTCGGGAGAGCTCAGTGAAGACCAGTTCCGGCCTCTACGGCTGATGAACGGCCTCTACCTGCAGCTCCACGCCTACATGCTGCGGATCGCCGTGCCCTATGGTACGATGAACCCCAAGCAGTTGCGCATGCTGGCGCATATCGCCCGCACCTATGACCGCGACTACGGCCACTTCACCACGCGGCAGAACATCCAGTTCAACTGGCCGAAACTGCGCGATATTCCGGTGATCCTGGATCTGCTCGCCTCGGTCGAGATGCACGCCATCCAGACATCCGGCAACTGCATCCGCAACATCACCACTGACCAGTTCGCCGGCGCCGCGGCCGACGAGATCATCGATCCGCGTCCGGTGGCCGAAATCCTGCGCCAGTGGTCGAGCCTCCACCCGGAGTTCCTCTACCTGCCGCGCAAGTTCAAGATCGCCATGTCGGGTGCCACGCACGACCGCGCCGCGATCCGCTTCCACGACATCGGCCTTCAGGCAACCACCGATGCCCATGGCGAGATCGGCTGGGAAGTCTGGGTCGGCGGCGGTCTCGGCCGTACTCCGATCGTCGGCAAGCTGATCAACAGCTTCGTGCCGCACGAGCACCTGCTCGCCTATCTCGAGAGCATCCTGCGCGTCTACAACCGCTATGGCCGCCGGGACAACAAGTACAAGGCGCGCATCAAGATCCTGGTGCACGAAGAGGGCATCGAGCACTTCCGCGAGCAGGTCGAGGCCGAATTCGCCGAAGTGAAGGGTGGGGTACTGACCCTGCCGCAGGAGGAACTCGACCGCATCTCGGCCTATTTCGCCGCTCCGGCCTTCGAGCGTCTCAATGCCACCAGCATCGACGTGGCGCGCGAAAAGATCATCAACCCCGCCTACGGCCGCTGGCTCGACAACAACCTCAACGCCCACCAGCAGCCGGGCTACGTTTCCGTCACGATCTCGCTGAAGCCTGTCGGCGGTGCTCCAGGCGACGCCACGTCGGCGCAGATGGAGGCGGTCGCGGACCTCGCCGAGCGCTACAGCTTCAACGAACTGCGCGTCTCGCACGAGCAGAACCTTGTGCTCCCGCACGTGAAGATCGCGGATCTGCCCGCGATTTACGAAAAGCTCGTTGCCATCGGCTTTGCCGAGGGCAATGCCGGCATGATCACCGACATAATCGCGTGCCCAGGCCTCGATTTCTGCGCTCTGGCGAACGCCCGCTCGATCCCGATCGCGCAGGAACTGTCGCGCAAGTTCGCGGCGCCCGAGCGGCAGAAGCAGATCGGCGACCTCAAGATCAAGATCTCGGGCTGCATCAATGCCTGCGGTCACCACCACGTCGGCCATATCGGCATTCTCGGAGTGGAGAAGAAGGGCACCGAACTGTACCAGATCACCGTTGGCGGCGACGCTACGGAGAACGCCTCGATCGGCGACATCCTGGGGCCCGGCTTCGTGGCCGAAGAGGTGCCAGCCGCGGTCGAAAAGCTGGTCGATTTCTACATTTCGCGCCGGACCAGTGACGACGAGCCGTTCATCGCGGCCTTCCGCCGCCTCGGCAAGGAGCCGTTCAAGGAGGCGCTCTATGGCAATGCCTAGTGCCGCCGTCGCCAGTCCGCTGTTCCATTCGGAGAAGAAGCCAGACCCGCTGCGCCAGCTCGGCATCATGTCGCTCAACGGCATGTTCGACGAGATGGACGGCGTCTCTGTGCTCAAGCAGGCAACCGAGATCCTCCCGGACGATCTCGCAATCGTTTCGTCCTTCGGTGCCGATTCCGTCGTGCTGCTGCACATGGTGGCGCAGGTCGACCAGAACCTGCCGGTCTATTTCCTGGAAACCGGCAAGCACTTTCCCGAGACACTGGCCTATGTCGAGACCATCAAGCAGCACCTCGGACTGACCAATGTCGTCGCCCTGGTGCCCGATCCCAAGGATCTGGCGCGCTTCGATCCCAACGGCGACCTCTGGGAGACCGATCCGGATTCGTGCTGCCATATCCGCAAGACGGAGCCGCTCGATGCGGTGATGGAAGGCTTTGGTGGTTGGGTTACCGGCCGCAAGCGCTACCAGACCAAGGAGCGCGGCGTTCTCCCGCATTTCGAGCTCACCAGCGACGATCGCATCAAGGTCAATCCACTGGCCTATTTCTCGGATGTCGAGGTCAACGCCTACAAACAAAAGCATGGGTTGCCCGAGCATCCGCTGTTCGCTAAGGGCTACAAATCCATTGGATGCGCGCCTTGCACCACCATCGTGGCCGAAGGGGAGGATCCCCGCGCCGGCCGGTGGCGGGGCCTCAACAAGAAAGAGTGCGGCATCCACTTCGACTTCAACGGAGCGATCGCCAAGCCGATGGCCGCGCAGGACCTGAATCTCTTCAAGGACGGCGCCTTCATCGCCGATCCGTTCCGCCCTTGGGCCGAGGGTGACGACCCGGCATCAGTGCGCTACACGCACGTCCCGGTCGCCGTGTTCCTCGCCAATCGAGACGCCATCCTCGCCAATCCGCATCCTCTCGGGCTTCTTGTCTCGCCGGGGGATAAGGTGGAGGACGTGGAGAAGGATTTGGCGCGTTTCGCCTCGGTCGCCATCAATTTCCCGGCCTTCACCGATGGCCGCGGTTATTCCAGCGCCCGCATGATCAGCGAGCGCTACAAGTACAAGGGCGAGCTCCGCGCCGTCGGCGATGTGCTCGCCGACCAGATTCCGTTGATGCGCCGCTGCGGCATTGAGGCGTTCGTGGTCAAGCACGAGCCGACGAAGAAGGCGCTGGAAACGGGCGCGCTGGCTCAGGTCAACATCTTCTACCAGCCCGTCGGAAGCACCGAAGTCCCGCTCGGGACCCGTCCTTTCCTGCGCCGTGCGGGGTAACTCGCCGACTTACTCGAACCGCCGCGAATTCGGAGTTTGCGGTTCCTTTGTTCTCTCCCGAAGCCGGGAGACGAGGGCAGGGTGGCTGGGCCACGACGCCCACTGACTGGAAGCAGAAGCATGAGCAACGAGATCGTCACCGATGTGGTTATCATTGGCGGGGGGCCATGCGGCCTGTTTGCCGTCTTTGAACTCGGCCTGCTCGACCTCAAATGCCATGTCGTGGATATTCTCGACCGTCCCGGCGGCCAGTGCGCCGAGCTCTATCCGGAAAAGCCGATTTACGACATTCCGGGCTTCCCGATGGTTACCGGGCAGGGCCTCACCGACAACCTGATGCAGCAGATTGCGCCCTTCGGGCCGCAGTTTCACTTCAACCGCATGATCACCAAGCTCGAGAAGCTCGAGGACGGCACGTTCCGGCTGGAGAGCGATGCCGACGAGGTGTTCCTCTGCAAGGTGGTGGTCATCGCGGCCGGTGGCGGTTCGTTCCAGCCCAAGCGCCCGCCGGTCGAAGGCATCGAGGCCTATGAAGGCAAGTCGGTGTTCTACTCGGTCCGCAGGATGGACGATTTCCGTGACCAGGACGTGGTCATCGTCGGCGGCGGCGACTCCGCCCTCGACTGGACGCTCAATCTGCAGCCCATCGTCCGCTCGCTGACGCTTGTCCATCGTCGCGATGCCTTCAAGGCCGCGCCGGCTTCGGTCAATGCCATGAAGGAACTGGTGATGGCGGGCAAGATCAGCTTCCAGCTTGGCCAGATCGCCAGCCTCGAGGGCGTTGATGGCCAGATCGACCATGTGCACTTGGCCACAGATGCCGGCGATCTCTCGATCCCGGCGACCCGCCTGCTGCCGTTCTTCGGCCTCACCATGAAGCTCGGCCCGGTCGCGGATTGGGGCCTCGAGCTCAACGACAACCTGGTCGTGGTTGACACAGAGAAGTTCCAGACCTCGGTGCCTGGCATCTTCGCTATCGGCGATATTAATCACTATCCGGGCAAGCTGAAACTTATCCTCTCGGGCTTCCACGAAGCGGCCCTCATGGCCCAGGCCGCCAAGGCTATCGTCTCTCCGGGCGAGCGCGTGGTCTTCCAGTACACCACCAGCTCCACCAAGCTGCAAAAGAAGCTGGGCGTGGCCTAAGACGCCACCCGGGCCTCGGGGTTCAACAAGCTCCCTCGGCCCTCATGGTGAGCGTGTCGAACCACGAGGGCGTGGCACCCCGGTTTCCACTCGTGTAGATAGCCAACCCTGTAGCAGCCGCGGAAAGCATGATGAAAATCCACGTCACCGATCAGGACGGGCAGGAGCACGAGCTCGAAGGGCTCGACGGCTGGCGCGCCATGGAAGTGATCCGCGACTGGGGTCTCAATATCAAGGCTGAGTGCGGCGGAGCGGCGAGCTGCGCCACCTGCCATGTTTATGTCGATGAGGCCTGGGTCGATAAGCTGGCCGAGCCCAGCGATGACGAGGAAGACCTGCTCTATACAGCCCGGGATCGAAGGCCGAACTCGCGGCTCAGCTGCCAGATCCTCCTCAGCGAGGAGCTCGACGGGTTGAAGCTGACGCTCTCGGAAGGGGCGCGGAAAGACTGAGCGCGCCGGCCGGCTGAAGCAGAAGCCAGACGAACCCTGACCAGATGACGATGATCGGCGTGGCGTGGATCAGTTCCGCCGGGTTGAGAAAGCGGGGCAGGATCAGGTCGCGGATCGGCACGAAATAGTCGTTCGGCGCGAACATCGTCACTTCGGCGCACATTACCGAGAAGATCAGGCTGGCTGTAGCCAGCGCCCCCGCGACGATCTTGTCGGTCATCGTGGGCAGGTCGACAAAGGCCAGCGCCATCACGATCAGGGGTAGGTAGGCCACGAGGTGCCGCGGCCCGATGGCGTAGCCGCCGTGCCAGTAATAGTAGCCGGCATTGATCAGAAACCCGATCAGCGCGGTGCAGGCGACAAGCGCCACGGCGGCGCCATGTCCGCGTTTCCAGAGTGCGACGAGTCCCACCGGCACGAAGAGCAGGATCGGCGCAAGCGGGATCAACCCGCGCTGCAGGCCGAAAAGCAGGGCGTTGCCATGCGCTAGGTCCGGCGGGCGGATGCCGAACAGGCCCTCCTGCATGCCTTCGAAACCGACGACATGCGAATAGCCGAGTTCCAGCGGTCCGCCGAAGGCGAGCCAGTTGTAGACGAGCAATGGTGTCAGCCCGATCAGCCCGCCAAGACCCACGGAAAGCCAGCGCACGACTTCGATGCGGCGTTGCAGCAAAGCAAAGACGCCGATGAGGACGACGGCTGGCGCAATCGCCAGTTCGATCACCAGCGCCAGCCCTAGCAGCGCACCAAAGCCGACTTCAGGCCAGCCGCCGCTTTGCCGCTGCCGGATCGCCAGCGCCGCCCAGAACGCGACGATCAGCATGGCGCCGGCCGGCACATGGGCAAAGAACGTCGTCGACCAGCCGAAGAACGGCGTTCCCAGCGCCAGGATGAAGGTGGCCGCCGTGGCTCGGCGCTCGCTGGCGCCTAGTCGTCGCGCGACATTGTAGCAGGCTGCCGCAGCAAGCGCGCCGAACAGCGCGGTCGTCGTCAGGATCGCGACAACGGTGTAGGCTGTGAAGGCCGAGGGTTCCAAAAGATCGGTGGGGCGTCCAAGGAGGCCGAGGACGAGGCGCGTCGCCGCCATGGTTGGCACCGCGACCAGCGACAGGCCAGGCACCTTATCGGCATAGTAATGCCCATCGACGAAAGCCAGGTCAGCGCGCGGATTGGCGAGGGCGTAGCGGTCGATATCGACATGCCCCTCGATGATCGCCATCGAGAGGGCGAGCCGCGTGTACTGCTGCACATTGCCTGTTTCCTGCTGGCAGAAATGCGCGAAGGCCAGAAAGGCCAGCAGGAAAATCACGAACGGCCGTGCATCCTTCATCGTCGCCTGCGGCCCCAGCCGTTTCCACCTGCCGCAGGTGTACCGGCTCGAGGTGAATTCATCGTTTAGGGATCGTGGGGGACACGGTGTGGCAGTCGGCGAACCTCTCCCGTTTACGGGGGAGGGGGACCGGCCATAGGCCGGTGGAGGGGGGAGCCGCTTGCGCTAGCTCTCACCCGTGGATGGCTGACGTCAGTGCAAGGTGCACCCCTCTCCACCACGCTATGCGTGGTCCCCCTCTCCCGCAGGCGGGAGAGGTTCGCCGACTGAAAGACCTAAGGCGTCACGAACGCCGCGTCCTCGGCGATCACCACGGTCCCCAGTTCATCCGTTTCCGGGGCGCTGGTCGGGTTTTGCGGGTAGCGCGAACCATCGAACTGCATCAGGCCGATACCGGCCGGTGAGCCGCCGCCGGCAAAACTGATGGCAAGGTCTTTCCAGCCATTGCTGGTCGTCTCCAGCACGCCGATCGGCAACCGGCTGACGCTAGTTTCGCCGACTTCGCGCCAACTGTCGCCCTCGGGCGTCAGGATGATGTAGTCGCAGCCGCCCGAGCCGCACCAATAGGGGCCGCTGACATAGGCGATGGCTTCGTCCTTGCCGTCGGCATTGAGGTCCACTAAGCCGAGGTAGACGCGGCTGCCCTCGGCCTTGAGGTTCTCGCCGAGGCTCTGGTGCAGGTAAGACATAACGCTGGCTTCGTCGGCGAGCGCGGGGCCGGCAACAGCCAGAGTGGCCGCCACAGCGGCGAAGCAAAGACTACGCATTCTAGACATCCCTCAGATCTGCCGGAATCCGGCGGCCCCCCGGCGTCCGGCAGATAGGATCGAGTTGCGGCGGGATTATGCCGCGATCTGCTCGCGGGTGTCGGCATCGCGCCCGGCCTTGAGCGTGCGGGCGTACCAGGTCAGTTCATTGAGCATCGTGGTCACGCCCAGCGCCAGGTAGTCGTAGTCGCCGAACTCCTTGCCCTGCTGCAGTAGGCCGAGGAACGGCTCCATGTTTATATGAACCGCCGACTGCGTTGGCACCATCGAGACTTCGACCGCGATCAGCCGCAACTGCTCGATGGCACGGGCGCCGCCGACCGCGCCGTAGCCCACAAAGGCGGCCGGCTTGCGTTGGCCTTCGGTCGCAAGGTGGTCCAGCGCATTCTTGAGCACCGCCGAGATTGAATGGTTGTATTCGGCAGTGATGAACACATAGCCGTCGAGCTCGGCGATCTTGTTGGACCAGCGCTTGGCCACGTCGTTGGTGACGGGCGACCAGCGCGGCGACATGGCGGCCTCGAACAATGGGATCGGATAGTCGCGGAGATCGACGATCTCGTAATCAGCGTCGCCGCGTTCGTTGGCCAGCGACAGGATCCATTCGGCAGGACGGTGACCGAAGCGGCTCTCGCGCGTGGTGGAGATGATGATGCCGATCTTGGGTTTGCTCATGGGGAAGTCTCACGAAGAAATGGAGGTAGCCACCAAAAGGAAGCTAGTCACCGACGGTAACTGACGCTATGTATGTGCCTGTCCGGACTGCGGACAAGACGGCACTATTTTCTCAGCGAGTTACTCCATGGATAGCCCAGTTCCCTTCACGATACCCGCCTCGCGGCCCCTCAAGACGGCTCACGATGTGGCCGAGTGCAAGGAAGCCATGGTTCCTGTTACCGAGGTCCTGGCGCAGATCGGCGGCAAGTGGACGGTCTACATCGTCATGGCTCTAAGCCAGGGCCCGATGCGCTTTTCCGAGCTGCTGCGGCATATCGAAGGTGTGTCACAGAAAATGCTGACGGCGACGCTGCGCGACCTTGAGAAGGACGGCTTCATCACCCGCACCGTCACCCCCAGCATCCCGCCCCGCGTCGACTACGAACTGACGGATCTGGGTCGGGAGCTGCATGAGCCGCTTCGCACGATCAGCACTTTCGCCCACAACAATCGTCATCGCGTGCATCAAGCCCGGCAGGAATTCGCCGAGCGAGAAGCCGAAGCGCGTCGGCTGGCCTGGTAAAGCCGTTCATTTGACGTTCATCGACAGGGCCATACAGCGGCGCTCCTTCGCGGGGGGCGCCGTGAGGTATCGCTGTGGACATCTATTCGATCTTCAAATTTCTTCATGTTATCTGCGCCATCGCTTGGGTCGGTGGCGGTTTGACGCTTATCGCTGCCAACATTCTGCTCACCCGCGCCAAGGGTGACACTGAGCTGTTCGCGACGCTCAACATCATGAATATTCTGGGTAAAACCTGGTTCGTGCCAGCCTCGATGCTGACGGTCGTGTTCGGCACCATCGTCACTACGCTGGGCGGCATGTGGCTGGAAGCCTGGGTTCTGCTCGGTCTCGCCGGCTTCGCCGCGACCTTCTTTACTGGCCTCACCTTTATCGAACCTACGGGCCGCCAGATCGCCGCCGCCCTCGAACAGGGCCGCACCGACGATGCGTTGTCCATGGCTAAGCGCCTGATGCAGATATCGAAATTCGATTATACCGTGATGCTGGTGGTAATCGCCGACATGGTGCTCAAGCCGCACTGGCTCGACGTGCCGACGCTCATCGTCTTCGCGGCAGCAATGGGTGCCGGCGCCTGGTTCTTCCTCTACGGCGGTAAGCTGCCCGCCCGGGAGCAGGCGGCCTAGTCGCTACTTCGCCTTTTCCTGCAAGACGTTAGCCAGCTCGGGGATGAAGTCCTTCACCTTGGGCTGGCGCTGCGTTTCATAGGGCAGGGGCCGCACCACCCGCATCGCTGCGATCCCCACTCGCACCGTCATCAGCCCGTTGACGATGCCCTCGCCTAGCCGGGCCGACAGTTTTGCCGCAAGTCCTTGACCCACAAGCTGTTCTACCACCCCATCGGTCAGCACCAACCCACCGGTGACAGCGAGATGCGAAAGGATTGCGCCGAGTAGCCGCCAGGTACCGAAGATGCCGGGGCGGGCGCCGTACAGCCGCGCGATCTGACCACCTAATCGCACGCTTTCAAAGATCACAAAGGCTATATCGATCAAAGCCCTGGGCGACACCGTTGTTACCAGCGCCACCCGCCGTGCCGAGGCTGCAGTGAGGGTCCGCGCGCGCGCATCGAGTGGGGCCAGAAGGCTGCGTTCGGCGAAGCGGATGAGCTCGCCGCCATCGAAGATTTCGCCTGAATTTGCCAGCGCTTGGCGGGCGCGGGCCACGTCCGGTCGGCCGGCATAGATGTCGCGCAACTCCGCGAGAACGGCCTTGCCATCGGCGGCCCGATCGCTGATCAGCACGGCCTCCGCCTGTCGGCGCAGGCGGTCCAGAGAGCGCAGGCGAGATAGGGCCAGGGATTCGCGGATCAGCAGCGTCAGCAGAGCGACAACGAAAAGGCCAAGAATTCCAAGCCCCAGCCAGCCCAGCCACGCGGCTGTGGCAAAGAGTTCTGCAATCAGCCGTTCTGCCGCCAGTCCGAGCGCCAGGGAAATCAGCGCCCCGGCGGTGATCAACAGGACCTTGCCAAGCCAGCCAAGCACTTTTGGCGGCGCTGTTGCCAGCTCGTCCTCTGCATTTTCGTCAACGATCGGCTCTACGGAGTCTTCAAGGGAGACAGCCACTTGCGGCGCGTAAGCGCGCGGGATTCGGACCTCCTCGGCGGTCTCGGATGAGCCGGCGATGGGGCGGGCGACGGGGCGTTTCATCTCAGCCGGTCTCCGAGCAGGTATTCGAGCGCGCTGTCGAGTCGGATGTGCGGCAGCACCCAGGCGCCCTCCGCATTCTTCTTGAGGTTCTGCGGCGGGTTGAAGCGTAGGAAATTGAGGTCGGCAGGTACTTCGAGAAGCAAATCCGCATTCTCCGGCAAGTCGCCGGGAAACAAGGCGATTTCCGTTTGGCCGTCGTAAGTTGCACCGTCCAGCACTTCGCCCCTTTCGGGCGTGCCGATGATGACGTCCAGCGGTTCGCCCTGTTCCTCGATTTTGCCTTCGCGGGTGGCGCGGAGGGCGGCGATGGCGAGGGAGCGGGTCTCGGCTCCAGCGAATTTCGCACGTCGGGCTGCGCTAGCCACAAGCCGATTCAGCACCGATTCCAAGCGGTTGTGCGAAGTCTGATGGATGTGGTCGGCCTTGGTGGCGGCGAAGAGGATGCGGTCGATCTTGCGGCTCACTAGCCGGGTGATCGGGTTTCCGTCGCCTTGGCGGAAGCAGGCGAGGATCTCAGTCAGTGCCGTCTCCAGATCGGCGACGGCGGCGGGGCCGGCGTTGAGGGCACGGAGGGTGTCGACCAGCACTATCTGCCTGTCAAGCCTCGCGAAGTGGTCGCGGAAGAAGGGGCGTACGACAAGGTCTTTGTAGGCCTCATAGCGCCGCTCCATCATGGCGTAGAGGCTCTGCGAGCGGACTGGACCGGCTATCGGTTCGAGCGGCGCGAAGGTCAGGGCGGGCGAGCCTTCAAGGTCGCCCGGTAACAAGAAACGACCCGGTGGAAGTGTAGAAAAGGCCGAAGAATCCTCTCGGCTGGCTATCAGGTAGCTGGTGAACGTCTGCCACAGGGCAGTCGCCTGAACGTCAGTGGCATCGTCCAGCGGGTTCACCTCGGCCAGCGCAGCCAGGAAATCGGCTCCCGGCGCCTCGGGACGCCGGGCACGGGCGAGGCTTGCCGCGCTCCATTCGGCAAAGCTCTGGGTCAAGAGCGGCAGGTCGAGCAGCCACTCGCCGGGATAGTCCACAATGTCGAGGTTAAGCGTGGAGCTGCCGAGGAAACTCGCCATCCAGGAGTTGGACTGGAACTTGAGCATCACCCGCAACTGGCTGATGCGGCGAGTGCTCTCCGGCCAATGCGGGTCTTTGCCGGTCATGGCCTTGAGGTGATCCTCGTATGCGAAACGGGGAATGCCGGCGTCCGGCGACTCTGCGAGGCGGGCTCCGATGAAGCGTCCTTCGGCAAGGGCCGAGAACCCCGGCAATGGACCGCCGGTCAACAGGTTGTGGACCAGCGCCGTGATGAACACGGTCTTTCCTGACCGGCTCAAGCCGGTGACGCCGAGACGGAGAGTGGGTGTGAGTGTACCGGTCGCAGCATCGGCAAGGTTACCCAGGGCGATGCCGAGTTCGTCGGTGAGGGTGGTCGGCGATCGCGGCACGTGCTGGCTCCGGTTGCAGCCGAATAGGTAGTGTGCTGGTCTCCAGCGTCAAGCAATTGCGGCGCGGCATCCGCGGGTGCAGAGTTCAAGACATGATGCTTCGGCCGGAAATCGCGGGGATTGTGGGACTGGTGGTCGCGGGCATGGCGTCCATCGGCGTATGGCTGCGCCAACTGCCGCCCAGCACGACGGGCAAGGCCTGCCCGCGTTGCGGCACGCTGCAGCCTTTGCCCAGCCGGCCGGCTGTGTTGGCCAAGCAGGTCTTCGGCAAGGACGCTTGTGTCGGGTGCGGCCAGAACCTCAACGAGAGCCAGTAGAACTGCGAGGTCGCGGCGCAAAGCCGACGATTTGATCGATCTCTTTGGCATTTCTTCAAAATTGGCGCGCTTTTCTGCCGGCATGGTCCACGCAGTGCAACGCAGTTTCGACGTAGACGCCGCCGACCTGATCGGGGTCGACCGCTTTCCGTCAGCCGGTGATCGCTTCGATCTTGAGGTCGCCAAGCTTCTCGTTTCGCGCAAGGCGCTGAGTCTGACCGGGCTCGCCACCGCCATGCAGCGGCGGGTCGAATGGGGTTCCAGTCTCGCGCAAACGATTATCTCGGCCGGTCTGATCCGGCCGATGGACTATTATCGCGCGGTCGCTGAATGCTACGGCCTGCCATTCGTCGATCTCCAGAAGGAGCCGATAGATGCGGCCCTGACGCGCATCGAGGATCGTGCCGACTATGCCGAGCGCACCATGGTGCCTTGGCAGAAGAAGGATGGCCGGCTGATGATCGCCGCTACCACTCTCAGCCAGGAAAATGTCGAGTGGGCCGACGCGCGCTTCGGTGAGAATGGCTACGACTTCGTCATTACCTCGCCGTTCGATATCCTGTGGCAGACGCAGACGCTGTTTCGGGACTGGGACAGCTTCTTTGCCCGCGAAGCGCTCTATTCGTGGAAGCCGGAACACTCGGCCAAGTATACGGTGACCCAGCCGCAGAAGCTTGTGATCTGGGCGCTGCTGGCAGTGTTGGCAGTGTCTCTCGTGCTGGCCCCGATGCCAACGCTGGTGACGCTGATGTCGCTCTTTACGGCGCTCTATACCGTCACGTTCCTCTTCAAGTTTGTGCTCACCTTCGTAGGCTCGAGCCGCAAAGCAGACATGACCATCACGCCTGACGAGGTCGCCGCGCTCAGTGACGCTAGCCTCCCCGTCTACACAGTGCTGGTGCCGATGTATAAAGAGGCCAAGGTGCTGCCGCTGCTGACCAAGGCGCTCAAGGGCCTCGATTATCCCGCCAGCAAGCTCGAAGTGAAGCTGGTGCTCGAGGAGGACGACACGGAGACCATCGACGCTGCCAAGGCGTTGCGGCTCCCCGGCACGTTCGAGATCGTGCGCGTGCCGCCTAGCCAGCCCAAGACCAAGCCCAAGGCCTGCAACTACGCATTGCAGTTCTGCCGCGGCGAGTATGTGACCATCTACGATGCCGAAGACCAGCCCGAGCCGGACCAGCTCAAGAAGGCTGTTCTAGCCTTCCGTACGGGGGACCCGAAGCTGGCCTGCGTGCAGGGCCGTCTTAATTACTTCAACCGCTCGGAAAACTGGCTGACGCGTATGTTCACGCTCGAGTACAGCCAGTGGTTCGACTTCCTTTTGCCCGGGCTGGATTGGCTCAAAGTTCCGATCCCGCTGGGTGGCACGTCCAATCACTTCAAGCTTTCGGCGCTCCGCCAGGTCGGTGCGTGGGATCCCTACAACGTTACCGAAGATGCCGATCTGGGCGTCCGGCTGGCGCAGGAGGGCTATACCGTCGGCGTCATCAACTCGACGACGTTCGAAGAGGCCAATGGCGTGCTGCCGAGCTGGATCAAGCAGCGTAGCCGCTGGATCAAGGGCTATATGCAGACCTGGCTTGTGCATATGCGCCACCCCATCCAGCTCTGGCGCTCGATCGGCACCAAGGGCTTCTTCTCGTTTCACTTCTTTATTGGGGCGCCACCGTTCACCATGCTGTTGGCGCCGATCCTCTGGGCGATCACCCTTCTGGTCTGGTGCACCAATACCTGGGACTTCGGCTGGTTGTTCCCCGAGCCGTTCGGCACGATGGCGCTCTTCAACCTCGTAATCGGCAA
Source organism: Pseudomonadota bacterium (assembly GCA_023415605.1). Taxonomy (GTDB): domain Bacteria; phylum Pseudomonadota; class Alphaproteobacteria; order Rhizobiales; family Devosiaceae; genus Devosia_A. The sequence continues at coordinate 15,986 of JAEZKB010000186.1, forward strand.
CCTGTTCCTCGTCTATTTTGGCGTGATCGCGGCTTTGAAGCGCCGCTATTTCGACCTCGTGCCGGTGGGTATCCTGCTCCCGGTCTACTGGATCCTGCATTCGATCGCCGCCTACAAGGCGTTCTGGCAGCTCTGCTTCAACCCGCATTATTGGGAGAAGACCGAGCACGGCACCTCCAAGGTGACGCAATCGACGCTCGACGCGGTCAAGAAGGAATTGGCGGCATGACCACGGCCGAAATCTCCTTCGCGCCCAGCGAAACCAAGCCGCGCCGGCTACCGCTCTGGCGCGCTTCGACCGTCATCATCACCGTAGTGGCGCTCTCCTATTTCCTGATGATGGCGCAATTCGTCATCGATGCCGGGTTTCTCCGGGTCGACATTGCTGCGCTTCAGGAAGGGGACGCCTGGAAGACGGGTGGCTGGCTGTCGCAACTGGTGCTGCGGATCGTCGCGCTGATACCGGATGTCGGGTTGCAGCAGTCGGCGCTGTCATTGCTGGCGGCGGTGACCGCGGGGCTGCTGTTCGGCGTGCTGTATCATCGCATGCGGCGGGTCGGCTGGCTCTGGATCGGCGCGATGCTGGTGCTGTTGGCCCTGGCGAGCCACGCGGCGGTGCTTTATGCGGTCACCGCAGCCAGCCGGGGGCTGCCGCTCTACATCGCTATCGCGGCGCTGATCCCTGCCATCCGCTCGATGGAAGATGTGGGCGACGTGCAGGCGACGATCGGGCTGGGACTGCTACTGCCGTTGCTCCTGCTCGCCAGCCCCATTGCGACGGTGTTGATCGTACCGCTGGCCATAGGCGCGACCCTTAGCGACCCCGACGGTCGCCGCGACCTGCGCGCCTTCGTCGCCATGCTGCTGGTGGCGCTGCTGCCGACGATCATCGTCGCGATCGGCATCCTCGGTTTCCTGGCGCAGGCGGGACAGGATGTGGTCGAGGCACTCCTGCCTTATGTGGTCACCTACAGTAACCTGCATGTCGGTGACGTCGCCGGCAGCGTTTCAGCGCTGGTGGTGTTTGCCCCCGTGATGCTGGTTCCAATCCTCTATTGTATCTGGCCGCAGGTCGAGCGCCGGCACGTGGTGTCAGCTCTGGCGGTGGTGGCGCTGCCGCTTTACCTCGCGGTCACCCGGACCATCTTCACCACCCAGATGCAGCCATTCGTGCCTGCCGTGGCGCTGCTGGCTGCGTTTGCATCGTGGCTGGCGTTGGTGCGCTTGCCGCTCACGCTGCGGATTTTTGCGTTGCTCATGCTGGCCCTTTCGGTGGTGCTCAGCTGGCTGCAGGTCGGGTATTGGGATGACCCGGCATGGAAGGCGGCGCTGTTCTCTTTGCTCGAGGGTACCAGCCTTCGCGGTTCGCTGCCGCTCTAGCTATCTGACAGCGATTGCTTCGATCTCGACCAGCATCTCTGGCAAGGCGAGGGCCTTCACCACGATCAACGTGGCCGCCGGAGGTGGTTGGGGCAGGCTCGGCGCGGCGGCAGTGCCGAAAGCGTCCAGGTTGGCTGCCTCGGTCAGGTAGATCGTGAACTTCACGATGTCAGCAGGCATCATGTCGGCGGCGGCCAGCACATTGACGAGGTTGGCGAGAGCGTTGGAGGTCTGGCCACCAACATCGCCGGGGATCGTCCCGTCCGGACCCACGCCGACCTGACCGGCGACATAAAGCGTCCGGCTCGCCTCCCTTGCCTCGACAGCCTGGCTGTAGAAGGGATGGACTGGATAGCCGGGCGGGTTGATGGCGGTGTTCATGGGTATCTCCTCGTTGGCTAGAGGAGAGTGCCACCGCCGTCAGTCCGATTGTGTCAGCAGTGTGGGCCGGCACGTGGCCGACCCAATCGACTAGCCCCCGATATCTTCCAGCCTGAACGGCGTCGTTTGATAGATCTCGTTGATCCAGTTCTGGAACAGCAGGTGAGCATGGCTGCGCCAGCGGTTCTCGGGCTCGGCGGTGACGTCGCCATTGGGAAAGAGATTGGCGGGTGGCTTGGTGTCGAGGCCAGCTTTCACGTCCCGCTCGTACTCGTCCGCCAGCGAGCGGTTGTCGTATTCGAGGTGGTTGAGCATGTAGAGAGCGCGGTTCTGCTTATCGGCAAGCATGCAGATGCCGATCTCATCGTTGTCGATGAGGACTTCGAGCTTATCGCCCAGCGATGTCCGGTCGATGTCGTTGTAGCGGCTGACCGGCACCATGGGACTATCGGAAAAGCCGCGCAGCCACGGCGTGCCGAGCTTGACGATCTTGTGCCGGAAGACGCCGAAAGCCTTGTGCTCCATGCGGTAGCGCTTGACGCCGTGGAAGAGGTGCAAGGCCGCCTGCGCGCCCCAGCAGATGAACATGGTCTGGTGGACGTTGGTCTTCGTCCACTGAATGATCTCGGTCATCTCCTGCCAATATTGCACCTCCTCGAACGGGATATGCGCGATCGGGGCACCGGTGACGACGAAACCGTCAAAGGTCTCCTGTTTCACCTCTTCCCAGGTCTTGTAGAAACTCTTGAGGTATTCCTCGGAGGTGAGCTTGGACTTGTGGTCGGTGATGCGGACGAGCGTCAGGTCGATCTGCAACGGCGTCGAGCCGATGAGACGCGAAAACTGGGTCTCGGTCCGCTCCTTGTTCGGCATCAGGTTGAGCAGGCCGATCTTCAGCGGACGGATGTCCTGCCGGGCGGCGCGGCTCGAGTCCATGACGACGACACCCTCGGCCTCGAGGGTTTTTCGGGCAGGCAGATGGTCGGGTATGCGAATGGGCATGAATGCCTCGTGGGTGATCCGTGGGCGAAATGGCGAACTCGGGGATGTGTTGGGGCTCCCGGGCCCTAACGCATTCGGTTCGCGATCGCTTTGCCCATCAGGCCGATGAAGTCGGCACTGTCGCGCACCGTTGCAAGGTCGGTGGCGTCGACGGTGTAGCCGAAATTGTCCGCCAGCGCCTGGTAGCGCGGCAGACGGTCGTGCAGCAGAGCCTCGAAGCCCCAGGCGCCAAAGGCGTCCGGATCGACGTCGCTATCGTTCTCGACCTTGTTGATGGCCTTGAACTCCTGCCACTTCCGGGTGAGGAAGGGTGGCTGGTAGTACATGGGTTTGGGGCTCTGCTTGAAGCGCGCCACCAGCTTTTCGGCATCGGCTTCGGTGCCGCGGATGTAGAGCAGGGCGGTGTTGTCGGTGAGCACCTTGACCACCGGATCCTCGGCATCGTTGTGGTCGATCACCTCGATGAGCGAACCGCCGGTATCGGCGATAAAGTTGTCATAGCCATAAAGGTCGTGGGCGCGCTCGATGAAGCGACCGATCTCCTGCAGCGCGGCGATCTCGCCATTGCGGTGCTGCTCCTGGCGACGGCGGTATTCCTCGATCGGCAGCCCGCCCTTGGCCTCGTTGCCGGGGCGGCCGAGATAGGTCGAGAGCGGGTCGAGATTCTCGAAGGTGATGTTACTCTCGATCTTTATCGAGTCCGAGCGCAGGAGGTCGCGCAGGAACGGCACCTTCATGGCCTCGGCCTTGAAATTGTCGACGATGAACTCGCCCATGTGGCGGGTGCCGATGCGGTAATCGACGGAGTAGTGGAACCAGCTCGACTTGCGCAGGATGGCGGCCAGCCGCGTCTTGCCGACGCCGGCCATGCCGAACACCGTCACAGCGCGCCGCGGCGCGTTCGCAAAGTCCTCAGGTGCTGCAAAAAGCATAATTCGCCCGTCTGTACCGGGACTTGCGTTTAGACGATCCCAGTTTTTCGCACAAGCGACCGGGCAGGCGGCAGATTCTGCCGACCGGCTCGGACTCTTCTGCCGCGTGGGCCAACTCCATGTCCCCGACTCCTACATAAAACATAGTGAAATCAATAGCCTGACGACTTGGCACGGCGCCTGCATCGCAAGTGGCGGAACGGTGTGCGGTGCACGCCACGAATGGGGTCCAAGGAGTAACGAATGGGCATCTATGGTGCTATGTCTACGGCGGTGACGGGTTTGCGCGCCCAGTCATTCGCGCTCGAGAACATCTCGGGCAATATTGCCAACAGCCAGACGACCGGCTTCAAGCGCATTGACACGGACTTCATGGACCTGATCCCGGACGCGCCGCAGAAGCGGCAGACGGCCGGTTCCGTGCTGGCGCAGTCGCGCTCGACCAACAACCTGCAGGGCGACGTCAAGAGTGCCTCGACCGAGACGTTCATGGCCATCAACGGAAATGGCTTCTTCGTGGTCGAGCCAACCATCGGGCAATCGGACGGATCGGCGCTGTTTTCGGGCGCCAACTACTACACCCGACGCGGCGATTTCGAAATCAACAAGGGCGGTTACCTGGTCAACGGCGCCGGCTACTATCTCAAGGGCCTGCCGATCGACCCGACGACGCAGAATATCTCGGGCTCAGTGCCGCAGGTACTGAAGATCTCCACGGCCTTCCTGCCGGCGCAGCAGACCACTCGCATCGACTACCAGCTCAACCTGCCGCAGTTGCCCAAGACGCGCGCCTATGAAGACTCGCAGGTGGCGGGCAGCGAGCTGATCAATGCGTCCGACTTCACCAACGTGACGCCGGCGCTGGTGCCCGATACCAATGCCGCGGCAACCGGTTCGGCAGTGTCAGGTGCTACCGCTTCGACGTCGATCATCACCGCACCGGGTGACACTCTCTCGATTACGTTCAGCACCGGCATCACCCGGAACTACACGTTCACCGCCGCCGGCGCATCCGCCGGCACATCGATCTCGCTGACTGCCGAGCCGACCATCCAGGACGTGCTCGACTATATCGAGGCCGACCTGCTCAATGCTGCGCCGGGTGGCGGTGGTGCGCCAGCCGGTACTACGGTGGACATCAACAGCGCCGGCAATATTCAGATCCGCGCCGGTAACGCGACGGCGACGTTCACCGTGGTCGATAACACGACCGGTACGACGGCGCAGGGCTTTGGTCTTGCTAATGCGACCACCAGCCCGACCGTGTCGCAGTCGCAGCGGCTGGCGGCGCGTATCACCTCTATCCCGGCCAACGAAGATGACGAGTTCGTGCGTCAGTCGATCTCCGGCGGCGCCATCTCGGTCTATTCAGCCAACGGTGCTCCGGCAAACGTCCAGATGCGTTGGGCCAAGGTGAACTCGACAGCCAATGGCGGTGCCGAGGTCTGGAATCTCTTCATCGCCACCAATGCCCAGGCCACTGGCACGCAGACCATGTGGCAGCGCGTCGGCGGCGACTATACCTTCGGAGCCAACGGCGCCCCGACGCCGGCGGTGGACCACACCGACCTCACCAACCTCACCGTCAATGGCGTCACCATCGGCGACGTCCGGTTGCAGCATGGCACCGGCGGTCTCACCCAGTTCGCCGATCCCAACGGCACCGCCGAAGTGGCCCTGAGCCAGAACGGCTATGCGGCGGGCGAGTATGTCTCGGTGGCCGTCAATGACAGCGGCCGCGTGGCCGTGTCCTATTCCAACGGCAAGACGGTGGAAGTGGCGCAGGTGGTGACCGCGAATTTCAACGCTGTGAACCAGCTCAAGCGCATGGATGGTGGCGTCTTCGCGGCGACCTCGGACTCCGGGGAGCCGGTGCTCGACATGGGTGGCGGCATCTCGGGCTCCTCGCTCGAATCCTCCAACACCGACATCTCCGAAGAGTTCACCAAACTGATCGTGACCCAGCAGGCTTACGCGGCCGGTACCCGCATCGTGTCGACGGCGGACTCGATGCTGCAGGAAGCCCTGAACATGCTCCGGTAGCCAGGGCCTGGGAGCTGCAAGGCCGGGCACGCCGCGGTGCGCCGGCCCCCTTCGGGTAAGGAGTAGGTGGAATGGGTCTTTCGGTCACGCTCAGCAACGCTCTGAGCGGTATGCGCGTCGGGCAGAACGCCCTCGATGTTCTGTCGCACAACGTCGCCAATGCCGGCACCCCCGGCTATCACCGGCGCTCGATCAGTATCATCGACACGCTCGGCGTCCATTCGACCTATGCCCGCGAAGGGCAACTGAGCCGTGCCTTCAACCAGTCGCTGCAGTCGCACTACACGCGCGCCGTGTCGGATTCTGGCTTTGCCTCGGTACAGTCGGGCTATCTCGACCGGGTCCAGGTGTTGTTCGGCAAGCCGGGCACGACGGGGTCACTCGACAGTGCCTTCACTTCGTTCGAAGCGTCGCTCTCGGAGCTTTCCACCAGCCCGGACAATTTCGCCACCCGCGCCGAGACTGTGCAGAAGGCACAGATCATGGCGCAGACGCTCAACAGGTTCACTGCCGACATCCAGTCGCTGCGCCGCGAAATCGAGAGTAAGCTTTCGACGACGGTCGACGACATCAACACACAGCTATCGTCGCTGGAAAAGATCAACGGCCGCCTCGTCGACCAAGGCATCGACCCGGCCTCGCGCGCCACGCTCATGGATCAGCGCGACCGGTTGATCCAGTCGCTGAGCCAGCAGATGGACCTTACGGTCGACTACCGCACTGACGGCAGCGTAGCGCTGATGACTCGCTCTGGTGTTGGCATCCTTGATGGCAAGCCATCGGTGTTCTCGTTTGCCAGCGCCGGGTCGCTGTCCGCGAATTCGCAGTTCAACTATGACGATGCCAAGAATGGCGTGGGCAAGCTCACGCTGATGACCGCGTCGGGCATGACCATCGATCTGGTCAAACAGAACGTGCTGCGCTCAGGCGAAATCGCCGGCCTGATCGACTTGCGCGACAACAAGCTGGTGCAGGCGCAGGACCAGCTCGACTCGATCGCCGCATCGCTGGCGCTGTCGATGTCCACGCAGGCGACGGCAGGCACGCAGGTGACCACCGGGCCGTCGAACGGCTACGAAGTCGATATCGGCGATCTGCAGAACGGCAACGAGTTCACCTTCTCGTATCTTCAGAACGGCATCCAGAAGACCGTGCGCGTGCTGCGCGTCGACGACGCCAGCAAGCTGCCGATGGACTACGAAGACTCCAACGGCGCCCGGGTTGTCGGGTTGGACTTCTCCGGCGGCACCGCTTCGGTGGCGACCCAGCTACAGGACCGTATCGGCGGCCTCGTCTTCACCAATCCGGCAGGCAGCACGCTGCGGGTGATGGATGACGGCGTCACCGGCAATACCGATATGTACTCGCTGACCAAGCGGGTCACTGCGACGACGCTGCAGGGCAATGGCACGGCGCTGCAGCTCTTTGTCGATATCAACAACAGCGCCTTCACCAACTACCTCGATGGCGAGGGCCAGATGCGCGGCTTTGCCGGACGCATCAGCGTCAATCCAGCGGTGGTGCAGGATAACCGGCTGCTGGTCCAGTACGAGGCTGGCGGCTCGATGGGCGACGCGGATCGCGTCAACGCCTTGGTCGAGAACCTCACCGAGATGCGCTTTGCCGGCGGGCGGGGGAGCATCAAGAACGGCGCCAGTTCGCGCCTTGCCGGCACAGTCAGCGACTTCATCTCGCAGGCGATCAACTACCAGGGCAATGCGGCTTCAACGGCCATTGCCGAGCAGGATACGCAGAATCTGACGCTCGAAGCTCTGGGCGAACGGCTTGAGGCTGACTACGGCGTCGATGTCGATGAAGAGATGGCGCGGCTCATGGAATTGCAGAATGCGTTTGCGGCGAATGCGCGCGTGATGTCGATCGCGCAGGAACTGATCCAGTCCCTTCTGACGTCGATAAGGTAGCGTAACATGGGTACTGCACCGATCATCAGCCGGTCGATGTTCCCGCTCTCGAGCGGCATCAACAACATCATGGGGATGAAGGAGCGCTACGACGTGCTTCAGACCCAGCTGGCTTCCGGCCAGAAGGCGTCGCGCCTTTCCGAGATGGGCTCTGACCGCTATTTCGACCTGGCGCTGCGTCAGCGAATTACGCGCATCGACAGCTTCGCCGACAGCATCAAGAGTGTCGACCTGCGGCTCAACGTGCTCGACCAGACTATCAGCCGTCTCGACATTATCGAAGCCGACATGCGCGCAGTGACCCTTTCTGGGTCGGGGGGCCAGTCGAGCCTCAACTTCGACACGGCGCCGGCGACGGCGGCGGCTGCCTTTGACGAGGTGCTGACGCTGCTCAATGTCGATGTCGCAGGGCGCTACCTGTTCGGTGGCAAGGAAACCGAGCAGCGACCGATCGAGGACGGTTTCACCATCCTCAACGGCCTGGGCAACCGCGCCGGCTTCCTGACGATGGTCGACGAGCGGCGGCGGGCGGACCTGGGTACGGACAACCGCGGCCGACTGACGATCCCCACTCCCACCGCGCCAACCGCCAATGTGGCGACTCTGGCCGAGGCCGGGCTTGCCGACATGCCCTTCGGCATGAAGATCAATACGGTCGTCACCAGCTCGAGCAACGTCACCGTTGTGTCCCCTGCCGCCTGGAACCCCGGCGATCCGGTGCCCGCCACGGCGCGTGAGCTGTCGGTGACCTTCGGGGCGACGCTGCCGACGGCCGGCGAGACCATCACCATCAGCCTCAAGATGCCGGACGACAGCATCGAGAGCATCACGCTCTCTGCGACGGCCGAACCCAACAGCGCCACTGGTTTCCAGATCGGCGCCGACGCCGACGCGACAGCCGCCAACTTCGCCACGGCGCTCGGCATGGCGGTCGAGAAGATGGCCAAGGGCACCATGGTCACCGCTTCCGCCTACGAGACGGCGAAAAACTTCTTTTTCGGGCAGGGCGAAGTGCCCAAGCGCGTGAGCGGTTCGCCGCCGGAGACGGCAACCGCCTTGGTCGATGGAAACACCGCCAATACGGTGTTCTGGTACAAGGGCGCGGACAGCGCCAACAGCGCCGATGCGCGCCGCTCCATCACCGCCCGCGTAGGCGAGGGGGCGGTGGTCTCCTATGGCGTCGAGGCGCATGAGCGCGGGCTGGTGAACCTGGTGCGCGCCCTCGGCACGATGGCAATCCAGAATTTCCCCAAGACCGATCCGAGCGCCACAGACCGCTACAATGCGATGACCGCCCGCAACAACAAGATGCTGGCCGAGGATGCGCAAACCAATACCGGCTCGATCGAGATGATTGCGGTGGAGCTCGGCCTCGCCAAAGCGACTACCGGCACCGTGGCCGAGCGTCACACGGCCCACAAGGCGCAGCTCAACAACATGCTCCAGGATATCGAGGAAGCTCCGACCGAAGTCGTGGCAATGGAGATCCTGGCGCTCAAGACCCGTCTAGAGGCGAGCTATCAGACCACGGCCATGCTGAGCCAGTTGGCGCTGGTGAACTACCTCAAGTAGGCCGTTCAACAGCTACAAATGCAAAAGCCCCCGGCGACGGGGGCTTTGTCGTACCTGGTAGTGCGCAACTGCTTACTCGGGCATGGCGCGGAGGCCGGCGGCGAGTTCGCGATTGATGTTGATCAGCGAGTCGAGCTTCTGGGGCACCGGGTTGTCCTGCATCGACACGGTCTGCTTCATCACGAAAAGGCCGAGATTGGCAATGTTTTCACGGAGCTTGTCGGGGAGCTTGCTTTCCTCGCCGGTGACCGAGGTCAGGAAGATGTTCCAGAGCTTGCGGTTGAAGAGCAGGGCGTCTTTCAGTTCGTAGCGTTTGGTGTCCCAGTTATCCCGGACGATCTGCAACTGAGTGGCTGCGCGGGAGAGAAGATTTGCCTCAAGAACGCGAGGGCTCACTGTTTGCTTGCCTACCTGCTGGTAGGCACGCGCTGCACTATTTTGCATTGGCGAGGAGTTCCTGCTCGTACTGGATCAGCTTTTTCGCAGCCTTGAGAGCCTTGTACAGTTCCCCGGTTAATATCTCGTTATTGATTTCGTCAACAAGTTGAATGGTCGATGGCGCCGCCGTGACCAAGTCGTTGATCAGCTTGAAGTAATCCTTGCGCAGACGCTCCACGTCCTCGTCGATGTACATGAGCTGGACGGCGAAGTAGATGCGCTTGGCGGGGCTGTCGGCGGTGTCCGGCGTCAGGATGTCCTTCTCGCGTAGGATCGGCGCCTTGCCGTCGATGAAGAGGCGTGTCCGCTGGTCCGAATTGGTCACCACGCAGTTGCCGATGATCAGCTTTTCGCCGGGCTTGAGTTCGACCTTCAGTGACATGGCTTCGCCCTCGATGATTCCGTCGCCGCATACTAAGCGCAGTTGGCGGGGCGCGGCGCTGGTTTTTTGACGCGGGGCAGGGCCCAAAAAGAAGAAGGCGGGCCGGAGCCCGCCTTCAATCCGATCACGAACCTTCTGGTTCTTAGAACAGACGGAGGACCGCCTGGTCGGCCTGCGAGGCCATCGACAGCGCCGTCGAAGACAGCTGCTGGCGGGTCTGCAGGGCGAGGAGGTTCGCCGCTTCCTCATTGGTGTCGGCCAGCGTGAGGTTGGCAGCACCGGTTTCGAGGGTGTTGATCATGTTCTTGGTGAAGTCCTGACGGTTTTCAACCACGGAGAGGTTGGAACCGAAGGCCGACGCCTGCGAACGGAGAGTGTCGAGCGCGTTCTTTAGAGTATCGAGCTTGGTATCGATCGTGGCGTCACTGTCGAAGTCACCACCGACGATGCTGTCGATGTCGAGAGTGCCGTTGTTGATCGAGGATGCTGCGCCGTCCTTGTCCTTGGCCTGAATCTCGATGGTCGAGGTCCCGGTTTCGTTGAAGGTCAGCTTGAGCTTGTCGCCGCGGAGCAGGTTGATGCCGTTGAACGAGGCGTCGTCGGCAAACTTGTCCAGCTGGTCACGCAGTTCGTTGAACTGCTTCTCCAGGTTCTTACGAACGTCGTTGCCGCCGATTTCACGCGAATCGGACGAAGCGCCCGTAACGGCACCGGCTGTCGACACGCCTTCGACATCAAGAGCCTTGGTCGACTGGTTCTCGAGGCGGAGCTTGCCGTTGTCGTTGGAGGCGCGGACCTTGCCGGCGAAGTCGCTGGTGGACGCATTGATCTGCGACACCAGTTCGTCGACGGTCTTGGCCTGGTAGCTGATGGTTTCGGTCTGGGCCGGAGCCGCAGCCGAGAAACCGAAGTCAGCCATGGCGCCAGCACCGGCGTTGGCAACAGCAGAGATCGCAAGGTTGGCTTCTGCGAACTCGGTGGTAGCTTCGGCGGTGAAGGTCAGTTCGCCGTCGGCATTGATGCTGGCGGTGGCCGCAATGTCATTGGCGGCGAAAGCGCCGTTGATGGCTTCGACCAGTTCGTCCTGAGTCACTGCAGCGCCGTCGGCCACGTCCAGCGTGAACGCGGTTGCGCCGGCGTCGACAGTGATCTGGTTGGTGCCGGGAGCCGAACCACGGATGGTGACGGCAACAGCGGCGGCATCGTTGACGGCGATGCTGAAGTCAACGCCATCGGCAGCGGCGTCGAGGTCGAGAGTGGCGTCGACAACACCCAGTTCGGTGGTGGCAGTAGCGTCCTTGATGAGGCCGATGCTGGCCTCGGCACCTTCGGCGAAGGCACCACCAGAGACCGTCAGCTGCTTGGCAGTGGCGGCGGCAGCGTTGGCGTTGGTTTCGAGGGCCGTCACGTCGGCCGTCGTCATGGAGTACGATTCAGTCTTGAACGACTTGTCCTGGCGCGCCTGGCGGAGCGTGGACTGCATCGACTCGACAGTCTTGGTGATCGACTTCAGGCCATTGTCGGCAGCTTCGATGGTCTGGATACCAGAAGCCATCGAGTCCAGCAGGTTGGCCATGTCGCCGGCGCGGCTGTTGAGGGCCGAGGCGGTGAAGAAGTTCGACGGATTGTCGAGGGCCGAGTTCACCTTGAGGCCAGTGGCAAGACGGTTCTGCGTCTTGGACATCTGGGCAGCGGTGGACTGGAGGGAGAGGAGGTTCGTGCGAACCGCCTTGGAGAGATTGACGTCGGCCATTTGCATGGTCCCTTTCTGGGTTCCGAGTTAGTTGCGGCTCTTCCTGAGACGCGTGGGGCAATATTGAGCCCAAGCCGTAAAGAACTCTTAACGTCGACCCAGCAATCGCCGTTTATTTGTAAGCGTTTTCAATGAGTTAACAAGGTGTTGGTGGCTGTGCCAAAATGCAACAGGCCGTTCTGAAGGCCTTGGAATTGCTGGGTTTGTCCGCCAGCCCACTGCTCCCGAACCAGCGGTAATTCGGAAAATGGCGCCTTTGCGAATGTGACTCAGGACGGGACGAGGGGAGAATCCCGTTAGGGATCTCGCCCTCCTAGATCGCGGCGGCGTCCACGGCTGATTCCACGTAGCGGGCGAAAAACAAAAAGGCGGGCCGAAGCCCGCCTTTCGCTGATCGGTCGCCTTCTGGCTGAAGAGAGCTTTTCTAGCTCAGAAGAGACGCAGCACTGCCTGATCGGCTTGCGACGCCATCGACAGGGCAGTGGAAGACAGCTGTTGGCGGGTCTGCAGCGCGAGGAGGTTAGCCGCTTCTTCGTTGGTGTCGGCCAGGGTCAGATTGGCAGCGCCGGTCTCGAGCGTGTTGATCATGTTCTTGGTGAAGTCGGTGCGGTTCTGCACCACCGAGAGGTTCGAGCCGAAAGACGAGGCCTGTGAGCGCAGGAAGTCCATGGCGCCCTTGAGTTGATCGAGCTTCTGATCGAGCGTGGTGTCATTGTCGAAGTCCGAGGCGACGACAAAGTCGATGCCGAGCGCCGCATTGTTGATCTGGGTGGCGACGCCCTGGATGTCCTTGGCCTGGATCTCGATGGTCGAGGTGCCGGTCTCGTTGAAGGTCAGCTTGAGCTTGTCGCCGCGCAGCAGGTTGATGCCGTTGAAAGAAGCGTCATCCGAGAACTTGTCGAGCTGGTCGCGTAGTTCATTGAACTGGGTGACCAGGTTCTTGCGGACGTCATTGCCGCCGACCTCGAACGTCCCGGTGCCGCCATCGATGCGGTCTGTGAGGTCGTTGACGCCGGTGACCGTGAGCGCCTGCGTCGATAGGTTCTCGACGCGAAGCTTGCCGTTGTCGTTGGAGGCGCGGATGACGTCCGGAAAAGCGGCGTTGATGGACTTCACCATCTCGTCGACGGACTGCTGCGTCCCGTCACCCAGGAGCACGCCCGTCGTAGAGGCGCCGAACAGAGCGGCATTGGGGCCGCCGATGGTCAGAGTATTGGCCCCGTTCACCTTGGCCCGGATGCCGACGGTACCGGCGTTGTTGAACGCCTCAAAGTCGGTGTTCTTCAGCTGGTCGTTCAGGTCTGCAGTCGCAGTCGCGGCGTCTGCGCCCCCATAAGCGACCGCCAAACCATTGACCGTAATGTTGTGCTTGCCGTCAGAGCCGGCGGTGCTCACCGGTGCGCCACCAAAGATGCCAGAAGCGGTCGTCGCCGTTATTGCGCCATCGACATTGCTGGTGGTTCGCAAAGCGACAAAGCCACCACTGATATAGGCCTCAATTTTGCCTTTGGTGTCGGAGTCGGCGGAGATTGCTGCGTTTATCGCATCGACGGTCTGGGTCGCCGTGGCACCATCTGCGATTGTGAGCGAGACGGACGAGCCTAGCCCCGCATGTGAGATCGTCAAAGCACCGTTGCCGGCCGCCGGCGTGGTGAAGGCATTGCCGACATGGGTCGCCGGAGTAGCAGCCGTCGGAGCCACATAGGCGGCCGCACCTGCTGCACTCGCCCCGGAGCGGTTGATGTTGACGCTCTGCGGCACACTGCCAACGGCGCCAGCCAAGAACGAGATCGTCTTGAGCGTCGTCGTATCTATGGCATCCATCGGGAACGAGCCGGTCTTGAACGTCTTGTCCTGGCGCGCCTGACGGAGCGTCGACTGCATGGTTTCGACCGTCTTGGTAATCGACTTGAGGCCGTTATCGGCCGCTTCGATCGTCTTGATGCCCGAGGACATCGAGTCCAACAGGTTCGCCATGTCGCCGGCGCGGCTGTTGAGGGCCGAGGCGGTGAAGAAGTTGGTGGGGTTATCCAGCGCCGAGTTCACCTTCAGACCCGTCGCAAGGCGCTCCTGAGTCTTGGCCATGTTGGCGGCGGTGGACTGAAGAGAGAGAAGGTTCGATCGCACTGCGTGCGAGAGGTTAATGTCGGCCATTTGCTAAAAATCCCTATGGCTTTGCTTAGGTCGTTCTCGTCCTGAGAGTGACCGAACGTTAACCGCCGAGAGTCTTAAGAATGGTTAACGAAAACCTCCTGCAACCAGTTAATTTTGGGTTTCCGTGAGCGGCAAAACCTGCCGATTTGGCGAGCAAGAGCTTGAAAACGCGCGCAAAAACGCAACGAGGCAAAATGTGCCGGTTCGGCACAATCTGCCCTGTCCTGCCAATTTATGAATTAACGCGCGATCAGGCCGTTTTATCGGCGAGTCGGTACTCCGACTCAGGTGGCGGCCAGGTAGTACCGGTGCGCAAAAACAGCTCTTGTGCCGTTTTGGGACGTGGCGCCAAGGCGCCCGACAGCACGGCGCGGACATAGTCGGCGCCCGGCTGTTCCGCTGGTGGCGGTGGTGGGGTCGGCGAGGCTTCGCGGGCCGGGAACTCGGCTTGGACCGTGCCGTCGACGGCGCCACTGACCGCCCCGCTCACCTTGGCCGCCTCAACATAGGGGTTTTGGCGGGTCTCCACTGCTGCGCCGCCAACCGCCGCCGCTGCCTCGACAACGATCGGCGCCGGCGGCCGATACTCGGCGACCGGTGCGGCAGGGCTAACGGGCTCAAGCGCAATCATGGCAAATGTCCTACTGCGGCCCCAAGAGCGTCAGACTTTCGGGGCGGGCCTTCTTGGCCTCCTGCGCGCTAGTAGACTCCCTAAGCAATTGCACCGGCATTGCTGCCGGTGCTGGTATTTTCCGCAAATTGTCGAAAATCAAAGGGCGCGATTGACCGCAATGCCGCGAGCATGGCCACCCGCTGTCGACTGCATATTACCGGTGGCCCCGTAGGTCTTGGTGCGGTTCTGTGCGCCCATTGTCTCGGCGACGTCGCTCAAGACGGACTCGGTGACGTCCTTGGCAGTGGCGATGACCCGAAGGTTCTCGGCCATTTGCGTCGCCAGCCTCTCGTGACCGGACTGCAGGCGCTTGAGTTCGGCCGGAACTTCGTCGCGCAGACGGAAGAGTTGCCGCTGCACCGAGCGGGAGAGGCCGACATAGTCCTGCGCCAGCTTGGTCTTGTCGCCGGTCAGCAGCGCCGCGTCCTTGACGTGGCCGGCGCGGAGCAGGGTGGTCTCCTGGTTCATGATCGCCACCAGGGCATTGAGCGTGGTCTCGACGCGGGCGATGAGCTCGCGGCCCGGAAGGTTGTCGAGTTCGGCGAGACGTTCGGCGGCACCGGACATCATGAGGTGGCTCCCTTGTAGAACGCAGTGGGTGACTTCTGGGCGGCTTCCTGCATGGCGATGAGATCACCGATGAGGGATTCCGCGATACCCAGGCCGCCGTTCTCCGCGATCTGGTTGGACAATTGCTCGGCCTGCATGCCGCGCCAGGTTTCTTCGGCAAAGCCGCCGCCGAAGTTGGACCCGTCGGTCTTGATGCCGGAAAACATCTGCTTCATCAGGGTGTTGAGAAACACGCCTTCGAGTTCCTTGGCCTGGCTGCGCAACTGTTCGATGTTGGAGGGCAGCGGCTTTGCCGGCGGGCGGACAAAGTTGGTGATCAGATCCGACATCAGAGCACCTCGATCTCGGCCTGCAGGGCCCCCGAGGCCTTGATAGCCTGGAGGATGGCGATGAGGTCGCGCGGGCTGATGCCCAGCGAGTTGAGCCCGTCGACCAGTTCCTGCAGCGTCACGGTCTCGGGCACGACCGCCAGCTTGGAATCCGTGGTCTGCACAGTCAGGTCCGTTCTTGGCTCGACCGCGGTTTCGCCCAGGCTGAGCGGCGCCGGCTGCACCACGGTGGGGCTTTCGGCAATGGTCACGGTGAGGTTGGACTGGGCCACGGCGACAGTCGAGACGCGCACATCCTGGCCCATGACGATGATGCCGGAATTCTCATCGATGACGATCTTGGCCGGTTGGTCGGTTTCCACGACGAGCTGTTCAATGTCGGTCAGGAGGTCGACGATATTGCCGTTGAAGCCATAGGGCAGGTTGATGCGGATGGTCGCCGGATCTTCAGGCGTCGCGGCGGGAGAGCCGATGAAATCGTTGATCGAAAGGGCAATGCGGCGGGCGGTGGTGAGGTCGGGGTTCCGCAGCGCCAGCCGCAGCGAGCGTTGGGCACCGAGCTGGAAGCCGATCTCGCGTTCGATCAGGCCGCCCGAGGAAATGCGACCGGTGGTGGGCACGCCGGAGATCACGGTGGCGCTGTCACCTTCGGCCTTGAAGCCGTTGATGGTCACCGAGCCCTGCGCGATGGCATAGACTTCGCCGTCGGCGCCGAGCAGAGGCGTGACCAGCAGGGTACCACCCTGTAGGCTCGAGGCATCGCCAAGCGCGGAGACATTGACGTCCAGCCGGCTGCCCTGGGTGGAAAAGGCGGGGAGATTGGCGGTCACCATCACGGCGGCAACATTTGCCGTCCGCATGTTCTCGCCGCGGGTATTGACGCCCAGCCGTTCGAGCATGGCCTGCAGGCTCTGCTTGGTGAACGGCGAGTTGTTGAGGCTGTCGCCGGTCCCGTTGAGGCCCACCACCAGGCCGTAACCGACCAACTGGTTGTCGCGGATGCCCTCGATATCGACGATATCCTTGATGCGTGCGGTGGCCGCATAGGCGTCCGCCAGTGGCGCCAGCAGGGTGGTCGCGGCGATGATGCCGGCCATCACATGCTTTAGAAGCCCAATACCCATTCTCGAAGTCCCCGATCTGGCCGGCCCATCCCCATGAGCCGGTGTTCGCAAGTTCAAATGCGAGAACCGTGCCAAGCGGGCGGGGGCCCGCATTTGCTCAATAGATTCAACGGATCGAGGGAATGTCGTGGGCGGAACTGTTCCGGAAAGAAGCAAAAGCTGCCGGGTGCGTTAAGCTGTTGTTAACGGCTCGCGGCAGATTTTGCCGGGCAGCAACACGAGGTCTGAGTCCCACTCTTGCGCATAGACACCGTCAGAACAGGCGCAATCGGCTCCCGCGGCGCAGCCGTACGGACCGGCTCGGGCGTGGCTTTCCACATCAAAGACGGCGAGGCCGAGACGCAGCGGGCGGGGTCGGCCGCGCCGGCGGCTCCCGCGCACGACATCGGCTCGATCTTGGCGCTGCAGGCGGTCGAGGATCCGCTGGTCAAGAAGAAGAAGCTCGTGCGTCGCGGGGCACAGCTTCTCGATACGCTGGAAGAGATCAAGACCGACCTCCTCGTGGGGCGCGTCAATGAGGGACGGCTCAATCAACTGATGCTGCTGATTGCTCAGTCGCGCGATCGCTCCGACCCGCGCCTCGACGCACTGCTCGACGACATCGAACTGCGTGCTCATGTGGAATTGGCCAAACGTGGGTTGTTCCCAGGGCTTTGACGCAGCCAGGCGCATCGCGTCACGAATTAATTACCATTTCGATCGGTGCTTGCCCGGGGGGTTCTCTGGACCTATAAGGCCCGCCTTAGGGGTAAGTCGGAGTCGTTTAGGGAATGTCATCGGCTGAAGTTCTTGAATACCGGCCCACTGAAGACGAGCCGTTTATGAATCCGCGTCAGCGGGAGTATTTCCGGCAAAAGCTGGAGAACTGGAAGGAAGAGATCCTGCGGGAGAGCCGCGAAACTCTCGAAAACCTCCAGGAAGAAAGCCAGAACCACCCGGACATGGCCGACCGTGCGTCGTCGGAAAGCGATCGGGCCCTTGAGCTGCGGACCCGCGACCGCCAGCGCAAGCTGATCTCCAAGATCGACGCGGCCTTGAAGCGGATCGAGGACGGGACCTACGGCTACTGCGAGGAAACCGGCGATCCAATCGGCATCGCTCGGCTCGATGCCCGCCCGATCGCCACGCTCAGCCTCGAAGCTCAGGAAAGCCACGAGCGCCGGGAAAAGGTCTACCGTGACGAGTGACCGTTGCAGACGGAAGTGAATTCGAAAGGCCCGCGCGAGCGGGCCTTTTTGTTTTCGCGGTTGGTTGGCGGCAAAATCCTCAATCTCCCCAAAGCTCCTGCACAAAAACTGCAAATGGCGCAGGCAGCCTTCGGATATGCGCAATCCAATCACTCCATCTCCGACCCGCCCGATCCCGCTGCCCGACTGCATCTTGCAGGATGGTTGGTGGCTGACCGAGCCGAGCGGCGAGCAGCGGGTGGATCTGCGTGTCATCGCGGGGGCGAAGGACGAGGGCAGAATTGACCGACATCACCGCCGCGACACTCGACAAGACACCCGGCTGGAGCCGGGGCGCTAGCGCTTTCCTTTCTCTCGTTGCTCTTCTGATCCTCGCCGATCTGCTGTTCTGGCAGTCGCGGCCCGGGATCAGCCTGGCGTTGATGTTCGCCGCGGCGGCCGTCCCCATCGTCTGGATGCGGCGCGCGGCTCTCACCAACCGCATGCTACTGTTGGCGCTCGGCATGTTTGGGCTCAGCCTGTTGCCGCTGATCGAAGCCTCCAGCCCCAGCGGTTTTCTCTGTGCGCTGTTCGGCATCAGCTTTTTGACGCTGGCGACCTCCAAGCGCGTGCCGAGGGCGTTTGAGGACCTGACCGGCATGCTGCTCCGCTTCGGTGCGCTCGCGCCGTTCCGGCTGATCGGTGACAGCTTTGCCGTGATCGTGCTCGGCTCGGGAAAGGGCATCGGCGGCAGGGTGATCCGCATTGCTCTCACTTGGGTGGTGCCGGCAGCCTTCGCTCTAGCGTTCCTGCTACTTTTCTCGCAGGCCAATCCGCTGATTGAGACGGCGCTCGATACGCTCAAGGTCGAGAGCGCCTTCGACCTGCTGCAGCCAGAACGGATCGTGCTGTGGATCGCCGTGGCCGTTGTCGCCTGGCCGTTGCTGCGGCCCAGGCTCTTGCCGTGGCCCAAGGTCAAGGAGGTGCAGGGGCCGGTCCGTCCGAAGGCTGAAAGCCTGATTTTCGGTCGTGCCGCGATCCTCCGCTCGCTGATCGTCTTCAACGCGCTATTTACCGTTCAGACTGTGCTGGATTGCGTTTATCTATGGGGCGGCGTGCGGCTTCCGGACGGGCTTTCCTATGCCGACTATGCGCATCGCGGCGCTTATCCGCTGATCGTCACCGCCTTGCTGGCCGCGGCTTTCGTTCTCGCCGCCATGCGCAAGAACGGCCCGGCCGAGGCCTCGCCCCTGATCCGCCGGTTGGTCTATCTCTGGATCGCCCAGAATGTCCTGCTGGTCATTTCCTCGATCCTCCGGTTGGACCTCTACGTGCAGGTCTATTCCCTGACTGAACTGCGCATCGCCGCCGGCATCTGGATGGGGCTGGTGGCCGTCGGGTTGGTGCTGATCCTCGTCAAGATCCTGAGACGGCGCAGCAATCGCTGGCTCATTACCAGCAATCTCACGGCGCTCGGCGTGACGCTCTGGGGCTGCTCGTTCGTCGATTTCTCGGCCATGATTGCGCAGTTCAACATCGAGAACAGCCGCGAACTGGGTGGTAAGGGACAGCCGCTCGACCTCTACTATCTCCACGATCTCGGGCCCTCGGCCATCCCGGCCATCTCCTACTATCTCGACCATGCCGCCGGGCGGCCGGAAGCCGAAATGCGTGATTTCGACCTCCTCGCTGGCAACATGGCGGTGGACTTTCTGCACCAGCCTCAGGACTGGCGGAGCTGGACCTTCCGCGACCAGCGCCTGCGTGACTGGCTCAGGGCCAATCCGCGATATGCATCTTTCGGATCAGGCGATAGAACCGGCGTGACGTCACCCTGAGGGTCCGATGCCGCATCGTATTCTGGTCGCCGACGACGAGCCGCATATCCGCGAGGTCATCTGCTTCGCCCTCGAACGGGCGGGGATGAGCACCGTAACCGCTCGCAATGGCTCGGAGGCGCTGCAGACGGTGCGC
This sequence comes from Pseudomonadota bacterium, assembly GCA_023415605.1. Taxonomy (GTDB): domain Bacteria; phylum Pseudomonadota; class Alphaproteobacteria; order Rhizobiales; family Devosiaceae; genus Devosia_A. The sequence continues at coordinate 35,781 of JAEZKB010000186.1, forward strand.
CGTGGCGGCGTCGATCTCGCCGTACTCGACATCGGCATGCCGGAGATGGATGGGTTGGAGGTCTGCCGGCAAATCCGGAAGTCCTCCGACTTGCCGATCCTTTTTCTCTCGGCCCGCGACGAGGAAATCGACCGCATCCTGGGGCTCGAGATCGGCGGCGACGACTATGTCACCAAGCCGTTTTCGGCCCGAGAACTGGTGGCTCGGGTCAACGTGATCCTCAAGCGCGCCAACGGCAAGAGCGAGCAGATCAGACTTTCCCACGGCCGGCTGGTGCTCGACAGTGCCGCGCATGCTGCCCGTTTCGACGATCGGCCGGTCGCCTTGACGGCGCTGGAATTCGCCATTCTACGCGCCCTGTTGGCGCGCCCCGAGGTGGTGCTCAGCCGCGAGCAGCTGATGGTGGCGGCCTATGGCCCGGGCACCTATGTGTCCGACCGCACCATCGACAGCCATGTCCGCAATGTCCGGCAGAAGTTTGCTGACGCCGGCTGTGCCTCGGTGGTAGCGACGGTGCATGGCGTCGGCTTCAAACTGGGCGACGTCAGCTGATGGCGGCGCCCCGCGTCACGGAGAAATGGCGACCGCCGTTGAGCTGGATCGTCTTTGCCGTGCTGCTGGCGGTCTTGGCTCTGCCGGCCGGCATGATCATCTGGTTCCGCGCTCTCGACGGCACGCCCAGCCAGATGGGGCCGATGGAAATCGCCGGCATTACCGTGGCGCTGGTCCTGACGCTGATCACCGGAGGGGTACTGACGCGCACCATCACCGGTCCGATCAATGCCCTCATCGCCCGCACTGAAGCCATCGGGCGCGGCGGCCGGACGGCAATAGAAGCGCCGGAAGAACATGGCACGCGCGAGCTGGCGGTGTTGAGCCAGAGCTTTCTCGACCTCGCCGAGCGGCTGGTCGAGCGAACCGACTACGTCAATTCCTTCGCCGCCCACGTTTCGCACGAATTGAAGTCGCCGCTGACCTCGATCCGGGGTTCTGCCGAACTGCTACTCGAAGCCGAGATGTCGGCGGAGGACCGCGAGCGCTTCCTCACCCACATCATCGCCGATGCCGACCGGCTGGCGGGACTGCTGGAACGGCTGCGCGACCTCGCCCGCGCCGACGTGCCGCTCGACGCCAAGGGCGTCGCGCTGGGGCAAGCGGCCGAGCACCTGCAGGCGCTGCATCCGGCCATGACCATCGTCGCCACCGGCGAGACCGCGACCCTGATTGCCCTCTCGATGGAGGCTTTTGCCATTATCCTGGGGCACCTTGCTGACAATTCGGCGCAGCACGGGGCGGCGCGGCTCGATCTCTCTGCCGCTCGCGCCGGCAACACGCTGCGCATCACCGTCGCCGACGACGGTAAGGGCATCTCGCCGGGAAATCGCGATAAGGTGTTCGAGCCGTTTTTCACCACCAGACGCGAGTCCGGCGGCACCGGTATGGGGCTGGGGATCGTCAAATCCATGCTGGAAGCGCATGGCGCGCGGATTGCACTGATGCCCTCCGTCACCGGTGCGACGTTCCAACTCACCGTGCCGCTGCTCCCTTCGCCCTAGCATTTCTGGTGGGGAGCGCCGATATTCCGGTTATGTACACAGCCGCGAAAAGACTGAGTTTCGTGGCGCTGCTGGCAGGTTTGCTGACAGCGCCGGGGCAGGGGCAGGAGACGGGGGAGAGTTGCGCAGTCATTGCCGACGATGCGGCGCGCCTCGCTTGCTATGACGGCGTCTTCCGCACCGATACGCCCGCGGTTCCGGAGGAAACGCTCAGTTTCGATTCTGAACGGCTGATTCCCGCGCGACCCTCAGGTCGGGCTCCTGCAACCTTCACCGTGGCCTGCGTTGAAGGGAGCCCTCGGGTCGGCTTCGGCTTTGCTGGCCAGCTTATATCTGCGACGGGAGATATCGCCCCGCTGACGCTGCAGGTCGATCAGCGGCAGACCCAAGTGCGAACCATGCAGGCGACCGATGGGAATACCCGGCTCACCTTCGCCAACGACCGAGAGACTGAGGCCTTCCTCGATTCACTGGGCGGCGGCCGCAGTCTCGAAGTTCGCGTGACGCCGATCGGGCAGCGCTCGCTCACCGTCAATTTCCGGCTTGCCGAAGCGTTGGCCCAAATTGCCGCCCTACGCGAGAGCTGCCGCTAGGCGAGGTACCGCCGCTTCAGGTGATCGGCGAAGTGCTTGGCGTTGAGCTTCTCCCCCGTTGCGCGCTCCAGCAACTCCGGCGTCGACCAGCGTGAGGCTTGTGACCAGATGTTGTCGCGGCGCCAATCGTTGACCCCGACGAAGCGGCCGTTGCGGAAATCGTTACGCACGTTCGGCTGTACCTTCTCGATTGCCACCCATTGCTGCGCCGCGATCAGCGCGCCGAGCGTGTAGCTCGGGAAATAGCCGATAGCTCCCGACGGCCAATGCACGTCCTGCATCGGCCCGTCTTTGGGGTTGGCGATGGTCGAAAGGCCGAGATACTCGCGCATCTTGTCGTCCCAAACTTCCGGCACGTCCTTGGGCGCCAGTGCGCCGGAGACGAGATCCTTTTCGATCTCGTAGCGCAGGATCACATGCAGCGGGTAGGTGGCCTCATCAGCATCGACGCGGATCAGACCGCGCTCGATGAGGTGCACATGCGCCAGCACATCTTCGAGATCCCAGCCGGCAATCGCGTCGGCACCGAGGTGCTCGGCAACGAGTGGCATGGCCCATTCCCAGAATTCGGGCGAGCGCGCGATCTGCTTTTCGACGAAGAGGCTCTGGCTCTCGTGGATGGCCATGCCGCGGGCCTTGCCCACCGGCCAGTGCGACCATTCCTTGGGCAGGTTTTGCTCATAAAGGCCGTGCCCGGTCTCGTGCAGGATGCCCATCAGTGGGGACAGGAATTCGGCCGTGGTGTAGCGCGTGGTCATGCGCACGTCCGTCGGTACGCCGCCGCAGAAGGGGTGGTGCGAAATGTCGAGCCGACCGTGCTCGAAATCGAAGCCCAGCGCTTCCATTATGGCGAGCCCGAGGGCCTTCTGCTTTTCGATCGGGAAGGGGGCGTTGAGCGGCTTGAGCGGTCGTGCGGCGAGCTTTTCTTCTTGCCGAGCCAAAGCCTGTGGCACGAAGTCCTTGAGGAAGGCCTTAAGATCTTCGAACACCACGTCGATGCCGGCGGTGCGGTTGCCGGGGTCGTACTGCTCCATCATCGCGTCATAGGGCGCGAGGCCGAGCGCCGTGGCGCGCAGCTCGGCCTCTTCGCGCACATTGGCGACGACGCCTTCGAAGGCCGGCAGGAAGCTGGCCCAGTCGCCAGTCGGTCGCAGTTCGCGCCAGAGCTGTTCGGAACGCAGGCGGGCGTTCACCTGCCTGCGCACGAAATCCGAGGAAAGGCAGGTGGCGTTGGTGTAGACGCGCTGGAACTCGCGTACCGCCGCCTCCTGCATGTCGTCGAGATCTTCGTCGAGCGCGGCGCCGATCCAGTCGGCAATTTCGGGGGCCGTGGCCATTTCGTGCTGCATGCCGGCCAGCACCGACATGGCCTCGGCGCGCTTCTCGCCGCCGCCCGCCGGCATGTTCACCGCCTCATCCACAAACAGCATGGACTGGGCATGGTCGAGCGCCTCGAGCTTCTTGCCGAGGGCATCGAGCTTGGAAAAGGCGGAATTGGTCATCGGGCGTTCCTCTGCACGGACAGGCGCGAAGAGGTAGCCGAGCCGTTGTCTGCTGGCTACTGCCTATTGCCTCGCTGCGCCGGTCACTTCCTGCTGCCGTCCTTGGGCTTGTCGCTGTCGTAAGCGTACCAGGCACCACCCAAAGCCGCCCCGATGGCGACGCCGATGCCTATGCCCATGGCGATGTTGTCCATCGCTACGCCGATACCGGCTCCGATCGCGATACCAATCGCGATGCCGTAGCTCAGTTTGCTGCCCATGATAGCTCTCCTCTTCGTAACCGAACCCAAGAGGCCGGGCAGGGTTCCAGAAAGGGGGAAGGGGCGCAGCCGGGGAGACTGCGCCCCTGGGATGGCAAAAACCTTCTGGCTCTTGCCGATGCTGCTCGCGCCGAATGGGGGAAACGCGCGGGCAGCGGGGAACTGGGATGCGCCTCAGAAGGGCATGATGGCGTCAGCGATCTGCTGGCCGTAGCGCGGCTGCTGCACGTCGGTGATCTGGCCGCGACCGCCGTAGGAGATGCGCGCTTCGGCGATCTTGGACGACGGGATGGTGTTGTCGGCGTGGATGTCCTCGGGGCGGACTATGCCGGCGACGATGAGGTCGCGAACCTCGAAGTTCACCCGCACTTCCTGTCGGCCCTCGATCACCAGGTTGCCGTTGGGCAGCACCTGGGTGACAACGGCGGCGACCTGTGTCTCGAGGCTTTCCGACCGGCTCACCGAGCCCTTGCCGCCGTCCGACATGGTGCCGCCGGTCTTGATCGCCCCGGTTGCGTCAACATCGACGAGCGGCACCTGCTTGTTGAAGATCGAGCCGAGCACGCCGCCCACGCTGCTCTCGCTGGCCGAGGTGCGGCTGCGGTTGGTGCCGTTGTCGATCTTGGCGCTGTCGTCGATGGTCACCGAAACGGTGAGGATGTCACCGATCTTGTGGGCGCGCTGGTCCTTGAAGAAGCCGCGAGCCTCGTTCGAGAACAGCGAGTTGGGCTGGTAAGAGGCCGCGACCACCTGCGGCATCGGCATGTTGACCGGACGGTAGCCGGGCTGGGCGGTCGGATCGGCGATGGCGGTCAGCTTCGGCGCCTGGTTGACCGAGGCCAGACGATCCATGGTCGAGCAGCCGGCGAGCAGCGTAACGAGTGCGAGGGTTGCAGCGAGTTTCAGGGTGTTCATCTTGGTCACTCCGGTCGCGCCCTAAAGGCCGGCCATATTGAGGGTAGAGGTCATTTCGACGCCGCCATTGGGAAGCGCGATGCCGATGACGATCTTTTTGGAAGCGGTGTTCATCACCTGTACCGGCTGGCCGGCGGCGGCGTTGTTGAGTGCCTGGCCCTTGACGGTGAGGGTCATCGGACCGGACTTGAGGTAGACGGTGACGATCTGGTTGCGAGCCACGACCTGCGGATCGGCGACGTCGCGGGCGCGGAGCATCAGTCCGCCACGGCCTGAGCGTTCGAGCTGCTTGCCGATGAGCTGATCCATGGTGACCACGCCGGTGCTTTCGGCATATTTGAGCGGCACCAGCTTCATCTGGATGTCGGACGGGGTCAGTACCGTGCCGGCGGGGCGAGTATCGACCAGGTGCGGGGCCTCGACCATCATCTCGATGTGGCCGGTGACATCGACCGGCAGGTCGGTGCCGGCGATCTGGAAGCGGGCCGAGAAGGCGTTGTTGCCCGGCATGTAGCGGACATTGATCAGCTTGACCGGCTCATCGATCGCCTCGGCATTGTAGCTCAGGTTCGGGGTATCGAAGCTGAGCTGCGGGGTGACGCCGGCCTGGACGATGCCACGTCCGCGGAGGTCTTCGGTGACCATGGCTTCGAGCATTCCGGCATCGACAACCGAGGCGGCGCGGGACACGCGGACGCGGGCGATGCCGACATTCTCGAACTCAGTGAGGCCGATGAGCTTGGCGGCGTGGGTCACGGCGTTGAGTTCGACCATGCCAGTGGTGCCGGGCTTGGGAGCGCGGAACATGGCGAGCTCGGCCATCGAGCCGGCATCGTCGAACATGTCGCCGACAGTGACGATCTCCGCGGTGACTACGACCTCCCCCTTGAGCGAGGGCAGGGCGAAGGCGGCGGTCGAGAACGACAGCGACAGGGTTACGAGAGCGAGGGTCTTGAACAGGTTCATCTATCGGCTCCCTATCAGCGCAACTGGCTCGTGGCCTGGAGCATCTGGTCGGCTCCGGACACCACGCGGGCGTTCATTTCGTAGGCACGCTGCGCCGCGATCAGGTCGGCGATCTCGGTCACGGCGTTGACGTTGGACATTTCGAGATAGCCCTGCAGCAGCGCGCCGGCGCCGTCCTGGTTGGGCGTTACCACCTGCGCCGGGCCGCTGGCTGCGGTCTCGCGAAAGAGGTTGTCGCCGGCGGATTCGAGGCCGGCTTTGTTGACGAAGCGGGCGACCTGCAGCTGGCCCATCTGGGTCGGCTCGGTGGCGCCCGGCAGGAAGGCCTCGACGATGCCGTCCGGCGAGATCGACACGCCGGTGGCCCCGTCGGGCAGGGTGATGCTGGGCTGCACAGGGTGGCCGTCGACCGTGACGATCTCGCCTTCGGCGGAGCGCTCGAACGATCCATCGCGGGTATAGGCGGTCGAGCCGTCCGGCATCTGGATGGCAAAGTAGCCCTCGCCGCGGATGGCGATGTCGAGTTCCTTCTCGGTGGGCGAGACGGCGCCCTGGCTCATCACGCGCGGGGTGGCCGACGTCTTCACACCGGAACCGATCTCGAGCCCGGCAGGGACCATGGTGCCCTGGTCGGAGGTCGAGGCGCCGGCGCGGCGATACGACTGGTAGAGGAGATCCTGGAACTCTGCGCGCTGCTTCTTGTAGCCGGTCGTGCGCATGTTCGCGATGTTGTTCGAAATGACTTCGACGTTGCGCTCCTGCGCCGACATGCCGCTCGATGCGATATAGAGAGCTTTCATGGGTCAGCCTCCTCAGGCGTTCGCTTCGCTTCCGAGCCGCTGAATGGCGGTGCGGCGCATGTCGTCCTGCTTTTGCATCGTGCTGGCGATGCTTTCGTAAGCGCGGGACACGCGGATCATTTCGGTCATCTCGGCGACGCCGGAGACGTTCGAGCGTTCGATGGCGCCCTGCGCCACCTTGGTGCGGGTGGCAGGCAGCCCCTCGGCGCCATCCATGGCGGCGAAGAGGTTGTTTCCTTCGCGGGTCAGCATCTCGGGGGAGGCGAATTCGACAATCGCCAGCCGGCCCTTGGTGCCGTTGTTGGTGGAGATGACGCCGGTAGGCGAGATGGTGATGTCGGTGTCGCTGTCGTCGAACTGCACCTGGCCGCCCTCGGCCAGCACCGGATTGCCGTCGATATCGACCAGCGTCCCCTCATTGTTGATCTGTAGGGCGCCGGAGCGGGTGTAGCGGTCGCCGCCCGGAGTAGAAACGGTAAGGAAGCCTTCGCCGTTGAGAGCCACGTCCAGCGGGTTGCCGGTGAGCGTGATCGCACCATTGGACATATCGTGGATGGTGGCCCAATCCTCGACATAGTGCAGCGGCTGGTCGGGGTAGGTGAAATCCTTGTCGCGAGCAACCGGCATCAAATACTGCTCGAACAGGATCTGCTCGCCCTTGAAGCCGGTCGTGTTGATGTTGGCGAGATTGTTCGCCACGACATCCATCTGCCGCTGCAAGGCCATCTGGCGCGAAAGCGAAATCAGCTGCGCATTTTCCATCGGCGCATGGTCCCCGTTATTCCCCGAACCACGCTGACTTCCCCAAGCCGTCGCGGTTCGGCGTTAACATTGCAGAAACCGTGCCAAAGCGGACAATGTAATGAAATCATAGGTTTACTGCGCTTGGCTAGTAAATGGCGGGGGCGGAAAAAGCCGGTATGCGGCAAAAGCTACCCGGCAAATTGTGCCGCTTTGACCCTGCGGGTAACCAATCGTTAACCAGCGACCGGCATAGCTTTGTGGGTAAGCCGGAATCGTCCGGCAATCCGGGATTTTCGGCATGGCCGCTGAAGCGGAAATCGAAGACGGCGACGCCTCGGGCAAGGTCAAGAAGAAGCCGCCGATCATGCTGCTCGCCGGCGCGGCGGCGTTCCTGCTGATCGGCGCGGGCGCTGCAGCTTATTTCTTCTTCTTTTCGGCTCCGCCGGCGTCGGACACGCATCTGGCCGAGACCCACGACAGCTTTATCTTCAACCTGCCGACCATGACGGTCAATCTCAAGGCCGAGGGGCAGGGCGAGGCCTTCATGAAGCTCACCATCGCGCTCGAAGTCGCCGACGAGAAGATGATGGAAGAGATCCAGCCGCGCATGGCCAAGGTCGTGGATGCCTTCCAGGTCTACCTGCGCGAACTTCGCAAGAGTGATCTTGAGGGCTCCGCCGGTATCTATCGGCTCAAGGAAGAACTGCGCCGCCGCGTCAACGTGGCGATCTTCCCGGCGCAGATCGACAGCATCCTGTTCAAGGAAATCCTGGTTCAGTAATGGCTGGCCCCACCGATCAGGACAAACTGTCGGACGACTGGAACCTCGACGAGGCGCTGGACGGCATCGGCGCGACTGCCGCGCCGGCTTCCGATACCAGCAATGACGACGCCATGTCCGCGGAGTGGGCGGCGATGCTCGACGCCGATCCGGTGACGGGCGAGGGCGACTCGGCCGACCGCGTGCTCAACCAGGATGAAATCGACAGCCTGCTCGGCTTTGACGCCAATGCCGGCGGCAATGTCGAGCTCAGCGGCGTGCAGGCGCTGATCAATTCGGCGCTCGTCTCCTATGAACGCCTGCCGATGCTCGAAATCGTCTTCGACCGGTTGGTGCGCCTGTCGACGACCTCGCTGCGCAATTTCACCTCGGACAATGTCGAAGTGTCGATGGAGTCGATCTCCTCGGTGCGCTTCGGCGACTATCTCAACTCCATCCCGCTGCCCGCCATTCTCTCGGTCATCAAGGCCGAGGAGTGGGAGAATTTTGGGCTGCTCACCGTCGACAGCGCGCTTATCTATTCGATGATCGACGTACTGTTGGGCGGACGGCGCGTCGGCGGCAATATCCGGGTCGAGGGTCGGCCTTATACGACCATCGAGATGGCGTTGGCCCGCCGCATGATCGAGGTGATCCTCGAGGATACCCACAAGGCCTTCGAACCGCTGACACCGGTGCATTTCAAGATCGAGCGGCTGGAGACCAATCCGCGCTTCGCCGCCATTTCTCGCCCGGCCAACGCGGCGATCCTCATCGAACTGCGCATCGAGATGGACGATCGCGGCGGCAAGATCGAGATCCTGCTGCCCTACGCGACGATCGAGCCGATCCGCGAGCAGCTCTTGCAGATGTATATGGGCGAGAAGTTCGGCCGCGACCCGATCTGGGAAGGCCATCTCGCCACAGAAATCTATGCCGCGGATATCGAGGTCGAAGCGGTCTTGCACGAACTCGACCTGCCGCTCAGCCGCATGCTCAGCCTGCAGCCGGGCGACACGGTGATGTTCGACTGCTCGCCGAACGACCCGATCAAGCTGCGCTGCGGCAACGTGGAGCTGACTGAAGGCATCATGGGCCATATCGGCAACCACGTCTCGGTGCGCACAACGCGGCCACTCAACCCGCCAAAGGTGACGATGGCGGCCTTCGAAGCAATTGACGAACAGCCTCGGGAGGGCAGGTGATGGCATTCGGCCTGATCGTGGAAAGTATGGTAGCAATTTTGTTAGCTACCACAATCGGCTACTGCATTATCTTGAACCAGAGGCTGAAGCGGCTTCACTCTGATCGCGATCAACTGCGCAAGATGGTTGCGGACCTCGTGCAGGCCACCTCGCTGGCCAACGCGGCGGTGACGGAGCTCAAGACCGCGGCCGTGGAGGCCGATGCGGTGTTGCAGGCCCGACTGCAGGAAGCAGAGAAGTTCGGCGTCGAGATCGCCAACCACGTCAATGCCGGCCAGCAGATCATGGACAAGATCGCCAAGATCACGACCATGGCCCGGTCGCAGCCGGGCGCGATGCCCGAACCGCGGGTTGTCGAGCCGCCCAAGCCGGTCGAGGGCAAGCTGCAATCGGCGCTTCAACAGCTCGCCATGCGGCCACGGATCAGCGGCAGTAACGCCGCATGAAATCCGTCCGCCTGCTCCCCATTGTTATCTTCGCGGCCGTCGCCCTGCTGATCTTCAAGGGCGTCGGCCTCGTGACCAATGGCGGCTACGTGCTGGTCGGCACGTCGACAGCCGAGGCAGCAGGCGGAGGGGCGTCGGGGGGTGGCGGAGCCGCCCACGGCGGTGGCAGCGGCAAGACCGAGGGCGTGGTGGACGATGGCTTCGCCTCGCTCATCGACCCCACGATGATGGATTCGAGCCCGACGGCCGAGGATACGGCGCCGACCTTGCCGCTTGAAGATCCGAAGGCCGCCGCCGCGATGGCTGCCGGGCACGGTGCGCCGGCGAGCGATGAGGAGCATGCCGCAGCTCCTGAAGGTGAACATGCCGCAGATGCCGAAGGTGAACATGCCGCAGATGCCGAAGGGGAACATGCCGCAAATGCCGAAGGGGAACATCCCCCAACGACCCAAGGGGAGCATGCCGCGGAGGCCGGTGAGCATCCTGTAGCTCCGGCGGAAGTCGCCTGTCCGCCTGACGGTGCGGCCGCTCCGGCGGCAAGCGGCGACCATGGTCCCGAGGCAACGGCCGAGGTGGTTTGCGACCCACGCGCTGGTCTCATCGACGACGTGGCCCAGCCGGTGGTGCAGGGGGACGACGGCCAGCTTGTGCCATTTGCGCCCGACACCAGCAGCGCCTCGGCGGTCGAGCAGCGTCTCGGCGAGCGCCGGGCTGATCTCGATGCCCGGGAGCAGGAACTCAACATGCGCCTGGCACTGGTCGAGGCAGCAGAGAAGCGCATCAACGAACGTACGGCCGTTCTCCAGCAGCTCGAGGCGCGGATCAATGCGCTGGTCGACCAGAACAAGGAGGCCGAAGAAGGCCAGTTCAAGTCGATCGTGGCGCTCTACGAGACCATGAAGCCCAAGGAAGCGGCGCTGATCTTCGACGAACTCGACATGAACACGCTGCTCCGTGTGTCGCGTGCCATGAACCCGCGCAAGCTGGCGCCGATCATGGCCAAGATGAGCCCGGTCAAGGCCAAGGACCTCACCGCCTCGATGGCGATCGCGCCGACCGAGCCACAGGTGGCGGTGACGGCCGAGGACTTGGCCGCCTTGCCACAGATCGTCGGCCAGTAAGTTCCGCCAAAACCATGGTGTTTTACGGGCCGGGGTTAGCGGCGCGTTAAGTTCGCCCGGCCTATTGTCCTCCGGAAGTTGAGTACGGGCGGGCAGAAGCCGGCATGATCGAGTATCGGGCAAGGTTGGCGCAGGCGCTGAAGGCGCTGTGCGTGGCCATAGTGGCGTTGATCGGCCTCTGGCCGGCGTTCGCCCATGCCCAGGACAAAGCTCAGCTCTTCGTTACCGCTGAAGCCGGTTATGGCCGTCTGGTGCTGGGCTTTCCCGGGCGCAACGATCTGCCCAAGTACAAGGTCAAATACGAGAACGGCGTGCTCGCGGTGGAATTCGCCGAGCCGATCGCCCTGCTGCTGCCCGACGTCGCGGTGGCGCTGCCCAGCTACATCTCCGTGGCGCGCGTCGACCCCGATGCCCGCGGCGTTCGCTTTGGGCTCCGTACGGCACTCAACATCAACCACATGGAAGCGGGCGAGAAGCTCTTCATCGACCTGATGCCGCCGAGCTGGCAGGGGCTGCCGCCCAGCCTGCCGCCGGAGGTAATTGCCGATCTCGCCAAGCGTGCCAAACAGGCCGAGCGGATCGCGGAGCAGAAGCGCAAGGCCGAGGAGGCCAAGCGGCTGAACCCGGTCGCCTCGCTGCGCGTGGGTCGTAACCCGACCTTCCTCCGTGTCGAATTCAGCTGGAATGTGGACACCAAGGCGACCTTCGCGGTCAAAGACGCCGTGGCCAACGTCGATTTCGAATGGCCGGTCCCGGTGGACCTCTATGGCCTCAAGGCGGACCTCCCGCCCGAGCTCAAGCAGGTGGTCAACTCGGTGAGTGCCGATGGCACCCGCGTCACCTTCCGGGTGGCGCCAGGCATCGTGCCGCGCTTCTACACCAGCTCACCGCGGCAATATGTGCTCGATATCGATATCTCGAAAGAGAATGGCCTCGCCGCCGCCATTGAAGCGTCCGAGAAGGCGAAGGCCGAGCGCGCCGCAATCGCAGACGCTGAACGCAAGGCAGCGGCGGAAGCGGCCGCCGAGCACGCGGCGGAGGTTGAAAGCGTCGGTCCGTCGCACCAGCAAATGGCACTGACCCCCACCATAAGCACGGTCGGCTCGACGGTCCGTGTCACTTTCCCGTTCGAACAGGATACCGCCGCCGCCGTATTCCGCCGTGGCGATACCGTCTGGATGTTGTTCGACACCTCCACCGCCATCAATCCGCCGGCCCAGACCGAGGCGCTGTCCTCGATCGCCAGCCGCTTCGAAGTGATGCCTGCCGGCGATACCGAAGTCGTCCGCCTCGATCTCTCCGCCGAGCGCCTGGCGACGCTGGGTTCGGAGGGCCGCTCCTGGGTGCTGTCGCTCGGCGATGTGCTGCTCAACCCCACCGAGCCGGTTACGCTGACCCGACTGCGCGACAATGAAGGGCATTACCAGATGCTGGCCGATCTCAACCGGCCGGCCAGGGTGCACCAGTTCCGCGATCCCACGGTGGGCGACCTGCTCAACGTCGTCACCGCCTATCCGCCCTCGCGCGGCGCCGCACGCAACCTCAACTACGTCGATTTCACTGCCCTGCGCTCGGTGCATGGGCTCGTCATCAAGCCCGAGCACGACGATGTGCAAGTCGGCATTGACGGCAAGAATGCAGTCATCAGCACCGAGGAGGGCCTGGTGCTCTCGGCGGTGGATGGAGTGCGCCCGCCCGATGCCGAAGCCGCGACCACTTCTCGCGCCGGTTTCGTCGATCTCATCGCCGCCAAGGTCGATGACCCGGGCGAGTTCGCTCGCCGCCGCGAAGACACCATCTCCAAGGCTGCCGACGCCGAAGGCCGGCTGCGCGATCTCGCCCGGCTCGAGCTCGCCGAACTCTACATCGCCAACCAGTTCGCATTCGAGGCGCTGGGCGTGTTGAGCGTGCTCGATGAGGAGATGAAAACCGACGACCTGCGCAAGAAGCTGCGTCTACTTCAGGCGATGGCCGATGTGGTCGCCCATCGCCCCGGCGAGGCGTTGGGCATTCTCACCGCCGGAAGCTACGAGGAAGAAGTCGATAGCCTGATGTGGCGGGCGATCGCCAAGTCCGATGCCGGCGACTATCAGGGCGCCCGGCTCGATGCCATCGCTTCGCAGGGCATTCTCGACTCCTATCCGGGCTGGGTGCAGTCACGCTTCCTGCTGGCCGCCATTCGTGCCGCGGTCGAGACCAAGGACAGCACCATGGCGGCGCGTCTCCTCGGCGAGATTTCCTTCCCCAAGCTCGATGAAGAGCAGATCAGCCAGTATCAGCTGATGCAGGGGCGGCTGGCCGAACTCAACGGCAATATCGACGAAGCGCTCGACACCTATGGTCAGGTGATCACCGCCGATATTCGCCCGACGCGAGCCGAGGCGGTCTATCGCACCCTGCTGCTGCTCGATCAGGAGGGCCGCGTCGATCTCGTCAAGGCCACGGCGACACTGGGCGCCGAAGCCATGCTGTGGCGCGGCAACAAGCTTGAAGCCGACATGTCCAAGCTCCTCGCCGAACTCTATTTCCGCGACAAGAAGTATCGCGAAGGCTTCGAGGTCGTGAAGCAGGCGGTGTCCTTCTACCCCGAGAACGCCTCGATCACGACGCTGCTTGCCGAAGCGCAGGCGCAGTTCGGTTCGCTCTTTCTCGACGGCGCCTCCGAAGAACTGGGCGATATCGACGCGCTCTCGCTCTACTACGACTTCCAGCAGCTGACGCCGCCCGGCGCGCGCGGCGACGAGATGATCCGCAATCTGGCGCGACGGCTGGTGAAGGCCGACCTGCTGACGCAGGCTGGCGACCTCCTCGAATATCAGATCGACAATCGCCTAAAGGGCGTGGCGCAGTCGCAGATCGCGGCCGATCTTGCCGTCATCCGCATTGCCGACCGCAATCCCGAGGCGGCCTTGCGCGTGCTCAACCGGACGCGTCTGGCGGATCTGTCGCCGCTGCTCGAACGGCAGCGCCGCATCCTCGAATCCCGCGCGCTGATCGATGCCGGCCGGCAGGATCTCGCCATCGATCTGCTCAGCCGGGTCAAGGGGCTCGATGCCGATCTGCTTCGCGTCGACGGGTTCTGGAAATCGAAGAACTACACCCAAGCCGCCGAACTCATCGAAGTGATCTACTCGCAGGGCGAGGGGTCGAACGAGCTCGACCAGGTCGGTCGCATGAATGTGGTCAAGGCAGCGGTCGGTTTCGTGCTGGCCAACGACACGATGGGCGTGTCGCGGCTTCGGGCCAAGTTCGGCGACACCATGGCACAATCGGCCGAATGGGCGATCTTCAACTTCGTCACCAGCGACATCACGCCGACCAGCGCCGAGTTCAAGAAGGTGGCCCGTCAGGTGGCCGACCTGGACTCACTCAACGCGTTTCTCACGTCCTATCGGCAGGTTTACCCTGGCGACCCGATGACACCGGTCGAGGCCGTGCCGCCGCCGAACGCCGCCTAGCCTGAGACGAAGCTGCGGACGAGCGAGCCGGCGACGAGGTGCCAGCCGTCGACCAGCACGAAGAAGATCAGCTTGAACGGCAGTGAGATCACCACCGGCGGCAGCATCATCATACCCATCGACATCAGCACCGACGCCACCACCATGTCGATGATCACGAAGGGGATGAAGAGCAGGAAGCCGATCTCGAAGGCGCGCCGCAGTTCCGAGATCATGAAGGCGGGGATCAGTACCTGCAGCGGCACCGCCTCGTCCTCGGTCTGGGGCGGCGGCAGATTGGACATGTCGTAGAAGAGCTCGAGATCCTGCGGCCGCACGTTGGCCTGCATGAAGGTCGCGATCGGTGCCGAGGCCTGGGTGAAGGCCTGCTCCATCTCGATCGTACCGGCGAGCAGCGGCTGGATGCCCTGGTCATAGGACTGCTGCAGCGTCGGGCCCATGATGAAGATGGTGAGGAACAGCGCCAGGCTGACCATCACCGAATTGGGCGGCGCGGTCTGCAGGCCGATCGCCGTGCGCAGCAGCGACAGCACCACCACGATGCGCGTGAAGCTCGTCACCATGACGAGGATCGAAGGCGCCAGCGATAGCAGGGTCACGAGACCGACGAGTTGGACGGCCCGCTCGGTCAGCGTGGCATCGTCACCGAAGTCGATCGAGATGTCCTGCCCGAAGGCGAGGCTCGGGATCAGGATGGCGGCGGCAAGGGCGAGTAAGGTGAGAAGGCGCTTCGCGAGAAGCGAGCGGTCACTTCCCTTCGGCTTTAAGGGCGTCTGCGATGAAGCGGCTGGAAGTCGCGGCGCCAAGCTTGGCCTGCCCGTTGGTTTCGGTCACTGGGCCGCTTTTAGCTGAGTCGGCTGCAAGGGCGTCCGAATTGTACCCATTCATGGGGATAACCGGGGTATCGGCACGGCCGGGGGGACGCAGCAGGCTGGTATTGCGCAGTTGCGGCGCCTTGCGCTGCGCTGCCGGGCGTCCGGCTTCGCGCAGCAGTTCCATCGGCGTACGTGCAGTGGCCGGCGGCTGCGGACGCAGCTCTTCTGCGGCACTCGGCTGCACCTGAGCGGCGGCGGGCTGAGCCGGTGCCGGGCGGCGGATGCCGACCTTTTCGACGACGATGCCGGTTTCCAGCACCACGTCCTGCGCCCCGCCGGTCATGATGACATGCTCGACATTGTCGCGCCTGAGGATGGTCACCTTGTGCCGGGCGTCGATCTGCACGCTCTCGACCACCGTCAGCCGGCGGTTGCGGCCGCGGGCCATGTTCGAGGAAGCCGAGAGGAAGAACTTCATCGCCCACAGCCCGAAGAGGATCAGCACCAAGACAAGGCCGAGCGCAAAGGCGGCGTTCAGAATCGTATTCTCGGAGCCCCCGAATAGGGCCGTGAGGAACTGCATGCGTGGTCTCCAGCGTGGCCAGCGGAGTAGGGGGAGAACTCCGACCCTGCATTAATTGCCCAGTATATGAGAGACAATGTGCAAATTGCGAGGCGCAATTGCCTCAAATTGCGACAAAGTTAACGTGTGGTTAACCATCGCCCGGCAGGATTTGCCCAGTTGCCTCTGGGAGATTCCGGCGTGGGCGTCACCAATATACCGCTGTTCTCAGCGCTGACCCAGAAGATGAAATGGCATCAGACGCGCCAGGGTCTGCTCGCCGAGAACGTCGCCAATGCCGAAACGCCAGGCTATCGGGGCCGTGACCTCAAGGCCTACGGCTTTGCGGACGATCTGCGCAACAACCTGTCGGTGGCCACGATCGCCACGCAGGCCACCAACCCGATGCACATCGTCAAGGCGAGCAGTGGCGGCGAAGGCTTCGGATCGCGCGACCTCAACAATTTCGAGATCACGCCCGAAGGCAACGGCATCACGCTCGAAGACGAGATGATGAAGGTCACCACCAACCAGATGGACTACCAGGCGGTCACGGCGCTCTACACGCGCTCGATCAAGATGATCAAGACGGCCCTCGGGCGGTCGAGCTAAGGGGATAGAGCGTCATGTCGGACTTCATGTCCTCACTCAAGATCGCCGCGTCGGGCCTGCACGCCCAGAACGCCCGTATGCGTGTCATCGCCGAGAACATCGCCAATGCCGATTCCGCCGGCAAGACGCCGGAGGAAGACCCGTACCGCCGCCGTATCCCGACCTTCAAGGCGGTGATGGACGAGGAGGCCGGCGGCAAGATTCCGCAGATCGGCCGGCTGTCGTTCGACAACTCCGACTTCAACCTGCGTTACGAGCCCGGCCATCCGGCTGCCGACGAGAAGGGCTACGTCAAGTATCCCAACGTCAATTCGCTGATCGAAACCATGGATATGCGCGAAGCACAGCGGACTTACGAGGCCAACCTCAACGTCGTCACCGTCACCCGGCAGATGCTGGGTTCAACGATCAACATTCTCCGCGGCTAAGGATTATCTAGATGGCAGGCATTCCCTTCAACGCCGCAACCGCCGCCTACGGGCAGGCTCAGAAGCTGGTCAGCCAGGCGCCCAAGGCCCAGACCGATATGCTGGCGCTCAACAGCGCCGCACCAGGCAACGATTTCGCCAAGATGCTCGCCAGCCAGGTGCAAGGTGTCGTCGATGCCGGCAAGGTGGCGGAGACGCAGTCCATGCAGATGGTCAACGGCAAGGCCGACATGGTCGACGTCGTCACCGCCATGTCGCAGGCTGAACTCGCCATGGAAACCATGGTGACGGTGCGCGACCGGGTGATCTCGGCCTACGAAGAAATCATGCGGATGCCGATCTAGCCTTCGCACGCGATGGCTGACAGCGAACGCGAATCCGTCCCGTAGTGGACGTGTCCATGGAGTAGGGTCCCGATGACCGGAGCAGAAGTTCTCGACATCGCCCGTGACGGCATCTGGGTGCTGATCATGATCTCGGCGCCGATGATGCTGGTGGGCCTGCTCATCGGCGTGGTCATCGCGCTGTTCCAGGCCCTGACGCAGATCCAGGAAATGACCCTGGTCTTCGTGCCCAAGATCATTGCCATCTTTGTAACGATGCTGCTGACGCTGCCCTTCATGGGCTCGATGATGCAGGGCTTCATGAACCGGGTCGCCGACATGATCATCGTGGGCGGCTGAGGCTAGCCGATGATCTCGCTCAACTGGCTGCCCGAGACGGCCTTTCTCTATATCCTCATCTTCGCCCGCGTCGGCACGCTGCTGATGCTGCTGCCTGCTCTCGGGGAGCAGGTGATCCCGGCGCGAATGCGCCTCACCTTCGCGCTCGCCTTCACGCTGGTGCTCTATCCGCTGATCTCGCCCGGCCTGCCGCGCCTGCCGACCGACATGGCCGATGTCATCGCCTTGCTCTTTCACGAACTCATCGTGGGTCTCATCCTGGGCGGGATTACCCGCTTCATCATGATGGCGACGCAGGTCGCCGGCGCCATCATCGCGTTCCAGGCCGGCCTCTCCGCCCCCATGGCGGCGGACCCCAACAATCGCGGCATCCAGGGCGCCATCATCGGCAGCTTCCTGAGTTTCCTCGGCATTGCGCTGATCTTCGCCACCGACCTGCACCATGTGGCGCTTTCGGCCGTGCACGACAGCTATATGATCTTTTCGCCCACCGATCCCTTGATGTTCGGCGATGCGCTGCAGATGGCGATCCAGGCGGCGGCCAGCGCCTTCGTCATCGGCGTGCAGATGTCGGCGCCGTTCATCGTCTTCGGCCTCGTTTTCTACCTGGGCATGGGCATCCTGGGCAAAATGATGCCGCAGCTGCAGGTCTTCTTCGTTGCCATGCCGGCGACGATCGGCGTGGGTTTGGTTCTTCTGGCGCTGCTGCTCACCATGATGATGGGGTGGTATCTCACTCATTTCGAGAGTGAGCTGGCGACGCTCCGGGGTCTCGGTCGGTGAGCGACGAAGCCCCGGAACAGGAATCCAAAACAGAAGACCCCTCGCAAAAAAAGCTCGAGGACGCCCACAAGAAGGGTGATGTGGTCAAAAGCCAGGAGGTGACCACCTGGTTCACCCTCTCTGGTTCGGCGCTGATGTTCGTGATGCTGGCGCCGGGCACGGCCGCCTCACTCAGCGACAGTCTCAAGGGCCTCATCGCCAATGCCGACATGTACGAAGTCGGCGGGGCTGCCTTCGGGTCGATCTTCTGGCAGATCATGGGCGCTATCCTGCTTGTGGCTGTCATCCCGATGATCGTCGTCGCCGTCTTCGCCACGGCCGGCAATCTCGTGCAGCACCGGCCGCTGGTCTCAGTCGATCCGATCACGCCGAAGTTCTCGAAAGTCTCGCCGCTGGCCGGCGCGAAGCGGCTCTTTTCAAAGGAAGCGCTGGTCAACTTCGTCAAGGGCCTGGTGAAGCTCGCCGTGGTGGGCGGCGTGCTCTGGTTCGTGCTGGCACCCGAGGTGAACCACGCCGAGGTGATGATCACTGCCGAGGTGGGCCTGATCCTTCAGGATTTCGTTGATCTCGGCATCAAGATTTTCGCCGCCGTCATCGCCGTCGTCACCATCGTCGCCATCGCCGACTACGTCTACCAGCGCAACCGCTGGTGGAAGCGGCAGATGATGACGGTCCAGGAAACCCGCGACGAATACAAGCAGATGGAAGGCGATCCCAAGGTCAAGGGCCGCATTCGCCAGATCCGTCAGGAGCGCGGCCGCAAACGCATGATGCAGGCGGTGCCGGAAGCCACCGTCGTTATCACCAACCCGACCCACTTCGCCGTGGCGCTCAAATACGACCGCGACATGTCGGCCCCCGTCTGCGTCGCCAAAGGCGCCGACGCCATCGCCTTCAAGATCCGCGAAGTGGCCAAGAGCGCCGACGTCCCCATCATCGAGAACCCGCCGCTCGCCCGCGCCCTCTATGCCAGCGTCGAGGTCGACGACCCGATCCCCACCGAGCACTTCAAGGCCGTCGCCCAAGTCATCGGCTACGTCATGCGCCTGCGCGACAAGTCCGGATGGCGGGCCGGCGCGTGATGACCCCACCGCCGTAGCATCGTTGCACCGCCGCGCATTTCCCGCGCGTGGAAAACTGCCTTTCTCTCCCCTCTCACGCGGCCATTTGCTAGGACTTCATAAGGGGTCTGATTCGCCCCGTGCCAGGAGCATCGACGACCCGGATGGCCATCACGCCGCTTGACGAGGACAGCTATCCCGATCCGCTGGTGAGCCGGCCACGCAGCGCCGCCGGGCTCTGGCGCGTGGTGGCGCTGGCCGCCTTCTTCATCCTCGTCGCGGTCGGTGTCTCGACGCTGGGCGACCGCATCCCGCCCGACCTGATCCTGGTCTTCCTCGGCCTGCTGGCTGTGGTCGGGGTGTTCTGCCTGTTTGCCATTGCGGCAGGCCTCTTCCGCATCGCCTCCAGCGATGAAACGCGGACCGTCTCCCGCGCCATCGTCGACAGCCTGCCATATGGCGCCGTGGTCACCGACCGCGAGGGCAAGATCTCCTATGTCAACGCCCAATACGGTACCTTTCCGGGCAGCCTCACCGATGGCGTGCCGGTCGGCGTTCCCCGCCTCTTTGCCGGTCAGCCCGAGGCCAGCGAGGCCGTCTACCGGCTGAGCCGCGCTGCGCGCGACGGCCGTCCGGCCAGCGAGGACATCCGCCTCGTCGGCGGGTTGGGCGGCGCCTTGGGCGGCAGCACCAAGCCGTTCTGGTATCGCGTCATGGTCCGCGCCTTGCCGGCTGTCGAGGGCTCCGACAAGCCGCTGGTGCTCTGGAGTGTCGAGGACATCACCCGCGACCGCGAGAAGCAGGACAACACCTTCCTCGAGTTGCAGCGCGCCATCGACTATCTCGATCACGCGCCGGCAGGCTTCTTCTCGGCCGACGCCAAGGGCTCGGTCCAGTATCTGAACTCAACACTCGCCGATTGGCTCGGCTACGACCTCGCCGAGTTCGACACCGACCAGATCAAGCTCGACGATATCGTTCGCGGCGATGGCGCCAGCCTCCTGATGCGAGGCAGGAGTGATGGCGAAATCCGCACCGAGATCATCGATATCGACCTCGTGCGCCGCAACGGTACCAGTTTCCCGGTGCGCCTCCTCCATCGCGCCGCCCGCCTCGCCGATGGCGAACTGGGCGAGACGCGCACGCTCGTCCTCGACCGGCGCAGCGGGACCAATCAGGAAGAGGCGCTGCGCGTCTCCGAAATCCGCTTCTCGCGCTTTTTCAACGACACGCCTTTCGCCATCGCCACGCTCGACGGGCAGGGGCGCATCGTCCGCACCAACGCGCCGTTCAGCCGCATCTTCGGCTGGCAGGGCGGGGAGCAGACCATCGAGATGAAGCCGATGGCCGAGCTCATTGCCGAGCCCAACCGGGAGCGCTTCCGCGAGGCGATCGCGGCGGCCATCGCCAACAAGTCCGAGATCGAGCCGGTCGATGCCCTGCTCGCCCGCGAGGGCGACCATGCGGTTCGTCTCTATGTCTCAGGGTCCGAGGAGAGTGCGGATTCACCCGAACGGGTGAATGTCTATTCGCTGGACATGACCGACCAGCGCAAGCTCGAAGCACAGTTCGCGCAGGGTCAGAAGATGCAGGCCGTCGGCCAGCTCGCCGGTGGCGTGGCGCACGATTTCAACAATGTGCTGACCGCCATCATCGGCTTTGCCGACCTGCTGCTTCTGAAGCACAAGCCGGGCGACCCGTCGTTCAACGACCTGATGGCGATCAAGAACAGCGCCAACCGCGCCGCCGGTCTCACCCGCCAGTTGCTGGCCTTCTCGCGCCGGCAGACGCTACGGCCGCAGCTCCTCGAAATCACCACCCATATCGACGACCTGACGGTGCTCCTGAAGCGCCTCATCGGCGAGACCATCACGCTCGACGTCGACCACGGCCACGCCATCTGGCCGGTCAAGGCCGACCTGGTGCAGCTCGAGCAGGTGGTGGTCAACCTCGTCGTCAATGCGCGCGACGCGATGCCGAACGGCGGCAAGATCACCATCCGCACCCGCAACGTCACCGAGAGCGAAACGGCGGGCATGACCTATACCGGCATGCCGGCGGCCGACTACGTGCTGATCGAAGTCGAGGATACCGGCACCGGCATGTCGCCCGAAATCCTCGAGAAGATTTTCGAGCCCTTCTTCTCGAC
>JAEZKB010000279.1 GCA_023415605.1 Pseudomonadota bacterium
CCAAGACCGCGACCGCCGCGAGCGGCGCAAAGAGCTTCCCATCGGCGCGTCCGTGGATGATCAGTCACTGAGGCCGGCTGCGGCGTCTCCACGCCGTTTGCCTCGCGGGCGGATCAGCGGTCAGACGGTGCGCAGCGTCGCATTGGTATGCAGGGCGATCATGCGTTCTTCCTCTGCGGGGAGGATGAGCACGCGCACGCGACTGCCTGCCCCTCCGATCTCCGCCGAGGCCCGCTCGTTGGCAGCGGCGTCGAACCGCACGCCGAGCCAGCCGAGCCGGTCGCCTATCGCCGCCCTGATCTGCGGCGAATGCTCGCCGATCCCGCCGGTGAAGACGAGCGTGTCGCGCCCTTCCAGCGCGTGAGCCATGGTCGCCGTAGCCTGCGCCGCGCGATGGACGAACAGCTCGGCGGCGTCCCGCGAGGGCTGGTCCGAGTTCGCCAGAAGCTCGCGCATGTCGCTCGACGATCCGGAGACGCCCAGCAGCCCGGAGCGGTGATAGAGCAGATCCTCCACCCCGTCGGCATCGAACCCGCAGGCCTTCTGCAGATAGAGAACGACGCCCGGGTCGATCGAGCCGCAGCGCGTACCCATCACCAGCCCGTCCAGCACCGAGAGGCCCATCGTCGTGTCGAGGCTGCGCCCGTCCCGCATCGCACACATGCTGGCGCCATTGCCCAGATGCGCCACGACGGTGCGTCCAGCAGAAAGCTCGGGTGACATGTCATGCAGCCGGTGCGCGATGCTCTCATAGGATAGGCCGTGGAAGCCGTATTTGCGCACCCCCTTCTCCTCGAAGGTGCGGGGAATCGCATAGCGCGCCGCCGTCGGCGACAGGGTGCGATGGAAGGCGGTGTCGAAGCATGCGACCTGCGGGAGGTCCGTGCGGAGAGCCAGCAGGGCGCGGATCGGCTCCAGGCAGCGCGGCTGATGCAGCGGCGCGAGCGGAGTGAGCTCTTCGATGGCGGCGAACGTGTCCGCATCGATGATAACGGGCTCGGAAAACGCTGGCCCGCCATGGACGACGCGGTGGCCGACACCCAGAAGGCGCCGCCCGGCGAGGCGCCGGTCCACCTCATCGAGCATGACGCGGAAAAGGTTCTCGCGCGTGCGCTCGCCTTCCAGCGTCACGGTTTCCTCGGCCGAGCCATCTCCAGAGGCGAGCGTCAGCGCGTGCTGCGGCGCGTGATCGTCGGCCAGCCCCCTGAGCACGAGTTCCGGGGCGCCGTCGCCGGTCTCGAAAGCGCCGAACTTGATCGTGGATGAGCCCGCATTGATGGCCAGCACGACATTCTTCAACGAAGCGCCTCCTGTCGGGGGGCCGGTGGGCGGGCTCAGTCGCCCGCCTCGGCTGCGGTGGCGTAGGGCCAGCTCCAGTTGCGGATCTCGGGCATGTCCTGGCCATTCTCGACGATATAGTCCCGATGCTCCGCGAGCCGTCTGCGGAAGCCTTCGGCCGCCTGTTGGCCACGCTCGCCCAATGCCGGGACCCGGCGGATCGCTTCGATCGCGAGGTGGAAACGATCGAGTTCGTTGAGCACCACCATGTCGAAGGGTGTCGTTGTCGTTCCTTCCTCGCGATAGCCGCGCACATGGAAGTTGTAGTGGTTCGCCCGCTTGTAGGTGAGGCGGTGAATGAGTGAGGGATAGCCGTGATAGGCGAAGACCACCGGCCGATCCCTGGTGAACAGCTTGTCGAACGCTTCATCGGTCAGGCCGTGCGGATGCTCTTGCGGCGTCTGCAGGCTCATCAGGTCGACGACATTGACGAGGCGCAGCTTCAGCTCGGGCAGCGCCTCGCGCAGCAGGGCGGCGGCGGCGATCGTCTCGAGCGTCGGGACATCGCCGGCGCAGCCGAGGACGAGGTCCGGCTCTTCGCCCGGCCCCGCCGTGCCCGCCCAGTGCCATGCGCCAGCGCCCGCCTCGCAATGCACTTTGGCCTGTTCCATCGTCAGCCATTGCGGCGAGGGCTGCTTGCCGGCGACGATGACGTTCACCCGGTTATAGGTGGCAAGGCAGTGGTCGGCGACGCATAGCAGGGTGTTGCCGTCTGGCGGGAAATAGACCCGGACAATGTCCGCCTTCTTGTTCACCACGTGATCCACGAAGCCCGGATCCTGATGGCTGAAGCCGTTATGATCCTGCCGCCACACGTGCGAGGTGAGGAGGTAGTTCAGCGAGGCGATGGGTGCCCGCCATTCCAGCTCGCGCGTGACCTTCAACCATTTGGCGTGCTGGTTGAACATGGAATCCACGATGTGGATGAAGGCCTCGTAGCAGGAGAACAGGCCGTGCCGGCCGGTGAGGAGATAGCCCTCCAGCCAGCCCTGGCACAGATGCTCGCTCAGCACCTCCATCACCCGGCCTTCGGGAGCGAGTGAGACATCGAAGCTCTCAATCGGCTCCATCCACACCCGGTCGGTGACTTCGAAAACGGCGTCGAGACGGTTGGACGCGGTCTCGTCCGGACCCATGATGCGGAAGTTCTTCTCCTGCGCGTTCAGCGTGAGGACATCGCGCAGATAGGCGCCGAGGGCGCGGGTGGCTTCGGCGATGGTGCCACCGGGACTCGGCACGAGTATCGCGTGATCGGCAAGGCGGGGCAGGCGCAACTCCTTACGCAGCAAACCGCCATTGGCCTCCGGCAGCGCGCCCATCCGCCGCTCTCCTTCTGGCGCGAGAGCGGAAAGCTCGGGGCGCAGGCGGCCCGTCTCGTCGAAGAGCTCGTCGGGGCGATAGCTGAGCAGCCATTCTTCAAGGATACGGCGATGGTCGTCATCTTCGCGCGCCGCGGCCACGGGAACTTGGTGCGAACGCCAGAATCCCTCAACCTTCTTGCCGTCGACCTCCTTCGGGCCCGTCCAGCCCTTTGGACTGCGCAGGATAATCATGGGCCAGGCGGGACGGGTGATAGCACCGCCGGAACGGGCATCGCCCTGAATGCCCGCAATCCGGTCGAATGCGACATCGAGCGCGCCTGCCATGGCCTGATGCATGGGGCCGGGCTCATCGCCCTCGACGAAAATCGGATGATAGCCGTAACCGACGAAGAGACTTCTCAGCTCCTCGTCGGTCATGCGGGCGAGCAGGGTCGGGTTCGCGATCTTGTAGCCGTTGAGGTGAAGGATCGGCAGCACCGCACCATCGATGGCCGGGTTAAGGAACTTGTTCGAGTGCCAGGACGCTGCCAGCGGCCCGGTCTCCGCTTCACCATCACCGATCACGCAGGCGACGACGAGGTCCGGGTTGTCGAAAGCTGCGCCATAGGCGTGAACAAGCGCGTAGCCGAGTTCTCCTCCCTCATGGATCGAGCCCGGCGTCTCAGGTGCAGCATGGCTCGGTATGCCACCGGGGAACGAGAACTGCCGGAACAGGCGTCGCAGGCCCTCGGCATCCTGTGAGATAGCGGGGTAAATCTCGCTGTAGGTGCCTTCGAGAT
>JAEZKB010000304.1 GCA_023415605.1 Pseudomonadota bacterium
GCAGTACAACGGTCATCTCGGCGGTGGCGGCGGTGGCGGCGCGGGCATCCCGCCCGGGTCTGGGGCCTTCCGCAACGGCAGTGCTGGCTCTCGTGATGCGGGTGGGCCTCCCGGCACCTCCTTTGCCTCTACCGAATGGTGGAAGGCGCCGTTCGAGACCGGGGTTCCGGGCGGTGGCGGCGGCAACCCCGGCAGTAGCGGCGGCAGCGGCAGCAACCACGGCGGCGATGCCGGTGATCGGCAGGTTGGCCCCGGTGGCGCTGCGGGCCCGGCCATCGACGGCGTGAGCTTCGTGAAAAAAACGGGAACCGGCGACATCGGCGGTTCCGAAATCAACTAGGAGCGACGGCATGGGACTGGCGCGATACGAGCGGGTCATCACCGATGAGCACGGCAACGTCGTGCCGCTGGCTCAGGTATCGGTGCGCCGCGAGACGGCGGGCCTTCCGCTGGTGCCTCTCTTCCTTGATGCGGAGGGCACGATAGCGGCCGGCAACCCGGTCACGGCAGACGCCAATGGCAAGGTGGCGTTCCACGTCGCAGGCTGGCGGGATGGCTACCGCATCCGTGCATTCCTGGGTTCTTTCGAGGACCAGCGGTTCAATGTTCCAATCGGCAATGCGGCCTACGTCGATACCGACCAGATCGGCATCGGGTCGAACACCGATAAGCAGGTGGCAACACTCGCTGATCGCGATGCGTACGATGAGGAGGCAGAAGGCTTTTCAGTCCTCGTCTCCGATATTGGGGACGGTCGCGCAGCGATCTATTCCAAGCTCTCGGGCGATTCCGCGGATTGGTCGGAAGCGGCGATCATCACCGGCCCGGCTGGTGTCGGTACCGGCCTCAGCTTCGATGTCGTGGTCGACAACCTCACGGAACGTGCGCTCTACGATGGCGAGGACGAGGGCTACACCGTCCTGGTGTCAGACAGTGGCGACGGCCGCGCCGCGGTCTACATCAAGCTTTCGGACTCCTCCGCCGATTGGAGCAACCCCAACTACCTCCAAGGCAACTTGGTCGACGTGAGCTTCGGTCGCCCCGACAATCCCTACTCAGGCGAGGAGCTGGAGCCGTACATCTTCCGGACCTCAGTCAACTTCCCGGCCGGCCTTGTTGGTAGCCAAGGATACGCAGTGGACGCCCCCACGGCTGACGCTGAGTTCTCCATCGTCAAGAACGGCACGCCTATTGGAACGGTGACGTTCGCGGCCGGCGAGCACACGCCGACCTTCTCACTTCCCGGCGGCGATGTCTGCGAGGCGGGAGACATGATGTGGTTGGTCGCTCCCGCCCCCCAGGATGCCACTCTCTACAAGTTCGCCATCACCCTCGCCGGAACACGTACCCCGGCCTCCTAACCAGCAAGGACATCACCATGCCCAAGAAAGCCACACCGGCTCCGGTGGGGGCGCGCTTCGTCGTCACCGAGCCCGCCACCTTCACGGTCGGCAACCGCACCATCGCCAAGTACCTCCCGGCCACCAAGGACGCGAAATACGACTACCGCGTCACCGATCTCAACTGCGCCTTCGTCGGCGAACTGCTCGCGGCCGGCACGGCTGTTCTCACCGGGCTCGGCGGCAACGGGGCCGGCGGTTCGGCCATCACCGGCTAAAGGAGCCCAACCATGAGCGTTACCCACGCAACTGCCGTCCGTTCGGCCCTCGCCGATCTGATCGATACCCTCGTCAACACCGGCTCTGGCACTGCCGTGCTCCGCCTGCGCGACAGCACCACCACCATCGTGGACTTCGATCTGCAGGACCCGGCCTTCGGCGCGGCCTCTTCCGGTGTCATCACCCTTGAAGGGACACCCATCGCGGCCACGGCGGAAGCCTCGGGCGACGTCGACAATGCCCAGCTGCTCGACCAGGATGGCGGCACCGTTCTCTCGTGCTCGGTCACCGGCACAGGCGGTGGCGGGGATATCGAGGTTAGCAACGTCTCCATCGCCAATGGGCAGGATTGCTCCCTGACGAGCCTGACCTACACCGCCGCGCCGTAAGGCTGGCAGGAGCCTCACCACATGGCCGGCCCGATCCGCATCCGTCTCTCTGGCGACCAGCAGAGCGGCAATGACGTTCTGCTGCTCTCGGGGGATATGGCGCCGGGGGCCGAAGCCACCTCCATCCGGGCCGTATCCGGGGCGCTGCTCTCCGGGGCAGCAACGCTGGCCGGTGCTGGCGACGTCATTGACACCGGGGCCTTCGTTGAGGGCTCGCTTGTCTCTGGCGCTGCCACTCTCGACGGCAGCGCCTCCATCGCTCAGGCCGTCTCGGCGGCGCTGATCGCCCAGGCGGCGATGTTGGACGCATCCATTGCCACCGTGCTCGATGCGTCGGGAGCGCTTGCCTCGGGCGCAGCGACCCTCTCGGCGGCCGTGGAGCCTATGGTCGAGGCCACTGGCTCACTGACCTCCGGCGCGGCCGATATCAGCGCCACGCTTGCCGGTGCGGTCGAAGTCTCCGGCTCGCTGGTCGCGGGATCGGCAACGCTCTCCGCCGAGGCCGGGATCAGCATCTCCGCCTCCGGCAGCATCGAGGCGGGGCAGGCGTTCATCACCGCTGTTCTGGCGGTGCAGACCATCGAAGTCACGGGCTCAATCGCCTCCGGCTACGCGACGATCTCCGCCGCGCTCCAGGTCGCCTCCCGCCCGACCTTCCGCATCCTGCTCTCCGGCGACATGCAGGACGGCACCGACACGCTGCTGCTCAGCGGCGACCTTCAAACCGGCAATGTTCATGAACGGCACCGCATGAGGCGGCCAAGCCGTTCGGTTCGCGCCATCTACTATTGAGGAGCCATCATGGCCGACAAGGAAATCAACGACCTCACCGATGGTGGGGCCGCGGTAGCGGGCGACCTGATCCATGTCGTCCGCAGCGGCAATTCCCGCAAGGTGGCGCTGAACACTGGGGCGAGCATCGCTATCCCCTTCACCCCCGCCAGTTCATCTGCTCCGGCATCGATGGAGTTCGCCGAGGACACCGATAATGGCGCGCACAAGGTGACGCTCTCGGCGCCGTCCTCGCTTGCTGCTGATGTAGCGGTTGAGTTGCCAAGTTCGCCTGGAGTGATCCGTCTCAACGGGCGCCCTGGGTATCGCACCATTTCCGGCGCTGACACCGTTGTCGCCTCCGACCTCGGCAAGCTGATCATCGCCACGGCTGGAACGTTCACGCTGGCCCTGACCGCCGTTGCCACGTTGGGACAGTATTTCGGTTGCGATGTGCTCAACGCTGGCACTGGAATCGTCACGCTCGACGCGAATTCCACAGAGACAATCAACGGCGCAACCACCCAACTGCTTTTCCCCGGCGATAGCGCCGAACTCGTGTGCACCGGGGGCGCCTGGTACGCGATCATTCGCAGGGCGGCGGCAATCGTCACGCCGTGGGTTGACTATACCCCCACTCTGACTGGCTTTGGTACCCCATCCAGCGTCAAGTTCTCATCGCGGCGCTTCGCCAGTAATCTCGAAATCCGGGGCAAGTTCACAGCGGGCACATCAACCGCCGTTGAGGCGCGCGCGACCATGGGATTCAATGGAACAAGTGGCAACGTCGCCTCCGATGCCTCGTTCGTCTCAACGATTCAGATCGCGGGGCCAGCGGTGGTGTCCTATGCCGCGACGACAAACATCTATGTGCTGATCGAGAACAACTCGACCTATCTGGTTTTCGGTGCACAGACTTCAGGCGTGGGTGCGCTGAGCAAGATCAACGGTAGCACGATGCTCGGTTCAGGCGACACAATGTCCTTCGTGGTCTCAATCCCGATTAACGGGTGGAACTGATGAGTAAGATCGCCTTCATCGGTGACAGCAACACCGCAACGCGCCCCGGCAACGGCATCTATCAGGCCGACACGTTCAGCCAGAAAATCGCCAACGCGCGCGGCTTCACCTCAGTCGTCAACGCGGGGGTAGGTGGCAACACGACAGCCCAGATGCTCGCCCGGTTCTCGACCGATGTACTCGCGACTAATCCGGACCATGTCGTCATTTCGCCGGGTATCAACGACTATGCAGGCGGGGTCTCTCTCGCCACGATGGAAGCCAACATTGACAGCATGGTGACGGCGGCGCTTGGTCACGGTTGCGGGGTGACGCTGTTCGTCCCACCACTGGTCTGCTCGACACCTTTTATCGAGAACATTCCGCCCTACAACGATGTCATCAAGAAGGTGGCATCCGATAACTCAGTGCCGTGCGTCGATCTCTATTTCGAGTTCATGCAGGTGTACTTCACCACGCTCAACAAGAACCCGGCCCTGTTCAACGGCCTCTACGTCGACTATCAGCACGTGTCCGCGCTAGGCCATACGTTCGTCAGGGACGCGGTGATCAAGGCGGCGAACTGGAGGGCGTGCGCGCTCTAGTCGCCCGAGAATCGAGGCGACGAGGTTCCGCTTGTTCTCAGCCTCATCCATGACCCACGATGAGGGCGGAAAGTCTGCCATCCCTCGCTTGCAGGACTGCATCACGGCCTCGATAAATCGCGCCATGGAGTCATCCGGCACCGTAGGAGGGTCGGCAAAGAAGCGTCGCACGTCTTCGCCGGTCCGAACCCGTATCATGCCGGGGCAGTCTCGATACCAGGCGTCGCCAAAGAGCAGGACTGGCTTGCCTCTGGCGACGGCTTCGAGCGCCGCAGTCCCGCCGGTTGTCGCAACGGCGATAGAGCGGTCGATGAGGTCAAACGGGTTTGTTGAGGTCGGGACGATCCGCACGCGCGGCTTTACCGCCATCTCGCGATAGTAGTCCTCCGACCGGCACATGTTGGCGTAGAAGTTGGGATGAAACTGGTTGGGGTGCTCCTTGACCACGACAGTAGTGCCGGGCGGGGCGTAGTCTGAAAGCAGTCGCACGATGAGCTGCTGATTGGCGAAGATGCCAGCCTGCGGGTTGCTGGTGCGCTCGGGCTGGCCGGCGAGGGGGAGGTAGACAATTGGCCCTTCGATGCGGTCGAGCGGCGTACTGAGGTGCTCGTAGTGCCCGCGCCAGCGCAACATGGTGTTCTGCTCCTCCTGGACCTGGCGCGCATACCGCAGGCGAGGGAAGGTTCCGGCAAATGACCGGTCGAGCGGCAGCCCCGACTGCTTGGTTAGGGCTGCCGTGTTGGGCATCCAGCCCGACTGCATGAAATCGTGAACAAAGGCTGCCAACAGCCTTCGCTTCCGTTCTCGTGCCGAGGGGAACTTCATCGTCCCGCGCGCCTCAACTTCGCGCGGGGGGATAGCGTCTCGATAGTCGCCGCGGAGAGTGGCGGCGATCTTGTCCGCCTCTGGCGAGGTCGCCGCTATCTTGCCAATTGCGGCCCGGAGGGTTTCGTCGCCGACCTGATAGTCGCTCATCTCCAGCCGGTGGGGCATGACGATGGTCGCTTCCTCGAACATCAGGGTGCGGATGCCGAGGCGACGACAGAGGCAGAGGAGAATGTAGTCGTAGACGACATGCGGCGGAGCGGGGAACACGACTAGGTCAGGTCGCTTTGTTTCTAGGTAGTGCGTCCAGAAGCAGAGGATGCGCTCGAACAGGATCTGTCGCTCCACCGACCCCATATCACGGGAGTGATCGAAGCGGTTGAACATGTCGAAAACGATCTGGGCTTCTTCCTCCCAGACGGCCTGTGCGGTCGGCGTGAACGGTCCTCGGCGCGGCGCACCAGAATGATCGTGTTTGCCAACCTTCGCGAGAGCCGTGTCGATGAACTCGCGTGCCGCTCCCTTCGGGTAGAGGCTTTCCATCCCGGTCCACAGGGCGATTTCGATATTCTGGGCTGCCAGGGCCTCGGCCACGGCGGGCCAGTGCGGCGCTGAGCACTCGATAAACCAGACTGTCGTCGGCAAGGGCCGTCCTCCGTTTCGCGGGACTTTATCCTGCTGTTGAACCTCCCGCTAGCCTGACCTCACCACCGAAAAGGAACCTGACCATGGACCGAACTGTGCCCGCCCGGCGCAGCGCATCTGCGCATGGGCATGGTCGCCTGATACCCCACGAAAGGAATGGAACCATGTCCCCGATCGCCGACTGGCGGGCGGTGCTGCGGCACGCCTGGAGCGTGCGGCTCATCGCGCTCAGCATCCTTCTCTCTGGCCTCGAGGTGGCGGTGCAGTTCCTGCACGGCGTGCTGCCGGTCTCGGACGGCGTCTTTGCGGTCCTCGCCTTCCTGACGACGGTCGGGGCGCTGATCGCGCGCTTCATCGCGCAGCGCCGGCTCGGGCGCCCGAACGAAGTCGACTTCGAGACCGGAGACTGATCATGGCCAAGCTAAGCATATCGCGCCGCGCCATTGCGGCGATCGCCGCCGTCATGATGGCGGCCTTCAGCGCCGCCGGCGTGCTCTATGTCAACACCGCCACCGGCCCGGTGCCGGCGGCAATCGTGCTGGCCACCGAAACGCTGGTGCAGCCCTGGGAGGGGCGCGAACTCAAGGCCTACAGGGACATTGTCGGCATCTGGACCATCTGCGATGGCGATACCCAGAACGTGACGGCCAGCACGGTCGAAACGCCGGCCGGCTGTAATGCGCGCCTGCAGCGCCGCATGCTCGGCGAGTTCTACCCGGCGCTCGTCAAGTGCATCGCCGGGTTCGAGCGCAAGCCGCTGTCGTGGCAGGCCATGATGATCTCGCTGGGCTGGAACATCGGCCATGCCGGCGCCTGCAAGTCCACTGCGGCGCGGCTGGGGCGCGAGGGTAAGTATCTCGAAAGCTGCCAGGCGGCGACGGCGTTCAACCGCGCCGGCGGCCGGGTCGTGGTCGGCCTGGTCAAGCGGCGCGAGATGGGGGACGCCAAGCGCATCGGCGAAGGCGAACTCTGCGTGTCGGGGCTCAGCTGATGCTGGCCATCATCCGCGCGGCGCCGGTGCTGGCGTCGCTGGTCGTGGCGCTGGCCAGCCTCGGCGGCGCCTGGCTGTGGAACGAGCTGATCGACAATCCGCACGTGCGGCAGCTGGTGCGGGTCGAGG
>JAEZKB010000017.1 GCA_023415605.1 Pseudomonadota bacterium
CTTCGTTGCTGCTCGCCCGCGCGGCCGGAGCCGGGGCCGGGGCCGGCGGCGCCGGCGCGATACCAATCGGCAGTTCTTCCATGCCCAGATTGTCGGGGAACTGCATGCCCTCGGGGCGCAGATCCTCAATGGCCGGTGCCTGGGCATAGACCGATCCTGCAATGACGGCGAGCAGGCTCGCCAGCAGCAGCGGCCGCGTCATTTGGCGGTTTCCAGCGCCGGCATGGCGAGGCCGATGAACTCGCAGCCGGCAGCGTCGAAACTGTCGAAGCCCGCTTCGGGGTCAGATAACACGCTCGGGATTTCCATGGTTTCAGCCCACCAGCGCGCCATTTCGCGCTCGGCCGGCTTGGTAGATCCCGAAAGCGGCCCAAATAGGATGTAGTCGACCTCGAGTTCGCCCAGCGCCATGGCATCATCGCGGGTGCTGACATCGCCGACGCCGACGATCATCCTGGGGCGGAGCGCTGCCACGGCTTCACGCGTCGCCTCGATATCGGCGCCGGCGATGTGAAGACCATCGGCATTGAGCATTTTCACCAGCCCCGGCGAGCCTTCGAGCAGCACGGCGGCGCCACCGGCCTGTGCGATGGGGATGATCTTCTTGGCGAATTCCTTATAGGCATTCTCGGCCCGGCTGCCGCGCGGCAGCAGCAAGGCCGATACCTCGTGCGTTTCCAGCAGCGTCTTGAGCTGGTCGGCGAAAGGCCCGGTTTCGGCGTCGGCAGGGGCGGTAAGGAAGATCTGGGTCTGCATGGCAAGCGTTATAGCGTCAGGAGCCCTCAAGTGGAGCCGGATTCTGGCGGCATGAAGGACACTGGTTAAACCCAGGAAAAAAGGCGCATCCGCGGGGGATGCGCCTTGAGGTGACGTTGGGAAGTCAGGAAACGGCCGTAACCGGCCGCTGTTCGCCCGTTCAGGCCGCCTGATCGAGATCGGGCTGCCACTGGCCGAGCGAGGCCAGAGCGTTCATGCGGGCGCGGTGGGTGAAGGCTTGCTGCGCGGCCGGCACATTGTTCTCATCGCCGTTCCATGTGACCAGCGCCTGCGTCTGCAGCGCGCGGCCATAGGAGAAGGTGAGCTTCCAGGGCAGCGGCCCGATGCGGTTCATGGCCGAGAGGTGCGCGGTTGCCTCTTCGTCCGACTGGCCACCCGAAAGGAAGGCAATACCGGGCACGGCAGCCGGCACGGTCTTTAGCAGCACGTCGACCGTGCGGCGGGCAACGTCTTCGACGGTGGCGCGGTCGCGCGAGCGAAGACCGGGGGTGATCATGTTGGGCTTGAGGAGCATGCCGGAGAGATCGACACCGGCGAGGCGAAGTTCGCGGAACACCGCCTCCAGTGTCTCGGCGGTCACCTCGGCGCAGCGGTCGATCGAGTGATCGCCCGGCTCGCCGTCGGCCAGAACTTCAGGCTCAACCACCGGTACGATGCCGGCTTCCTGGCAGTACATGGCGTAACGCGCCAGCACATGGGCATTGGCGCGGATACCGTTGCGGGAGGGTGCATAGGGAGTGATGGCAATGACGCCGCGCCACTTGGCGAAGCCAGCGCCCAGTTTGGCATAATGCGCCAGACGTTGACGCAAGCCATCGAGGCCTTCGGTGATCTTCTCGTCGGGCGAACCCGGCATCGGGAAGGCGCCGCGATCCACCTTGATGCCGGGGATGACATCGGTCTGCTTGAAGAGTTCGGCGAAGGGCGTGCCGTCCTTTGCCTTTTGCTCCAGCGTCTCCTCGGTGAGAATGACGCCCGAGATATAGTCGGTCATCGCCTCTGTGGAACGGAACAGCATTTCCCGATAGTCGCGACGGCTTTCCAGGGTCACCGGCAAGCCGATCAGCGCAAAGCGCTTGGCGATGGTGCCTTCGGATTCATCGGCGGCCAAAATGCCTTTGCCGGATACGACGAGTTTCTGCGCGATGGCATTGAGTGAGGGCATCGAAGTCTCCGCTGTTCGGTCAGAACACTATGCAGAGACAACGTGCATCTCGATTGGACGTTCGGTTATCAGACGAAGGTGTGACGGAACATCAAACTGGAATTTCAGGTCCGTTTCAGCCCTGCTTGAGCGCCTCTACACCCGGCAGTGGCTTGCCTTCCATCCACTCGAGGAAGGCGCCGCCGGCGGTGGAGACGTAGGTGAACTGGTTCTTGACGCCGGCATGGGCGAGGGCCGCGACGGTGTCGCCACCGCCGGCTACGGAGACCACCTTGCCGGCGCGGGTGCGCTCGGCGACGTATTTGGCGATTTCGACGGTGCCGTGGTCGAAGGGCTTCATTTCGAAGGCGCCGAGCGGGCCGTTCCAGACCACGGTGGCGGCCTCATCTATCGCGCCCTTGATGCGCTCGATTGAGCCGGGGCCGACATCGAGCATCATGCCGTCGGGATCCATGGCGTCGACGCCGTAGAAGCGGTGAGGAGCGTTCGCCTCGAAGTGCCAGGCGACCGCCGCATCGATCGGCAGGATGATGGCGCAGCGCGCGGCTTCCGCCTTGTCGCGGATGCGGTTGGCGGTCTCCGCCAGGTCCTTTTCGGCCAGCGACTTGCCGACGCCGAGCCCACCTGCATGCAGGAAGGTATTGGCCATGGCGCCGCCGATCACCAGCGCCTCGACCTTGGTGATCAGGTTTTCAAGGAGGTCGATCTTGGTCGACACCTTGGCGCCGCCGACGATCGCGATCACCGGGCGCTTGGGTTGGCCGAGGCCCTTTTCCAGCGCTTCAAGCTCGGCCTGCATAGCGCGACCCGCGGCGGCAGGCAGCAAGTGTGCCAGCGCTTCGGTCGAGGCATGGGCGCGATGCGCAGCCGAGAAGGCATCGTTGACATAAAGGTCGCCGAGCGAGGCCATGCGCCTGGCCAGTTCGACGTCGTTTGCTTCCTCGCCTTTGTGGAAGCGGGTGTTCTCGAGCACCAGCACCGAACCGGCGGGCGCGCTGTCGATGGCTCGCCTGGCCTGCTCGACATCGGTCCAGTCGGTGTCGACGAAGCCAACCGGGTGGCCGATTTCATTGGCGACGGCCGGGACGATGGTTTCGAGGCTGAACTCCTTGTCGACCTTGCCCTTGGGGCGGCCGAAGTGGCTGAGCAGGATGGCCTTGCCGTCGACTTTGATAATCTCGCGGATCGTCGGGACGATGCGCTCGATGCGGGTGGCGTCGGTGACCTGCCCGTTCTCGACCGGCACGTTGAGATCGGCGCGCAGCAGCACGCGCTTGCCGCTCAGATCGAGGTCGTCGAGGGTCTTGAAGGCGGCCATGCTGCTCTCCGGAACTGCGAGGATGTTTGCTCGCCGGGCTATAGCAAAGTTGAGCAGGGCGCCAAAGCAAAAAGCCCGGCGCGAGACCGGGCGGGGTGCGGTCGTCATGATGGCAAATCGCTCACTACAGACGTTTGCGAGTAGCCGCTCCCTACTGCGCAGCGAGCAAGGCCATCGGACGATCGGCGGTGATTGGCAGTTCGGCGCGATTGCAATAAAAGGTGGATTTCTCAAGTCCAGGGACCTCGATGGACTCCGCCAACGCTATCTCTAAATCGCCTACGGGAATTACGGGTTTTGACGACCTGACGCTCGGAGGCTTGCCGACCGGTCGTCCGACATTGGTCTGTGGTTCTGCCGGATGCGGCAAGACCCTGTTTGCCTCTACCTTTCTGATCCACGGTGCGCGCGACTATGGCGAGCCCGGCGTGTTCGTGACCTTTGAGGAGCGTCCGCAGGATATCGCCGCCAACGTCGCCTCGCTCGGTTTCGACGTCGATCAGTTGATCGAAGACGGCAAAATCGCGATGGAGCACATCGCCGTCGACCCTGCCGAACTCGCAGAGATCGGCGACTTCGACCTGGATGGCATCTTCATGCGTCTGGAGCTGGCGATCGACGCCGTCGGCGCCAAGCGCGTGGTGCTCGATACCATCGAGAGCCTGTTCTCGGCCTTTCAGAACCAAGCCGTGTTACGCGCCGAAATCAGACGCTTGTTCGACTGGCTCAAAGATAAAGGAATGACGACGGTCATCACTGCCGAGCGCGGCGATGGTACACTGACCCGGCAAGGCCTCGAGGAATATGTGTCGGACTGCGTAATCCTGCTCGATCACCGCGTGCACAATCAGATTTCGACCCGCCGCATGCGGATCGTGAAATATCGCGGCACCGCGCATGGCACCAACGAATATCCGTTCCTGATCGACGCCGATGGCTTCTCGGTGTTGCCCGTCAGTTCGCTTGGGCTCAGCCACCAGGTATTCGAAGAGCGCATTCCTTCCGGAGTGGCCGATCTCGATGCCATGATCGAAGGCGGTGGTTTCCACCGCGGCTCGTCCATTCTTGTCTCCGGTGTGGCCGGGTCGGGCAAGTCATCGCTGGCGGCGAGCTTCCTGAAGGCGGCGGCCGACCGCGGTGAAAAGGCCATCTATTTCTCGTTCGAGGAATCCGAAGACCAGATCATTCGCAACATGCGGTCGATCGGCATCAACCTCAAGGCCGGCCTCAAGAAGAAGCAGCTGCGCTTTATTTCGGCGCGGCCGACCTTCTACAGCCTCGAAATGCACTTGGCCATCATGCTCAAAGAGGTGCAGAAATTCGATCCGCAAGTCGTCGTGCTCGATCCGATCTCGGCCTTCATGGAGAGCGGAGATCGGCTTGAGGTCCAGTCCATGCTGTTGCGCATGGTGGATTTCCTCAAGAATCGCGGAATCACGGCCGTATTCACCCATCTCATGCACAGTCAGGATGGCAATGTTGCCACCGATGCTGGTCTGTCGTCGCTGATGGACGGCTGGATCCTGATGCTCAACCGCGAGGTGAATGGTGAGTTCAATCGCGAACTCTATCTGCTCAAGGCGCGCGGCACCTCCCATTCGAACCAGGTCCGGGAGTTCATCATGAACTCCAAGGGCATTCAGCTGTTGCCGCCCTATCTGGGGGAAAATGGCGCGCTTACCGGGTCGGCACGCAAGTCCGAAGAGGCCAAGACACGCCGGATCGAAGCCGACCGCATGGCAGAGATCACCCGTCGACGCAGGGCGATAGAAACGCGCCGCCGCAAGGCTTTGGCGCAGATCGAGGCTTTGCGGGCCGAACTGGAAGCCGATGACCTGGAACTGCAGGAGGACTCAGAAGCAGCCTCCAGCTACCTGAGACAGGCTTCCGCCGACGCCAACGAAATGAAGAAGAGCCGCCGCAGCTAGGCGGCATGAGAGACGAAGATAATGACGAACGCGGCACACCCGAAGAAACTGACGCTCTACGTGGCTGGGCAGACCCCCAAGTCGCTGGCGGCGATCGCCAACCTCAAGAAGATCACCGAGGAGCACATGGCTGGTCAGTACGAGATCGAAGTTGTTGACCTCAGGCAGAATCCAAAACTCGCCAAGGAACACTCGATCGTCGCCATCCCAACGCTCGTGCGCGAACTGCCTGTACCGATCCGCAAGATCATCGGCGATCTCTCTGACGTCGAGAAAGTACTCGTCAATCTTAAGGTGCAGGGCGAATGACACCGGACGAGGTCGACGACCTTCGCATCCGTCTGGCGGAAGCGGAAGATACCATCCGGGCCATCCGCCAGGGCGAAGTCGACGCGCTCGTTGTCGGTGACAACGGTCACACCGCCGTGTTCGAGATCGGCGGCGATGCGGATTCATACCGCACCTTCATGGAAGTGATGGATGTCGGCGCCGCCGCCCTCGATGCGGATGGGCGCATCCTCTACGCAAACGCAACTCTTCTGTCCGCTATCGGCGCGGAACTCGTGGCGCTGCAGGGCCGGCGCTTCGCCGATGTGGCCGGCCCGGAGGTCGGCGCTGCCATAGACCGCATTCTGGACCGACAGGCCAACGGCCCCCTGACTGCCGAGTTGCAGTTCCAGCGTGGTCGCGACCACGCGTACTTCATCGCCACTGCAAAGCCTATCCGGCTGGGCACCACCGATGGATTTGCACTGACCTTCACGGACGTGACCGAACGGGTGCGCGCCGAGAACGCGGTGCAGAGCGAACGCGCAGCGCGCGCCGTCATCGCCTCGGCGAACGAGGCTGTGCTGGTCTGCGACCGGCAGGGCATCATCACGCACGCCAATGGCGCCGCCAGCATCGTCTATACTGGCAACGTCGTTGGCAAGAAGTTCGCCGACGTCGTGCCTCTCGTCTTCCCAGGCGCTACTGGGCTGATGCAGGCCGAAGATATCATTTCTCTCGCCGTTGACGGCGGTTCGATCCAGGGCATCGAGGCAACCGCGCCGCAGGCGCCGAAGGTCACGGACTTCCTGATCAGCGCCGCACCCTTGCAGGTAGGTGGAGACGCGATCAGCGGCTGTGTCATCACGATGGTCGACCTCAGCCAGCGCAAGGCCGCCGAAAAGCAGCAGATGCTGCTGATGCGGGAA
The DNA here is from genome assembly GCA_023415605.1 of Pseudomonadota bacterium. Classification (GTDB taxonomy): domain Bacteria; phylum Pseudomonadota; class Alphaproteobacteria; order Rhizobiales; family Devosiaceae; genus Devosia_A. The sequence continues at coordinate 6,385 of JAEZKB010000017.1, forward strand.
CTCGACCACCGCGTGAAGAACACGCTCGCGCTGGTGCTCTCGATCGCCGGACGCACAGTGCATAATGAAGATACGCTTGAGGGCTTCCACAAATCATTCACCGGGCGCATTCAGGCGCTGTCAGCCACCCATAACCTGCTAGCGGAAAACTCGTGGAGCAACCTCACTCTCGGCGATGTCGTCAGGGGCGAACTGGCACCCTATATCGGTGGAACGTCCGGCCGAGTGAACTTCGAAGGCCTCGATGTCCATGTGCAGCCACGTGCTGCCATCGCCTTCGGTCTCATCATCCATGAGTTGACCACAAATGCCGCCAAGTACGGCGCGCTCTCGGTGCCCGACGGTATTATCTCCGTGACCATGGCGGGCCGAACCGAAGGGGAAGATGGATCGCTCATCATCGAGTGGCAGGAGAACAGCGGTCCTGCCGTCGCGCAGCCGACGCGCAAGGGCTTCGGTCAGAGCGTGATTACCCGCAGCCTGCAATACTCGCCTGGTGGCGGTGCTGAACTCCACTACGACCGCGAAGGCCTTCGCTGCGTCATTCGCATTCCCGCCGTTGATGTGACCTAGCCCTACGCACCGCAGAGTTGTGCGAGAAAGCTGGCTGCTCGCCGCTCCCCTCAAGCGCGACTTGAGTTGATCGCCTTCGTCCGGGTCGTCAGCCGTGCTAACAGATCTCTGGGTTTGCGTTCGCCGGTTCCTATGAATGAATTGGTGCAACGGGCCGCAGTTGACGACCCGTTGCCCTGATTAATTTATCGAAAGCAGTCGGTCGATGTCGAGGAGACCGACGAGGGTGCCTTCGTGATTGACCATGCCGGCAAGCATACCGTCGGCGCTATCGCGGCTGTCGTGAGGGACGGGCATGGTTGCTCCGGGTTCGACCTGGATGATGTCCGACACGGACTCCACCAGCAGCCCCACGACGCGGCCCGGAAGCGACAGGACGAGAATGACGCTGCCTTTGTCCGGTTGGAGCGCATCGACGCCGAGCAGGAGGCTGAGGTCGTAGACCTCCACCACCTCGCCGCGGATATCCAGCACGCCACGCGCACCACGGGGGCGGTTCGGAAGGGGTGAAGTCGGCTGCCAGCTGCGGATCTCCTGGACCTGCATAATGCCGGCCCCATAGTGACCACCGGCGCTGCGGAACGTGACATACTGCCGTGGCCCCTCGGTGGTGTTCGGCCTCAGATCTACCAACGCTTCGGTCTGCAAGTGAGCGAGCATCAAAATTCACTCCAGTCCTTGAGCGCAAGATTGCCGACCGAAACCGGCCGAGCCCTGTTCGCTGGTTTCATGGACCGAACGGCAGAAGCGGCGGACACGGAAGCGATCCGGAGAGGCTGTTCGTCCGCAGCGAGACTGAAGGTACTCACGATGCTGTCCAACTCATTGGCCTGAGCGTCCGTCTGTTCGATGGCAGCATTGGTCTCTTCGACCAGCGCGGCGTTGTGCTGGGTCATCTCGTCCATCTGACGCACCGCGACATTGATCTCGGCGATGGCCGAGGCCTGCTCGCCGCTTGCCTGCGCAATCGCTTCCATCGAGCTCGCACTTTGCCGCACCATCCCGAGCATGGCCGTCAGTTTCTCGGCTGCCTGTTGCACCAGGGCAGAACCACTGCGAACCTCGCCGGCACTCTGCTGGATCAAGCCCTTGACCTCGCTGCTGGCACCGGCGGCGGACTGCGCCAGGCGACGAACTTCGACGGCAACCACCGCGAAACCCTTGCCGGCTTCACCTGCCCGCGCCGCTTCCACCGAAGCGTTGAGAGCAAGGAGGTTGGTCTGGAACGCGATGTCGTCGATCAGGCCGATGATGCTTGAGATCTTTTCGGAGCTGCTGGAGATGCGCTCCATGGCGGCGGTAGCGCTCTTCATCACCTCGCCACCTTCCTTGGCTGCCTCCGCCGCTTCGGACGCCTGAAGGCTGGCGCTCTGCGCATGCTTGGCGTTGACCGAGACGGTGCTGGCCAGCTGTTCGACGGCCGCCGACGTTTCTTCGATGTTGGCAGCCTGGTGCGTCGTGCGCTGCGAGAGGTCATTGGCGCCGGCGAGGATTTCTGCGGCGGCCGACTTCACGCCGCTCGATGCTTCCTTGAGCCGGCCGATCGTGTCGGCAAACCGGTCCACCGTTGTGTTGAAGGCTTGGCGGATTTCGTCCAGCTCGCCGACGAGCGGTGTTTCCATGCGGCTATCGAGGTTCCCGGCCGCCAGGTTCTGCAGCCCGGCTCCGATCTGCTCAACCGCATGCTTCCGCTCGGTTACATCGATGGCGTACTTGACCACCTTGAAGGGGCGGCCGTTCATGTCCCGGATCGGATTGTAGGTCGCCTGGATCCAGACTGGCCGGCCGCCACGGCCAAGACGCCGGAATTCGCCGGCCTGGAACCGGCCGCTGCGCAGGTCTGCCCAGAACCCCTGGTAGTCAGAGCTCGCCGCATAGGCCTCATCCACGAACATGCGATGATGCCGCCCCTGGATATCTGAAAGTGAGTAGCCCAGGGCCGCGAGGAAGTTCTGGTTGGCGGTGAGGATGTTTCCGTCGAGGTCGAACTCGATAACCGCTTGGGAGGCGGAGATCGCCGACAGCTGACCGGCGGCATCGGCAGCACCGAGCTTGGCAGCGGTGATGTCCGTGGCGAATTTCACCACCTTGGACACCTTACCATCGGGGCCAAGCACCGGATTGTAGGAGGCCTGGATCCAAACCTCTCTGCCGCCCTTGCCTAGCCGCCGGAACTCGGCTGCGTGAAAGTGCCCGTTGCGTAGGTCCTGCCAGAAGGCCTGGTAATCTGCGCTTGCGGCGTAGGCTGCTTCGACAAACATTCGATGATGCTGGCCGGCGATTTCGTCGAGACCGTAGCCGAGGGTATGAAGAAAATTCTCATTGGCGCGGATGATCGTGCCGTCCGGTAGAAATTCGATAACCGCCTGCGACTTTTCGAGGGCAGCGAGGGTACGGGCCTCGCCATTGTCCTGGCCCTTGAACAGGGTAGCCAAATTCATCTCAGCACTCCTTGGTGTAACCCTCAACGCGGGGTCATTAGGACCTCATATGCAGCCAACCGATTAAATCTGGATAAAGAAGTTATTCGCAAATGCTGGTTGGGAGCCGTTTTGCAGCAATCGAGCCCGCAGATCTCCTCCGTTCAGTCCGAAGGCTTGAGCAGTGCGGGCCAAGGCCTGGAGCGAAGTTCCCGATTAATTCAATGTCCTTATCTTATTTGAGACAGACACCGTGCAGGACTTGGTCTGTTGCCTTTGGATTTCCGTTTAACTTGCCGGGGGATGTAAAGTGGTAGATCCAAAGACGCGGCGCCGCCGATGCCGATAGGATTCGACTGACACATGGAAAATTCTGAGCCTGATTTCTTCGAGGCTGCCGGCGTCGGCATGCAGACGTCTGACGTCCGTCAGGCCAACCTTCGCGCCATCTTGACCCTGATTGCCCTCAATCCAGGGCTTTCCGCCGCTGATCTCTCACGGCGGTCCAAGCTAGCCCCCCAGACGGTATCGCTGATCATCGCCGACCTCGCTGCTGCCGGGCTAATCCGGCAGGGCGAACCCTTGCGGGGCCGACGCGGGCAGCCTGCCACGCCCTATTTCATCAACACCACAGGGGCTTATTCGATAGGCATCGAGATTGGCTGGCAGCATCTCGAGGCGGTCTTGGTCGACATCGGCGGCGAAGATCTCGCCCACTATCGCCGCGACTACGCATTTCCCGATGCCAGGACCATCTTTGCTGAGGTGGCCGGGGTGGTCGGCCAGTTTGTGGACAAGCTGAGCGATGAACAGAGACGCAAGCTGGTGGCCGTGGGTGTCGCGGCGCCGAGCGGTATCGGCCGCAATGTCGGGCTGCTCAACGCAGATCCGTCGTTGGGGCGGGTGTGGCAAGAGATCGATCTGGCTGTCGAGTTGGGACGCAATCTGGGTCGCCCGGTCGCCCTGTACAACGATGGCAACGCAGCTTGCTGGGCTGAGCTAAGTGCCTTTCCCGCGCCGCGTCCGAGTAACTTCGCCTACTTGCATGTCGGTACGTTCGTAGGCGCTGGAATTGTCGCCGAGAACGCGCTCTGGGAAGGGCCGACGGGAAATTCGGCCAATCTTGGCTCCATGCTGGTCACTGACCGCTACGGCGACGATAATTTCGTACACCTTCTCGCATCGCTCTATGCGCTGCAGCGCCGGCTCGAGGGCGCCGGTATCAACGTCCCGCCAACGACGCCGATGTTCTGGCCCTGGAAGGACTGGGAGCCTCATGTATCCGAATGGATCGAGGACGCCAGCTTTGCATTGGCAAGAGCCATCATGAACACGGCAGCGGTCATCGAGTTTCGAACCGCCATTCTCGACGGCGCATTGCCTGATCCCGTCCTCGATCGCCTCATCGTGGCTGTGACGCGAGACATCGAAGCGTTGCCAACCCTGACCTTCGATGCACCGACCATTGCGAAGGGACATCTAAGGAGCGCGGCCCCATGCACGGGGGCGGCTTATCTCCCACTCTTCAAGAAATTCTTCTCTCGCGCGCTCAGCAACATTGCTGAGGAGTAGACGAGAGCTTTAAATCTGAAGTACGAAATTAATCGCTCGTTCGGATCTCCGCTCTATGTATCGGCGCATTGGAGGTCGCTATGCGATTGATGGTTATCGAGGACAGCAGAACCAATCTCTTGGTCCTCAAGGGAATTCTGCAGAAATTCGCCGGCTGTGAAGTCGAGGCTTTTCTCGACCCGGTTGAAGCCGTGGCTCGAGCGGAAGAACAGCAGTTCGACCTCATTCTGGTAGACTTTATGATGCCGGCCATGGACGGCCGCAGTGTCATTGCGCGCCTTCGTGCTCGTGAAGCCTACAGCCACGTCCCCATCGTCATGATCACCGCGGACGGCAATCGTCAGACACGCATCGACAGCATCACTGCTGGAGCGACCGACTTTCTCAACAAGCCGATCGATCCGGTCGAACTCCGAGCCCGCATCGGCAACCTGCTGACGCTGCGAGAGCAGCAGCTCAAGCTGGCCAGCAAAGCCGAGTGGCTCGCATCCGAAGTGGAGCAGGCGACCCGCCACCTTGCCGAGCGCGAGGAGGAGGTGATCTGGCGACTGTCCAAGGCGCTCGACTATCGCGATGGCGAAACCGGCGAGCATGCCTATCGAGTGGCGACCGTCAGCCGCCTCATCGCGGAGGAATTGGGTTTTGGACGGTCACAGTCCCGAATCATCTATCTGGCGGCGCCGCTTCATGACATCGGCAAGGTGGCGATCCCCGACGCCATTTTGCGCAAGCCTGGTCGGCTCGATGACGACGAGTTGGTCATAATGAAGAGCCACGTAGCAGCAGGTCAGGATATTCTCGCCGATGGTGCTTCCGATCTGGTGCAAATGGCCGCGCGCATTGCCGGCTCTCACCACGAGCGGTGGGACGGTACAGGCTATCCGAACCGACTGAATGGCGAAGAGATCCCGATAGAAGGGCGCATCACCGCCGTTGCGGACGTGTTCGATGCCCTGTGTTCAGAGCGGCCCTACAAGTCGGCCTGGCCGATATCTCAAGCACGCGCCGAGATTCAACGCTGCGCCGGAACGCAGTTCGATCCCGCCTGTGTTGCGGCCTTCGAGCGTCGATGGCCGGAAATTTCCAAGCTCTACATTGTGTCCGCCATAGCCGCGCCTGCCCTCGAACTCATGTCTGCCTAGGACGAAACTCATGCGCTTTTCGATGTTTGCTGCTGTTGCCGCTTTCCTCTTGGCCTCACCGAGCTTCTCTGCCGAACTCCCGCAGCCAACCGGGAAAGTCATCCTCGAAGTGACCGGCCTGATCGAAAATGCCAACCACGACGGCGTCGCCCAATACGACATGGCCATGCTGGACGCTCTGGGCACGCATGAAACATCGACGGCAACCCCGTGGTACAACGGGGTTAAGAAGTTTGCCGGTCCCCTGGGCGGAGCGCTACTCGATGCGGTGGGCGCATCCGGAACCCAGCTCAAGGTGACGGCCCTCAACGACTACATCACCGTGATCCCCATCTCGGACTTCAGGGACTACGATGTGATCCTCGCCACCAAGCTCGATGACGCTCCCATGTCGGTGCGCGACAAGGGGCCGATCTTCGTCATCTATCCGTTCGATGAGCATCCCACGCTCAACAACGAGACTTACTACGGCCGCTCCGCCTGGCAGGTCAAATCCATCGAAATATTCTGAGATCATGAAGCGCGCGGCGGGCATGGACTGGGTCAAGCCATGGCTGACGCCTGTGCGCCTCGGCCGCGTCCTGCTGTCGATAGCGGGCGTCCTGCTTCTGGCCAATCTGGTCGGCCTCTTCATCGCGCTCAACGAGCGTGGGCGCACGCAGGTCGATGCGGCGCGTGAGGATACCGTCTGGGCAAGCTATCAGCTCGAGCGAGAAGCCGATCAGCTCTATGACGTCCTCCGCTACGAAGTCACTGCACCTGACTGGCTGAACGAGGTCACCCAACGCTATGACATCCTCTATAGCCGCACCGGCTTGCTAACCGAGGGCGAGATGGCCGCGCGGTTCGGCGAGGCGCCGGTCCTGACCGATCTCGCCAAGGGGTTGCAGGACCGGATCATGGCGCTCGCGCCGCAGTTCGACGCCATGGCTGCGGGCGAATGGCCCACAGACGCCACGCGAGCCAATCTCACAGAAGAGCTGTTGGAGATTCGAGAGCGGAGCGCTCAGCTGATCCTCGCCACGAACGCCAGGCATAACGAGGTCAAGGTTGCCGAACGTGCGGTGGTGACCGGCTACTACGCGCAAATTGCCTGGACCGGGATCGGCCTCGCCACTGTGTTTGCAGTGTTCCTGATGCTGCTGGCCATCCAACTGCGGCACATAAGAAAGCTGAGCGAACGGTCGCAACAGGTCGCCAGCGAAGCCGAAGCAGCCAACCGCGCAAAGTCGACCTTCCTTGCCGCCATGAGCCACGAAATTCGCACGCCGCTTAACGGCATCCTGGGCATGGCTGAGCTACTCGACGATGACCACCTCACCGCAGCGCAGCGCTCCAAGGTCGGCGTTATCCGTCATTCCGGCGACGTTCTGCTGGACGTGATCAACGACGTTCTGGACTTTTCCAAGCTGGAGTCTGGTGCCGTCGAACTTCACCCCGTGACGTTCAACCTCGCCGAGGTGATGGACTCCGTGCGCAACATGATGGGGCCGCGCGCGACCGGCAAGGGCCTCGCCTTCGCCGCGAGCTTCCCACCTGTCAGCGTCACGATGGATCCGGTGCGGCTGCGACAGCTGCTCGTCAACCTCGTCGGCAACGCCATCAAGTTCACCGAAGTCGGCCGCGTCGACGTGACGGCGAGTACGATCACGGAGAGTGACGGTGGCACGGCGCTGCGCGTTGTCATCCTGGACACAGGCATCGGCATGTCTAGTGTCACGCGTCAGAATCTCTTCCGCGAATTTTTTCAGGGAGATCCGTCCATCGGCCGTCGCTTCGGCGGCACCGGTCTCGGCCTGGCAATCTGCAAGAAGCTGATCGATGCGATGGGTGGCGACATCTCCGTTTCGAGCGAACTCGGCACAGGCAGCAGCTTCACGATCACTATGCCCTGCCGCATTGGGCCGGCTCAACCGAGCAGGACTGAAGAACGGTCGGCAGTGGTACGGGCCGGCCGCATACTTCTGGTCGAAGACAACCCCGTCAATCGGCAGGTTGCAACCGGTCTTCTGCAACGTCTCGGCATGGACGTGATCGTCGCCGAGAACGGCCAGCTCGCAATCGACGCAGTCCGCAAGGGTGGAATCGACCTCGTGCTCATGGACATGCAGATGCCGGTTCTCGACGGTCTTTCCGCGACGCGGGCACTGCGTGCGGAGGGCTGTGCCCTTCCCATCGTCGGCCTCACCGCGAATGCCTTCGAGTCCGATCGAGCCGACTGCCTTGCCGCAGGCATGAATGACTTTCTTACCAAACCGGTGACGCGCAAGAAGCTCGAAGACATTATCGATCGGCTGTTGCTGGGTGATGGCGGAAGGGCGCATGGCGCGCTGACTATCGATGGCGGCGTGGACCTCGAACAGCAGCACGCTCTGATCGATGAGTTCGGCCTCGAGCAATTCAACGACCTGATCGATCAGTTCGCTATCGACTGCGAGGCGCTGCTGCGCGACGTAGCGCTCCACGGCGCCACCGAACCCGGCGTCCGTGCTCTGCACACATTGAAGGGCATGGCTCGTACGTTGGGCCTGGCCCGGGTCGGAGATGTCGCCCAAGCGGCTGAACAAGCCCTCAGGAACGGCGAGACCATGGCCCTTGACGAACTGCGCCACTGCATCAACGCCGTTCGGTCTCCGTTGATCGCGGAGGAGGCTGTCCGGGCGTGAGCAGTAGGCAGCGTTCGTAGTGCCGCCAAGATCTACTCTCGTTGCGAGCAAGGCCGGATCAGGTCACCTCGGTCCGACCGTGCTGTAGGCTCCTTTCGCCGCCGGCTGTCGGCGCTCGAGCGTCCGCCCTCGAGCCGGACGCTCTGGACGTCACACGGCAAGGGGAGTAGCCCTATGCCTGTCCCAAGAGAGCAGACTTGACCGAGCAGACCGAAGAAGCCGACCCGTTCGTACATCAGCTGCGCGACCGCCTGCGGCTGCTCTACCATGGGCGATCAAGGAAGGCTTTGAGGTTTCAGCGCGCGGTTCTCGTCGTCGACCTCGCCATCATCGCCTTTTTCATTGTCGGTCCGATCATCCGCGACCGTCCGAGCTTCATCTGGATCGATGTGGCCGTGGCCATCTTGCTCGTTCTCGACCTTTCGGCCAGAGCCCTGGCGAGCAACGAACTGGTGCGGTGGCTGAGACAACCCACGACCTTGGTCGATCTGTTGATCCTGGTCACGCTGCTCTTTCCCACTTGGCTAGCCAATTTCGGCTTCCTCCGCATCTTGAGGCTCTGGACTCTGTCGCGGAGCGGCATTCTGTGGCAGCCGCTGCGAAAGCGCGGGTATCAGCATTGGGAAGAAACCGGGCGCGCCATCGTCAATCTCGTGACGTTCCTCTTCGTCGTGGCCAGCTTCATCTTCACTTTCTTTGCGGGCACCGACACCGGGATTGCGGGCTATATCGACGCGCTTTATTTCACGGTCACGTCCGTTACCACCACCGGTTATGGCGACATCGTCCTGCCTGGTACATGGGGGCGCGTGGTGTCGATCGTCATCATGATCGTGGGCATCTCGCTGTTCGTCCGACTGGCTCAGGCCATCTTCCGGCCCCACAAGGTGCACTATCCTTGCGAGAAGTGCGGTCTCCAGCGCCACGATCCTGATGCCGTACACTGCAAGGCGTGTGGAAACTTGCTGATGATCCCGGACGAGGGAAGCTGACAAACCGCCGTTCAAGAGTTCTTGAGGCGGGGCAAGGTGCCGGCACTTCTTGCTACGAGTGGCAAGAGAAGGCCCCGCTCCCGGCAGGGAACGGGGCCAAGTCTAGCTTCACCACATCCAGTCTCGCCGCTCAGCGGTGAGCACACAAGTCACTATATTTTGTCCCGCACGGACTGCGGGAGCAGAGGGTAGAGAAGAAGCTTCGACTGCAGGACTATCAGAGCGTCTTGGCGAAGACGGCGGTGACGTCGGCCATGCGGTTGGAGAAGCCCCATTCGTTGTCGTACCAGCCCATGATGTTCACGAAGTTGCCGTCGATGACCTTGGTCTGGTCGAGGAGGATGGTGGCCGAGTGGGGGTCGTGGTTGAGGTCGCTCGACACCAGCGGGTGATGGGTGACCGTCATCACGCCCTTGAGTTCGCCATTGCTGGCGGCGATCAGCGCGTCATTGACTTCCTGCGGCGTGGTGGCGCGCTTGGCGATAAACTTGAGGTCAACCAGCGATACGTTCGGGGTCGGCACGCGGATCGAGATCCCGTCGAGCTTGCCCTTGAGTTCGGGGAGAACCAGGCCGATGGCCTTGGCGGCGCCGGTCGATGTGGGGATCTGGCTCAGTGCAGCGGCGCGGGCGCGGTAGAGATCCTTGTGCATGGTGTCCAGCGTCGGCTGGTCGCCAGTGTACGAGTGGATCGTGGTCATCATGCCCTTTTCGATGCCGACCAGCTCGTTCATCACCTTGGCCATCGGCGCAAGGCAGTTGGTGGTGCACGAGCCGTTCGAGATGACCACGTCGTCCTTGCCCAGGCTGGCATGGTTGATGCCGTAGACGATGGTCTTGTCGGCGCCTTCGCCCGGGGCCGAGATGATGACCTTCTTGGCGCCGGCGGTGAGGTGCGCCGAGGCCTTTTCCTTGGAGGTGAAGATGCCGGTGCATTCGAGCACGATGTCGACGCCGAGATCCTTGTGCGGCAACTGGGCCGGATCCTTTACGGCGGTCATCTTGAAGGTCTGGTTGCCGGCGGTGATGGTATCGCCATTGACGGTCACTTCGTGCGGGAACTTGCCGTGCACACTGTCATAGCGCAGCAGGTGAGCATTGGTTTCGACCGGGCCGAGATCGTTGGCGGCAACGACTTCGATGTCGGTGCGACCGCTTTCGACGATGGCGCGCAGGATGTTGCGGCCGATGCGGCCAAAGCCATTGATTGCGACGCGTACAGCCATGAAAGGCTCCTTAGGGCAACGGGAGGACTAGGAAAGGCGGCTTCTTACAACTGGGCCGTGACGGCTTCAACAATCCCGTTAGGGGTAATGCCGAAGAACTCGTAGAGGGCCTCCGCCGGGGCGCTGGCGCCAAAGCTGTGCATGCCGACGAAGCGACCCTTTTCGCCCAGGAAGCTGCCCCAGCTCATGCCGAGACCGGCTTCGACGGCGACGCGCGCCCTGGCCTTGCCGAAGATTTCGGCCTTATAGGCATCGGATTGCTTGGCGAAGAGCTCCTGGCTGGGCACGGAGACGACCCTGGCCCTGATGCCCTTGTCCCTGAGGAGCTCGAGGGCCGCGACCGCGATCGAGACTTCCGACCCGGTGGCGAAGATCACCGCATCGGCATCCGTGTCGCCGGCAATGACGTAGGCACCCTTGGCGGCAAGGTTCTCGGCCGAGTCGGTGACGCGCAATGCGGGCAGGTTCTGGCGGCTGAGCGCTAGGATCGAGGGCTGCTTGGCCTCGATGGCGAGTTGCCAGCATTCGAGCGTTTCCACCGCGTCGGCCGGGCGGAAGACCAGCAGGTTCGGGATGACACGCAGGGCGGTCAGATGCTCCACCGGCTGATGCGTCGGTCCGTCTTCGCCCAAGCCGATCGAGTCGTGCGTCATCACATAGATGACGCGCTGGCTCATAATGGCGGAAAGGCGGATCGAGGGACGGGCATAGTCGGTAAAGACCAGGAACGTGCCGCCATAGGGAATGTACCCGCCATGGAGCGCGATGCCGTTCATCGCCGCCGCCATTTCGTGCTCGCGAATGCCGTATCGCAGGTAGCGGCCGGTGCGGTCCGAGGCGGTGAAGGGCAGCGTCTCGGGCGTGTTGGTGAGGTTGGAGCCGGTGAGGTCGGCTGAGCCGCCGACGGTCTCGGGCAGCACCTTGTTGATCACCTCGAGGGCCATCTGGCTCGACTTGCGGGTCGCGACCTTGGGCTTGTCGGCGACGAGCTTCTTTTTATAGGCGTCGATGGTCGACTTCCAGGCGTCAGGGAGCTTGCCTTCGATACGGCGCTGGAATTCGGCCTTCTTGTCGGCGGGTGCGGCGGCGAGCCGGCCTTTCCAGGCGCCGCGGATATTGGCCGAGCGGCTGCCGGCGGCACGCCAGGCGTTGAGGGTCTCGGCCGGAATCTCGAAGGCCGGGTAGGTGATGCCCAGCTTTTCCTTGGCGGCGGCCAATTCTTCCTTGCCCAGAGGCGAGCCATGCACGGCGTGGCTGCCCGCCTTCTTGGGTGCGCCGTAGCCGATGGTGGTTTTGGCGGCGATCAGGGTCGGCTTGTCGAGCGACTTCTTGGCGTCGAGCAGCGCTTTCTCGACTGCGGCCTGGTCGTGTCCGTCGATCTCGATGGTGTTCCAGCCGCAGGCCTGGAAGCGGGCGATCTGGTCGGTGGAGTCGGCGTTCGAGACGGCGCCGTCGATGGTGATGTTGTTATTGTCCCAGATCACCACGAGCTTGTTGAGCTTGAGGTGACCGGCAAGCGAAATCGCCTCCTGGCTCACGCCTTCCATGAGGCAGCCGTCACCAGCCAGCACCCAGGTATAGTGATCGACGAGGTCCGAGCCGAACTCGGCGGCGAGCTTGGCTTCGGCAATGGCGAAGCCGACGGAGTTCGCAATACCCTGGCCGAGCGGACCCGTAGTGGTCTCGATACCGGGCGCGAAATGGTATTCCGGATGACCGGCGGTCTTCGAATGAAGCTGCCGGAAGTTCTTGATCTCGTCGATGGTCATGTCCTCGTACCCCAGCAGGTAGAGCGAGGAATAGAGCAGCATCGAGCCGTGGCCGGCCGAGAGGATGAAGCGGTCGCGATCCGGCCACCATGGGTTCTTGGAGTCGAACTTCATCACCTTGGTAAAGAGCACGGTGGCGATATCGGCGCAGCCCATCGGCAGGCCCGGATGCCCGGAATTGGCTTTCTCGACGGCGTCCATCGACAGGGACCGGATGGCATTGGCCATTTCGTTGGCAGTCGCAGAGTTCGTCATAAAACCGCTCTTTGCTAGGGTGCTGGATGCCCGGGAAACCCCTGATCGCGGGCGGTTGTGAGGCTTAACAGGTTCATTTGACCTGTCAATGTCGCCCCTTGGCGTAGACGGTGGCGCGGCCCATTGCGCCGGGCAGGCGGATGGGGGTTATAGTGGGGCTGGCGGAATCGAAGAGATACGGGGCGAGCGGGCGTGGCCGAGACAAATTCGGAAGAGAGTTTCGAGGTGGCCGAAGCGCGTCTCGAGCGAGCGTTTTCGCGGCTTGATGCCAGCGTGCGGAGCCTCAACGGCCGGATGCGGGCGCATAGTCGCATCGAAGCCGATACGGCACGGCTGGTCAGCGAGCGCTCCAAGTTTGCCGCCGAACTCGACAAGGCCGCCGCCAAGGCCAAGCGGCTCGACGACAGTGCCGGCGAAGTCGCCCGCCGGCTGGTGATCGCCATGGAATCCGTGCGCGAAGTCCTGGCCAAGTAGGGAAAGAGCCGATGCCTGAGGTCAATGTCGAGATCAACGGCCGGAAGTACCGCATGGCCTGCGAAGAAGGGCAGGAACCGCACCTGCTCGGGCTCGCCGAGCGCTTCAACAAGCATATCGATGCTTTCAAGGGCGATTTCGGCGAGATCGGCGATAACCGCCTCACGGTGATGGCCGGCATTGCGGTCCTCGACGAACTGGTCGATGCCGAGCGGCGCATCGCACTCCTCAAGGAAGACGTCGCCAATCTCACTGCCGCCGGAGAGGCCCTGACCCAGGAAGCCGAGCAGCTCGAACAGCGTTTCGCCAAACGCATGAACGAAGCGGCCCGTAAGGTCGAAGCCATCGCCACCGCGATCGACGAGACGGGTTCTGCCAACGGCTGATTGGCAAAGATTGCCAAATTTCGCTATTTGGGCCAAAGGAGATCTCCAATGGCCACCATGAACATTTCGCTTCCCGATCAAATGAAGCAGTGGGTGGAAGACCAGGTCGCCACCGGGCGCTATGCCAATGCGAGCGACTATATTCGCGATCTTGTTCGGCAAAGTCAGGACGAGCAGGCAGAGCGGGAGCGCGGCATCGCGGAGGTGCAGTCGCTCATTGATGAGGGGCTCGAGAGCGGAGTCAGCGACCGAAACGTCCAAGATATCCGGCGGGATGTGCTCGCCGAACTCGGACTGAGCGACGATGCGGATGCAGCATAGGCTGTCTTCGCAGGCTGTTCAGGATGTCGCGCGGCTCTACCGAAAAAGCATCCTTGGCTTTGGGAAACGGCACGCCGACACGTATCTCCAGCAGTTGGAGAGTACGTTCCTGAGGATCGCCGAAAGTCCCGAAGCAGCTCCGTTGCGCAAGGAGTATCGCGGCGAGGTACGTATTCGCCGGTTCGAGGCGCACCATATCCTCTATCGAGTGGAGCCAGATCACGTCTTGATCATCCGCGTCCTCCGCGGCCGGCAAGATGTCAGCAAATATCTCTAGCCGCGGTTTGCACCCGCTCTCCATTCTCCCTATATTCATCCCGCTGCCCGGTGCGTGTTGGATCTTTATATTCCCGGGGCCTTATCGATTCCTAAGGGAGCTGTCCCTGACCGGACCCGTGGGTTCGGACACACGGCGCCCACCTACGTTGTAGGTTCCCGGGATCGAGTATCCCACGGCCAGGGCGGCACCTTTCTCCCTCCAACATTTGTTCCCTCGCGGCGCGGTTCCCCGAGCTGCGCGAAAAGAAGTGCTTGGTTGCCTTCTGCGGCGCGGCTTATAAATGAACGACGCGGGACGAGGGACCACTATTGGGCGACGCCGGGATCGAAAACGCCAAGGCAGCGATGCGGGCCAAAGCGCATGCGATGCGGGATGCGATGTGGCCGGATCGACGGGCCGAAGCCTCAAGGGTGGCCGCTGCGCATTTCTTCGAGGGTGTGGCGCTCACCTCTGGCCAAATGGTCGCCGCCTATTGGCCGATCCGCGACGAACTCGACGTCAAGCCGGTGCTCACCCGGCTTATGGACGATGGCCAGCCGGTCTGTCTGCCGGTAGTGGTGGGCGACGGCCTGCCCCTCGAATTGCGGGTCTGGCAGCCGGGTGCAGCGCTCTACCCCTCCGGTTTCGGCACGCTGGCGCCGGATGAATTGGCGCCGATCGTGGAGCCTGACATGATCCTTATGCCGCTGCTCGGTTTCGACAAGCAGGGCACCCGTCTGGGTTATGGTGGCGGCTATTATGACCGGACGCTGACGCGGCTCACGAAGAAACCGAAGCTGGTCGGGTTTGCCTTTGCCCTGCAGGAGTTCGACCACATTCCGCGCGACAGTCATGACGTGCCGCTCGATGCGGTGGTGACCGAAAATGGCGTGACCCGCTTCGGGACGTCTCAATGAAGTTTTTGTTCCTCGGCGACGTAGTAGGCCGCTCCGGCCGTGATGCCGTCAGTGAGCGGCTGCCGGGACTCATCGAAAAGCACGGCTTCGATTTCGTG
Source organism: Pseudomonadota bacterium (assembly GCA_023415605.1). Classification (GTDB taxonomy): domain Bacteria; phylum Pseudomonadota; class Alphaproteobacteria; order Rhizobiales; family Devosiaceae; genus Devosia_A. The sequence continues at coordinate 21,454 of JAEZKB010000017.1, forward strand.
GTCATCAACGGCGAAAATGCCAGCCATGGCCGTGGACTCACCGAGGGTCATTTCAACGACCTGCGCGCTGCGGGTGCCGATGTGGTGACGCTCGGGGATCACGCCTTCGACCAGCGCGACACGCTCTCCTACATCGCCCGCGAGCCGACCCTCATCCGCCCCCTCAACATGCCCGAGGGCACGCCGGGCCGAGGCGCCAACCTGATCGAAAGCCGCAACGGTTATAGAGTGCTGGTGATCAATGCCCTGGGCCGGGTGTTCATGGATCCGATCGATGATCCTTTCCGGGCGGTGGAAGCCGCTATTGCGGCTTGCCCCCTGGGCGAGCAGGCCGATGCGGTGATCGTCGATTTTCACACCGAGGCCACGTCCGAGATCCAGGGCATGGGCTTCTTCCTCGATGGCCGTGCGACGCTGGTGGTGGGCACGCATACCCACATTCCCACCTCCGATCACCGGATCCTCAAGGGAGGCACGGCGCTGATGGCCGATGCCGGCATGTGCGGTGATTTCGACTCGATTATCGGGGTGGATCCCGAAGAGCCGCTCAACCGCTTCCTGACTGGCATCCCCAATGGGCGCTTCACACCGGCCGAGGGCGAGGCGACGCTTTGCGGCGTGGCCATCGAGACTGATCCCAAGACCGGCCTCGCCCAGCGCCTGTTCCCCGTCCGTATCGGCGGAACCCTGAGTCAGGCCGAGCCGGTCTTCGACTAGCCGACGGATCGAGACCGATCCCCTGGACCGGCCTCGTGACCTATGTTCGCCGTTGGCATGCTCTCAGATCGAGCCGGAGTTTCAGTAGCTCTTCTGCTTGAAGACCTCGCAACCCAGGCGCCCGCCCGCCCACTCCTTGTTGGCCCATGTCACCTTATATGTGCCGCCGGGTTCGATGACCCCATCGGTGGTGTTGAAGCCATGGAAGAGGGGATCTACGTCATAGCCTAGCTTTGTGCCGGCGGGGATCGGCAGGCCGGTTGTATTGGTCAGGATGACCGTCACTGTGCCGTCCGCGGCAATCGATGCCTGGCAGATCAAAGTTGGGTCCGGCGTCTTCCGCACAGGCGAAATGCTGACGTCGCAGAGAGTGCCGGCCAGTACCTCTTTCACGCTAGCCGATCTATCTTCGCCTGGGTACCAGTCGTACTTGACCTCCACCATCCCAGTTTCACCGTTCGATGAGGTCCACGTCAGGACTGTTCCGGCGGGGATGATCTCACCCGAATTGTTCGTCATCTCCATGTAGCCGGTCTCGCCGAACACGCACGACACCTGCACAGGGAGATCGCGTTTGGCACTCCTCCCGGCATGGTCGGGCTCGTTACCGCCGCGCTGATCGCCTGGGCGGAACGGGTCGCCTGGGGAGGCGATCTCACCGCCGGTGTTCCCGACAGGGCCGCCGGTCGGCGCCGGTCCAGTGCTCGGCATCGTACTGGCCGCGAAGGCCGGGAGTGTGGTTAGGGCGACGAGCAGGCTCGCCGCGAGGAAGCAGTTGGTCATTTCGAATCTCCTAGAGGAGCGCCGTGCGCAACGCGCAACGGCAGCAGGTGATCAGGGATAAGTGACGGTGGTCTTGCAGGGCTCGTCGAAGAACTTCGGGTCCATGTCGAGTTCGATCGTGACGGTCTCTCCAGGCTCGATCGGGTCCTGGATGAAAGAGGAGACGCCTATGCCGGCGGCGTTCTTGCCGGTGATCATGGCGCCCACGGGAACGGGCGAACCGCCCTCGTTGGTCCAGTGGAGGATGACCTTGCCGTCGATGATCTCGAACTCGCAGACCAGCTTGGGCGGGATCGATTGGTTGGCGGAGGACCCGTTATCAACGGCCGGGCCCGGCTCGCCGACGGCCACCTGGCGGCTGGCCGAGGCCGAGCAGGGGAAATTGTCTGGCGTGGCCCAGCTAGGCGCCATCAGACCCAAGGAGCCACCGGGAGCGACGTCAGCGGGGGCCGTAACGGTGTGTTTGCTGCCGTCGGGATAGATGATCTCGATGGTGGCGCCCTTGGGAATAGTCTTGGAGCTGGTATTGACCAGCTTGATGATCGAGGCGCCATTGGCGAACTTGCCCTCGCCGATGGCGCAACTCATCGAGTAGGTCTCGGTGCCGACGCGCGGCGTGCGGACCTGCGGGCGGAACGGATCGCCGGGCGAGTCGATCTCGCCGCCGGTACTGATGGCGGGGCCGCTGGGCGCGGACGGTCCGCCGAACGGCGTGGTGGCGGCGAAGGTAGTGGTCGTGGAGAGGGCGACGAGCAGCGTCGCCGCGAGAATGCGGTTGGTCATTTCTGATGTCCTTGTGCTGTGTGGCGTCCGTTGCCCGGCCCGTTGGAGGACCAGCGCGGTACCCGGTCCGGCCTAGTGATTGGGGAGATCTGGGTTGCCGGTGGGGCCGTTGCCGACTGCCGGAGGAAGCACTGCACTGCTGGCAGACGCCGTGCAGTCCGTCGCGTCCGGCGGACCCTGAACCCCGATCGCTTTACCCGGAGGCATGTCTATGGGGGCAACGACCGTTTTTGTCGTACCATCCGGATAGACGACCACTATCGAGCTGCCCTTTGGGATGGTCTTGGTACTGGTGTTCTTCAGAATGATGATGGAGTTGCCATTGCTGAACGTCTCGTCTTCGTCGACCCAGCACCGCATCACATGGGTTTGGGTCGCGATGCGCGGCGTGCGGAACTCCGGCAGGAACGGGTCGCCGGGCGAGTCGATCTCGCCAGTGGTCATGGTGTCGATGCCGCCGGAGGTGGTCGATGGGCCGCGCAGCCTGCCGGCTTCGGCAGTCAGGGTGGTCGTCAAGAGCAGGGCGGTCGCGACCGCAATTTTGAATGTGAGGTGCATTGTCCGTGTCCTCGGTGAATGTTGGACATGGATTTAGCGTTGATCCCATGTATGGCGGCTGAGTGCCGCTTGCAGAACGGATATCAGCAAGCGAAGTCGTGATTTCGCGGGATGAGAGTGGCCGGGAACCCCGCTCGCCCACCGATCTTTATTTTCGGCGCCGCTGCCACTATAAGCGGCCCGATTTCCAACTTTTTCGACGAGGGGTGACCGGATGGCCGGCCATTCGCATGCCAAGAACATTATGCATCGCAAGGGCAAGAGCGATGCGGCGCGATCCAAGGTCTTTTCCAAGCTGGCGCGCGAAATCACCGTCGCTGCCAAGCTCGGTGTGCCCGATCCTGCTTTCAATGCGCGCCTGCGTCTGGCCGTGCAGAACGCCCGCGCCCAGTCCATGCCCAAAGACAATATCGAACGGGCCATCAAGAAGGCGTCCGGTACCGAGAGTGAGAACTACGAAGAGATCCGCTACGAGGGCTATGGCCCGGGTGGCGTGGCGGTGATCGTCGAAGCGCTGACCGACAACCGCAACCGGACCGCATCGAACGTCCGATCGACGTTCTCCAAGAACGGCGGCGCGCTGGGCGAAACCAATTCGGTCGGCTTCATGTTCGATCGTGTCGGGGAAATCGTCTACCCGGCCAGCGTCGGCGACGCCGACAAGGTGATGGAAGCGGCGATCGAGGCCGGTGCCGACGACGTCGAAAGCGACGAGGACGGCCACTGGATCTACACCTCGTTCGAATCCATGAACGAGGTTTCCGCGGCGCTGGAGAAGTCGCTGGGCGAGCCGGAATCGGCCAAGTTCATCTTCAAGCCGCAGAACAATGTGCCGGTCGACGCCGAAAAGGGCGAAACCCTGCTCAAGCTCATCAGCATCCTCGAAGAGGACGATGACGTGCAGAACGTCTACGCCAACTTCGATATGGACGACGAAACGGCGGCCAAGCTCGCCGGTTGAGGCGAGCGCATCTAGGCCGCGATAGCCAGTTTTGGAGGTTCGATGGGGGAGATCGCGGCGCGGTTTCCCCCATTCTGTTTGGCGGCATAGAGCGCCTGGTCAGCGCTGCCAATCAGTTCGGGCAGGGCCGTGGTTTCGCGGAAGAGCCCGATCCCGACGCTGATGCTCAGCGGTTGCGCGATGTCGTCGACGGTGAAGCGTAGCGCCTCGACGGCGCGGCACAGGCGGTCGGCGACCATCTGCGACTGAACCTGGTCGGTGCCGATGAGGAGCAGGCCGAACTCCTCGCCGCCAAGGCGCCCGACCAAGTCGGTGCTGCGCACCGAAGCCCTGAGGACCTGGGCCACTTCGGCGATCACCCGGTCACCCGCCTCGTGGTCGAAGGCGTCGTTGACGGCCTTGAGGTTGTCGATATCTAGGACGAGCAGTGCGCCACCACCGGGTCGGCCGGACGCGTGCAGGGCGACGAAATAGGCTTCGGCGGCGGCCATGAACGCCTGACGGTGGTGCAGCCCGGTCAGCGGATCGGTCGAGGCGGTGATGGCACGCTTGCGGCGGACGCTGTCGACGCGGCGGACGCCGTTGGCGATGACGAAGAGCAGCGTTGCAGCCAGCATTGCGACGAGCAGCAGGTTGCCGGGCTCGCCCGCAATTCTATTGAACCAGGCCACCAGCGCGGTACAGCCTAGCGTGCCGACGACGATCATGATCCAGGTCAGGCCCCAGCTGCGGGGGGCGCTATCCGAGGCGACGGCTTGACGCATCGCATCACTCCTTCTGCCACCAGTCTGGGCCGAAGGATTGAACCGTGTTCTGAGACCCGAGCTAAAGTTTTAGCGATCTCAGGCGGCGGCCACCGAAGACGGCGGCGGTTCGGCGTCGGCGATGCTGACGCGATTGCGGCCTGACTGCTTGGCGCCATAGAGCCGGCGGTCGGCAATGCGGAACAGGTCCGAGAACGAGATCGGCCGGTCGTAGACCGCCACGCCGACGCTGACCGACAGCGGGTAGGTCGAACCATCGGGTATGAACGGGGTATCCTTGATGGCGCGGCGGATGCGCTCGGCCACCACCGACGCAACCTGCGGGCTGGCGCCTTTGAGGAACACGCCGAACTCCTCGCCGCCGAGCCGGCCGACGAGGTCCCCGTCACGCAGATTGGCCTTGATGGTCTTGGCCATCAGTTGCAGCACTTCGTCGCCGCGCTCATGGCCGTAGTGGTCGTTGATGACCTTGAAGTGGTCGGCATCTATGACGAGGAAAGCGCCGGCGGGCTCGGCATCGAGATGGCCGCTGACCTGATGGGTGAAAGCGCGGCGGTTGAGGCAGGCGGTGAGCCAGTCGGTGGAGGCCAAAATCTCCAGCCGCTCATTGGCCAGTCGCAACTGCTGCTGGCGCAACAGGTGGTAGAACGCCATCGGCCCAACGACGAAGACCGGCAGCGCGACGGCAGCGGTGAGACCGGCGATGCTGAGCCGCTGCCCCAGCCACTGGGTGATCAGTTCGGAGAGCATGACCGAGAGCACGGTCGATGCCAGCGTAATGATCATGGTCCAGCGGAAAATAGCCAACCAGGCTGCACGCGGCAGCTCGCGTAGCCTCGACATCATGGTGCGTCCCCCAGACCTTGGTCGGACGCTAGGCAGCATCCGTGAACGGTTGCTTGCCCGGATCGATAGAATTTTGCGCATCCTCCTGTTCATCCACAGTCTTCGTTGCTGCTTTGTTCACTTTGTCGCTGGTAGGGTCGCGGCGCTTCCCCTAAAGCTGGACAGTCATGGACAAGGTGCGAATCATCGGAATCGATCCGGGGCTCCGGCGTTGCGGCTGGGGCGTGATCGAGAGTCTCGGCAACCGGCTCAGCTTTGTTGCCAGCGGCACCATCACGCCCAAGGTCGATGACGACTTGGCAGTGCGGCTGACGGCGCTTTATCGTGGTCTCTCCGAGCTCATCGCGCAGTACCGTCCTGATGAAGCGGCGGTGGAAGAGACCTTCGTCTCCGCCGGCGCCCGTTCGGCGCTGCAGCTGGGACAGGCGCGCGGCGTGGCGCTGATGACGCCGGCCTCAATGGGACTGCCGGTGGGGGAATACGCCGCCAACCTCGTCAAGAAATCCATTGTCGGCACCGGTCACGCCGAAAAGGGGCAGATCCAGCTCATGGTCAAGACGCTCATGCCGCAGGCTGATTTCAAGGGCGCCGACGCTGCCGATGCGCTCGCCATCGCCATTTGCCACGCGCATCACCGCAGCCACCGCAAGTTGGCGGTGGGCCTATGATCGGCAAGCTCAAGGGCCTCGTCGACGGCTTTGGCGACGACTATGTGCATCTCGATGTCGGCGGCGTGGTCTACGAGGCCTTCTGCTCATCGAAGACTCTCGCCGCCCTGCCGCAGGTCGGCCATGCCACCGTCGTCCATGTCGAAATGATCGTCCGCGAGGACATGATCCGGCTTTATGGCTTTGCCACAGAGGCTGAAAAGCTCTGGTTCCGCATCCTGATGACGGTGCAGGGCGTCGGTGCCCGGGTCGCGCTGTCCATTCTCTCGGTCCTGAGCGTCGCCGAACTCTCGAGCGCCATTGCCCTGCAGGACAAGACTATGATCGGCCGCGCCAATGGCGTTGGTCCGAAACTGGCGGTCCGTGTCGTCACCGAACTCAAGGGCAAGGTCCCGGCCACGGGTGTACTCGATCCCGGCGTCCTCGGCCTGCAGGCGGCTCTGGGCGATGGCGTCGCTTCCGGCAACGTCGCTGACGCCGTCTCCGCGCTCACCAATCTCGGCTACTCCAGCGCCCAGGCTTCTGCCGCCATCGCGCGGGTGGTTGGCCGCGAAGGCGACGGAGTGGCAACCGACAAGCTCATCCGGCTGGGGTTGAAGGAGTTGAGCGCATGACCCGCTTCATCGCAAAGCCCGTCCGGTTCTGGCTGGCCCATGCGCTGGTATTGCCGTTGCTCACGGTGTTCGTGCTGCTCGTGCCGATCTACTTCTTCACCATCCTCTGGCCGGGCGCGCTCGGCTGGCAACTGGACGGTCATCTTGTGATCACCTTCTTCCTCGGAGCCATCGTGGCGGCCTACCTGATCGGCGCGGGCCTCGCGGCGATCTACTCGGCAGTGCTGGCGCTGTGGCAATGGCGGCGGGGCGGCCACACGTTCCTGGAGGCCATGCTTCTGGCGTGGGCGGTCGTCGGGCTGGCCTTCGGGGCGGTGACGCTCACCGGCAGCTTCTACGAGTACAACCTCTATTTCGCCCTCGCTTGTGCCGGGGCCATGCCGCTGATGTGGTTCGTGTGCCTCTGGTCCGGTATCACCTATCGCAACGCCCCCCATCTGCAGAAGGTCTCTGCGTGACCGACCTCACCAATTCCACCGCCGGCCGCGACGATCCGCTAGACGTGTCCCTCAGGCCGTCCGGCTTTTCCGAGTTCATCGGCCAGGCGCCGGCGCGCGCCAATCTGCAGGTGTTCATCGAAGCGGCCAAGAAACGCGGCACGGCGCTCGACCATGTGCTCTTCGTCGGTCCGCCCGGGTTGGGCAAGACCACATTGGCGCAGATCATTTCGCGCGAGCTCGGCGTCGGTTTCCGCGCCACCTCCGGGCCGGTGATTTCCAAGGCCGGCGATCTCGCCGCGCTGCTCACCAATCTCGAAGAGCGCGACGTGCTCTTCATCGACGAGATCCATCGGCTCAACCCCGCCATCGAGGAAATCCTCTATCCGGCGATGGAGGATTATCAGCTCGATCTCATCATCGGCGAAGGCCCGGCCGCCCGCTCGGTCCGCATCGATCTGGCGAAGTTCACTCTGGTCGGCGCCACCACCCGTGCCGGGCTACTCACGACGCCGCTGCGCGATCGATTCGGCATTCCGGTGCGGCTCAATTTCTATACGCCCGAGGAGCTGGTGCTGATCGTCGAGCGGGGCGCGCGCCTCCTCGGTATCGGCATGGCGCCCGATGGGGCGATGGAGATCGCCCGCCGTTCGCGAGGTACACCGCGTATCGCCGGTCGCCTCCTCCGCCGCGTCACCGATTTCGCGTTGGTGGAGGGCGCCAAGGAGATCACCCGCACCCTCGCCGACAAGGCGCTGCTGCGGCTCGATGTCGATGCCCGTGGCCTCGACCTGCTCGACCGGCGCTATTTGAAGACCATCGCGGAAAACTATGGCGGCGGCCCGGTGGGCATCGAAACCGTAGCCGCTGCGCTCAGCGAGCCGCGCGACGCTATCGAGGAAATCGTCGAGCCCTACCTGCTGCAGCAGGGTTTCATCCAGCGCACCCCGCGCGGCCGCATGCTCACCGCCCAGGCCTTCCAGCACATGGGCTACACCGTCCCGCAGGGCTTCGTCGGCCAGCAAGCCAGCCTTTTCGAGGAGCCAGAGGCCGAGGAATGACCACGCCTCACCGCCTCTCCGTCCGCGTCTACTACGAAGACACCGATTTCTCCGGCAACGTCTACCACGCCGTCTACCTCCATTTCTTCGAGCGGGGGCGGACCGAGTTCCTGCGCGATATCGGGGTGCATCACTCCGAGTTGGTAAAAGACGGTATCGCCTTTGCGGTGCGGTCGATGAGTATCGATTTCGCGGCGGCGGCGCATATCGACGATCTCCTCGAAGTCACCACCGAGGTCGCCTCCGTCACGGCGGCGCGGCTCACCCTGCGGCAGACAATTTCCCGCGATGGGGTGGTCATCGTCAGTGCCGATGTGCTGGTGGTGGGCATCAAGACGGCTGGCGGTGCGGCGCGGTTGCCCAAGGAACTGCGCGCAGCGCTCGTCCAGGATCAGTGATCGGGCGGGGAGCAGCTGGAATCGGTTTCTTAACCCTTCGTTGACCATAATTGGGGCAGTGCAGGCAGTACGCTGCCAAAGGTCCGGGAAACCGGGCTTTTCTCTTAAATTTGACAAATTTGAACCGCATCGACCGACCATCGGAATTCGGTCGTCGGGGCCGGACTGAAGGAACCCATTACATGGAAGCCATGGATGCCGTTGGCACGGTAGCGCCGCATGCCGATCTCTCGATCTGGGGGCTGTTCTGGCAGGCGGACCTGATCGTCAAATCGGTGATGCTGGGTCTGCTTGCGGCGTCGGTCTGGTGCTGGGCCATTATCGTCGACAAGTCGATGCTCTATACCCGCGTCAAGCTCGAGATGAACCGCTTCGAGCGCGTGTTCTGGTCCGGTCAGTCGCTCGAGGAACTCTATCAGCAGATGTCGGAAAAGCCGGCGATCGGGCTGGGCGCCGTGTTTGTCGCGGCGATGAAGGAGTGGAAGCGCAGCCACGAGCAGAACGCCGCGAGCTTCATCGGCGTGCAGGGCCGTCTCGACAAGGTGCTCGATGTCGCCATCGCCCGCGAGAGCGAGACGCTGGAAAAGCGGCTTTCCTTCCTGGCTACAGTCGGATCAGCGGCGCCCTTCATTGGCCTCTTTGGTACGGTATGGGGCATCATGAACGCCTTCACCTCCATCGCCCAGGCCTCGAGCACCAACCTCACCGTCGTTGCCGGCCCGATCGCCGAGGCGCTGTTCGCCACGGCCATCGGCCTCGTCGCGGCTATCCCGGCGGTGATCGCCTACAACAAGCTCTCGGGTGATGCGAACAAGATGATCGGCCGGCTCGAGGGCTTCGCCGACGAGTTCTCGACCATTCTCTCCCGTCAGCTCGAAGCCCGGGGCGCCCGCTAATGGCCATGGCACTTTCCGGCGGCGGGTCGGGTGGCGGGCGGCGTGGCCGCCGGGGCGGTCGCGCCAAGCCGATGAGCGAAATCAACGTCACCCCGATGGTCGACGTCATGCTGGTGCTGCTGATCATCTTCATGGTCGCAGCGCCATTGATGACCGTGGGCGTCCCCATCGACCTGCCGCAGACCCAGGCGCGGCAGATGAATACCGAGCAGAAGCCGATCACTGTGTCGGTCACCAATGAAGGCGCCGTGTTCCTCGGCGACGATCCGGTGCTGCTGACCGACCTCGTGGCGCGCGTCAACGAGCAAGCCGTGAACGGCACCGAAGACCGCGTCTATGTGCGGGGTGACCTTGCCGCCAACTACGGTGCGGTGATGCAGGTCATGGGTGCGCTTTCGGGCGCCGGCTATTCCAAGATCGGCCTGATCACGGAACAGCAGTCGCAGGACAACTAGCTCCATGAAGACGGGGCTCACGGTATCATCCATTGCTCATGCCGGACTGATCGCCCTGGTCGTCGTTGGCATCGGCTTCGGACGTCCCGTAGAGCCGCCCCCGGTCGAGTCGATCGCTGTCGATCTCGTGCCGATCGAAGAGTTCTCCAATATCCGCCTGGGCTCGCTCGACAGCACCATCGTCGAGACCGAAACTCCATCCGTCGTGGATTCGGAGACGCCAGCCGAGCTCGCGCGTCCTACCGGCAATACGCAGGAAGATCAGCCGATGCCGGAACAATCCGACACGGTGACGCCGGCGCCGACGCAGCAGACGGCTCCGGCGCCAGAGCCGCAGGCCGAGCCCGAACCGCTGCCTGAGCCCGATCCGGTGC
>JAEZKB010000055.1 GCA_023415605.1 Pseudomonadota bacterium
GCCGCTCGCGAACCGGAAGTCCCCAGCAGCCCCGCTGCCTGATCCGCCGCAGCCTGCGGCGATTGCGCAGGCAAATCTCCGCTGTCATGCTGCCCGCCGGTGGGATTCTCCCGCCGGAGTTCTCCCATGACCACCGCCCGCGAGGCGCAGGGTATCTTCTCGCCCGAATTGCGCGCCTCGATCTACCATTTCATGGTCTTCGCCTCGACGGGCGTTTCCTCAGTCTACTTCGCCATCTGGCTCTCCAATCGCGGCATTACGCCCGATGAGACCGGCATCATCACCGCCGTTCCGGTGCTGGTTATGCTCGCCATCAATGTCTTTGTCGGCCGCATCGCCGACAGAGCCAAGGACTGGCGCAGCGTCATCATCATCCTCTCGTTGATCGCCGGAGCGGTGCCGATCGGGCTGTTCTTCGTCTCCGGCTTCTGGGGCATCCTGCTGCTCTGGACCCTCTGCGTCGTGCCTGCCGCCGCGCTGGTGCCGGTGATCGACGCGGCAACACTGCGCATGACGCAACGACGCGGCACCAATTTCGGCGTCGTTCGCGCCTGGGGCACGGTCGGCTATATGGCCATCGCGGCCGTCGCCGGTCCGATCATCTCGATTGCGGGCGAGGGCGCGTTTCTGCCGCTCTTCCTTGCGCTTTCGCTGCTGCGAGCACTGATCTCCTTGCAACTGCCGCGCTTTCGGGCGCCCGACCATGTCACGACCGCCGCCGACAGGCCGAAGTCGCGGCTCAAGGACACGCTCAAGCCCTGGTTCGTGCTGCCGCTGATCGGGCTGGGCATCGTCTATTCCACCAACGGTGTGCTCGCCAATTTCGGGGCGTTGCTCTGGCGCAATCAGGGCATCGACGAAGGCCTGATCGGGCCACTGATCGCCGTCGGCGCAGCCGCCGAGGCTGCGATGATGTTCTTCTGGCGTAAGCTCAACATCAAGGTTTCAGCGCGCCACCTGATCATCTTCGCCGCTTTTGTCGGCGTTATCCGCTGGGGCGCAATGGCCTTCGGGCCGCCAGTCTGGGTGCTCGCCATTCTGCAGCTCCTCCACTCGGTAACCTTCGCCGTGGCCTATTTCGGCGGCATCCACTTCATCGCCAACTGGACCAGCGAGGACATTGCCGCGGAGGCGCAAGGATTCTCCTTTGTGCTGCAGCAGGGCATGACCGTCTTGGCGCTGCTCGGCTTCGGCTGGTTCACGGCGCAGTTCGGCGCTGGCGCCTGGTTTGCCCTCGCCGCCTACAGCCTGGTCGGCGCCGGATTCGTCTGGCTGTCGCTGCTGCTCAAACCGGCTCACGCCTAGAGGGCTTTCGCTTGTAGCGAAGCGGAACACTATGCAAGTTCAGGATAGCGGCAGGATTCTTGCTGCCGGGAGCCCCGCCTTTTCATGACCACGTCCATTGCTGTGCCCCGCGTCTCGCCCGAGCTACGCGCCGGTGCCTTTTATTTCACCATGTTCATGTCATCGGGCGTCGTTACCGCCTATGCCGGCATCTGGTTCGCTGACCGTGGCATCTCGCCGACCGAGATCGGCTTCATCAACGCCGTGCCAATCTTCATCATGCTGGTGCTCAATTTCGTCGTCGGCCGCATTGCCGATCGCGCCAGCGACTGGCGAAAGGTGATCGTTGTCGGCGCCATCCTCGGGGCAGTGTTCCCGTTCGGCCTCTTCTTCGTCAACGATTTCTGGGGCTACCTGCTGTTCGCCACGCTCGCCGCGCTCCCCATCGCCTCAATTGGGCCGGTGCTCGATGCGGCGACCATGCGCATGACGCGCCGCAACGGCACCAGCTACGGTCCGTTGCGGGCCGGCGGCACCGTCGGCTACCTCATCGTCATCGCTATCACCGGCTATCTTGTCGCCTGGTTTGGTGGCGGCATCTTCCTGTGGCTCTTCGCCGGGGTGAACGTGCTCCGTGCCTTGGTGGGCCTCTGGTTGCCCAATTTCCGCGCCCCGAAAGACGAGACGGACCACGCCCGGCCGGCCGCCGCCGGTGCCAAGCATCTGCTCGAAGTGATGAAGCCGTGGTTCCTGCTGCCGCTGATCGGCTGGGCGATGGTGTTCGGCACGCATCTCCTCCTCAACGCTTTCCAGGCGCTGGTGTGGAAAGAACAGGGGATCGGAGAGGACGTTATCGGCCTGTTGATCACCGTCGGAGCCATCAGCGAGGCGATTGTCTTTTTCGCCTTCGCCAAGTTTGCCAAGCGCTTCACCGCACGCTCGCTGATTCTCATTTCCGCGCTGGTTTCGGTGGCGCGTTGGATCGCCATGGCATTCTCGCCCGGCGTCGAAATCCTCTTTGGACTCCAACTGCTCCACGGCATCACCTTTGCCCTTGGCTATATCGGCTGCATCTCCTTCATCGCCAACTGGACTAGCGAGGACATTGCGGCCGAGGCGCAGAGCTTTTTCCAGGTGCTGCAGCAGGCGATGTCGGTGATCGTCATCCTTGGTTTCGGAGCACTTCTGGAGCCATTGGGTGCGAAGGGTTTTTTTGCGTCGGCCGCTTTCGCACTGCTCGGCGCCGTCCTAATCTGGCTGTCATTGCGGATGCAGCAGCCCAAGCGAACCTCGGCGGTAGCCAGGGCCTGACAGTTCCTCCCGCGGGGGAAGGAAGAGGGTGGCGGTACAGCGTCAACTGACGGCTCACGCCGGCATTGCTGCCACCCTCACCTGAACAGCGAGATACGTGCCAATGCGTCTCGACGAAATCCCCGCTCGCTTCTGGACCGTACACTACAATGGTGATCGTCCGCCCTCGGTCGGAGCGGGTTTCGCTGATGGCGCGAATTGCCAACACTTTGCCTATGAACTGCTGCGCCATTTTGGCCGCAGGGTGCCTGACCTTTGGTCGAGCGATCTTTGGGATAGCTCGGTCTCGACCCGTGTAGCTGGGCCATTTGAGCCCTTGGACCTTCTGCTGTTCAACCGCACGCCCGATCCCTACGCAGCGCATCTCGCCGTTTTCGTGGGCGACGGGAACGCGCTCCATCTCTCACGCATGGTCGGTCGCCCGATCGTCTGGCCGATCGAACGATTCCTGGCGCTGCCGCAATACGCTGTCCTCATTGGTGGTATACGCTACCCGTGAGGCAAAACAAACGGCCCCGAGGTTTCCCGCGGGGCCGTGAAGTTCTGACGCTTTGGAGGTCTCTTAGCTGACCCGGCCACTGGCATGGGCCAGCATGGTGTAGACCTTGCCGCGGTCGGAGAGCAGGAACTCACGGGCGGCGGCTGCCGGGTTGGGAGCCTGGGCAGCCTGCTGCAGCAGCTGCTCGAACTCGCCCATATAGGTCGCTGCCGTCTTGGCGAATTCGGCATCGGCCTGCAGGCGCTTGCGCACTTGGTCGTAAGTGCCCTGGCCCGAGAGCGTGTAGATGCGGCGCGAGAATACGTTCTGCTCGCCGGCCTGGTAGCGTGCCCAGGCGTCCGCTAGGGCGTTCTGGTCCATCGAGCGGGCGATCTCGTCAGTCAGGTTGGTGAGGTTCGGCTGGGCCGGGGCAGCAGCGGCGGGAGCCGCAGTCTGCTGGGCCGTGGCCGAAGCGTTGCGGAGCACGTCGCGGAGCCAGCCGCCACCTTCCTCGCTCTTGGCAGCCGCGGCTGGGGCAGGAGGCGGCGCCGGGGCCGGACGGATGGGTGCGATGGTCGCGGCGGCCACGGGAGCCGGCTGCGGCGCCGGACGCGGGGTCACCGGAGCAGGAGCCGGGCGAACCGGCTCGACGCGCGCAACGGGCGCCTCACGCACCGGTTCCGGACGCGGTTCCTCGCGGCGTTCCTCACGACGCGGGGACGGCGGCGGCGACCGGCGGCCGTCGTTGAGGTCGTGCGTCGCCGGCTGGGCGCGGACGATGGCGTTGAGTTCGGAGAGCGCTTCGATCTGCTCGGCCACGACGCGGCGCATGGCGGCGGCGCTGGCGCGGGTTTCCTCGGGCAGTTCCATGACGCCGCGAGCCAGTTCCGAGCGGGTCGATTCGAGTTCCGACCCCACTTCCTTGGCGGTGGCGCGCATAGCGGTGGCGGTCTCGTTGAAGCGCTGGGTGGCTTCTTCGAGGGCCTGCTGCATTTCCAGGATCATGGTCTGCTGCGTCTGGCGCAGGGCATCGGCTGCGCGGTCGCTTTCGGCGCTCGCGGTCGAGGTGAACTGGCCAAGCTGGCTGGCGACCTTTTCCGACGTGGTGCCGAGGGCGGCCTCGAGCAGGTTGGTGGTCTGGTTAAGAGCCCCCTGCATCTGCTCCGTCGAGGACGAAAGCGCAGACTGCACCCGGCCGGTCGTATCCTCGAGCGCCGCTTGCACGCGGTTGGTCGTGTCGTTGAGCACGGTTTCGAGTTTGGCGGTGGTTTCGCCCAGCGCACCTTCGAGCTTGGCCGTGGTGCCGGAGAGGACTTCTTCGAGCTGCGCGGTGGTGCCGCTCAGCGCCGTCTGCACCTGCTCGGCCGTCGAGGTCAGCACGTTGTGCAACTGGCCGGTGGTCTCGTTCATGGCGATGTTGATCGAACCCGACGTCTGTTCCAGCGTCTCGGCGACGGTGGTGGTCGTGGTTTCGAGCATCTCTTCCATGGTCTTGCGGGCGGTCAGCAGGCGACGCTCGGTGTCGTTGACCGTGTCGGCGATCGACTGGGCGAAACCGCGCATGCGCTCGTCGATGTCGTCGGCGCGAGCGGTGAAGCTCGACGCCAGCGCGTCCATGGCGGTGCGGCGTTCGTCGAGCAGGCCAAGGGTGAAGTTCGAGGCCGTATTGAGGCCTTCGGCAGCCTTGTCGATGCTAGCGGCCTCAGCATTGAGGTTGCCCAGAACCGAGCCGAATTCCTGCACCATGGCGGCGATGGTCGCCTGCAGCGCACCGACGTGTTCGGTAACGAGGCGGCCGGCCTCCTCGGTCGAGCTGATCGCTTCGCGGACGGTCGAAGAGTAGGTCGAGGTCTGTTCGGAAACGCTGGTCTCGAGCTGCGAAAGGTTCGCGGTCGATGCGTCCAGCACCTTCTGGAGCAGGATGTTGCTGTCGTTGAGCTTGCCCAGTGCCGCGGTCACGTCAGTGAGGATGCGCGAGGTCGACTGGCTCATCAGATCCTCGGCGTCGCGGGCGTTCTGCGAGAGCGCCTGTGTGAGGATGTTGTTGTGGTTGAGCAGTGCCATTTCGAGCTGGGCCGACTTGTCGGTGACCAGGGCTGCAAAGGCGTCGGTCTGCTCGGAAACGGTGCGGTTGATCTCGGCGACTTTTCCGCCGATGGCGTCGGCGGCGGCCACGGCCTTGATCGAAATGAGCTCGTCGATGGTGCGCGACGCATTGCCGATCTGCTCGAGGGCGTTGCGCACTGCCACGTCCATGCGGTCGGCCGTCTGCGAGACGTCGTCCGAAATGGTCGCAGTGGCGGCGACGATGCGCTTGGAGATGGTCTCCTCGATGCGGTCGGCACCGGCTTCGAGGTCGGTCATCGACTGCACCAGCGCAGTGTTGATCGCCGTGTTGAGCGAGGCCAGGCGCTCGGCCGTGATGTCGGCACGGGCGGTGATCGCCTCGGGCAGGGTGCCCAGGCGCTGGTCGACCATGTCGGTGATCGCCTTGCGGGCGGCGTTGACGCCGGTCTCGATGATGTCGGCGGCCGTGCGGGCGGAGTCGCCCACGGTCGCGGCGGCGCCGTCGATGCGGGCTGTCACGCCGCTTTCGGCATCGGCGATGCGTAGGATCGCATTGTCGATCCCGCGGCCGAGGTTCTCGTTGACCTCACCGACCTTGGAGGCAATGAGCGTCGACACGGCCTGGGCACGCTCCGACATGGTGTCCGACACCGACTTGAGGCTCTGGTCGATCTTGTCGCGGGCCGCGGTGCCCTGCGCGTCAATGGTCCGGGCCAGTTCCGCGGTGCGGTCGCCGATTGCGGCGGCGATGCCCACAGTGTGGCTGCCCAGCGTATCAGCCAGTTGCTGCGTGCGGGTGTTGAGCGCTTCGGACAGCTCGCTTGAACGGGTGCCGACGGCAACCGCCAGTTCCTGTGTCCGCTGGTCAAGCGTGTCGCTCAGCGCCTTGGTACGTTGGTCGAGCGTGGCATCGAGAGTCTCGGTGCGGGTCGAGAGCGTGCGGTCGAACTCCTGCGCGCGGCCGCTGAGCGACTGTTGCAGTTCCGTCGAGCGCGTGGCGATCGTCTGATCGATCTCCTGGACCCGGCCGAAGAGCGCTTGGTCGATCGCCGTGGCATGGGTCGCCAGGGTCTGGTCGAGAGCGCTGGCGTGGGTGCCGATCTGGCCATCCAAAGACTGGATGCGGCGGTCCAAGGCCTGGTCGATTTCATTCGACCGGCGCGACAACGTTTGGTCGATCTCGGTGGTGCGGCCAGCAATGGCGGAGTCGATCTCCTGCACGCGGGTCGCCAGCGCATCGGCCAGTTCGCCGGTGCGAGTCTGCAGCGTCTCGTTGAGCAGCTGGGTGCGGCCATCGAGGGCGTCGGCGATGATCTGGGCGTGGCCCTCGAGGGAATCCGAGATTTCCTGGCTGCGCGTGCTGATCGTTTCGGTGATCTGCTTGGCCCGCTGGCCGAGCGTTTCCGTCATCTCGCGGGTGCGCTGGGTGACGATGTCGTTGAAGTGCCCGGACTTCTCGTCGAGCGCCATTTCCAGCACATTGGCGCGGGCGGCGAAGCTCGAATTGGTCTTGTCGAGGGCGTTGATGAGCTTTTCGCCCTTGTCACCTATGACGCCGTCGAGCGTCTGCAGGCGGGCGTCGATCATCACCGCGATCTCATCGAGACGCGAGTCGAACTGCGAGAGATTCTGCGAGCCGGCTCCCATCAGGGTGACGCGGGCGCGTTCGGTGGTGTCGTCGAGGGCGCCAGAGAGCTCGATCATCGCGGTCTGCAGGCGCGATTCCATCGAGTTGACCTGCACCTGCACGCTCTCGTCGAGCTGACGGCTGAGGCCACCGAGCAACTGCTCGGCCTCACGGGCGCGGCTGGTGATATCGGCGGCGATACGGGTGCCGATCATGTCGAGCGCGCCCGACACTTCATGGCCGCGGTCGCGCAGCTGGTCGAGCAGGGTGATCCCGCCCTGGCTCAGGAGCTTGGCGAGCGAGGAGGTGCGGTTGTCGATGGCGTCCGAGAGTGTCACGGCGCGGCTATCGAGGGCCTCGGTCAGGGAGGCCATGCGACCATCAATGACGGTCGAAAGCTCCATCGTGCGGTTCTCGAAGGCCATCGAAATGGTGTTGGCGCGATCTTCGAGGGTGATGTTTAGACGGCTGGCGCTGTCGTCGAGGGCGACCAGCAGATGGCTGGTCCGCTGATCGAT
The DNA here is from genome assembly GCA_023415605.1 of Pseudomonadota bacterium. Taxonomy (GTDB): domain Bacteria; phylum Pseudomonadota; class Alphaproteobacteria; order Rhizobiales; family Devosiaceae; genus Devosia_A. The sequence goes on from JAEZKB010000055.1 coordinate 7,286, forward strand.
CAGCGACACGAAGCTTTCGGTGCGCTCGCCAAAGGCCGAGTTCAGCGAGTTGCCGGCTGTTTCCAGTGCTTTGGTGAGATTGCCGCCCGACTCAACGATGGTGCCGGCGATGCGCTGGCTGATCATGTCGAGGTCGAAGACGAGACCGGTGTGGCTTTCGGTAATGGCTTCGCGGACGCGCTCGGTATTGGTGATCACGGCCTCGCGCTGGCTGGCGAGTTCCTGGATCAGGGCGCGCATGCGCGATTCGTTGTCCGAATAGGTGCGTTCGAGTGCGGTGACCTCGTTGTGGATCATCACTTCGAGCTCGCCGGCGCGGGAGAGGGCGCGTTCGAGTCCATCGCCCAGCGCGTTCACTTCGCGGCGCACAGCTTGGCCGACCGAGGCGACCTTTTCCGACGCTGTGGTTTCCGGCTCGGCGAGACGAATGGCCGCCTGGGTCACGGCGGTCGCGGCATTGCGCAGATCCTGCGCGCGGCGGATCAGGGTGGAGATGGCGAAAAAGCCCAGGACCGGAATCACCGCGAGGGCGACGAGGCCGATGAAATCGTTGGATCCGAAAAAGGCAGGCGAACCAAGTTCGGCGCCGTGGCGGATCATGGCAACGAGGATGATGGCGAGCACCCAGCCGCCGGCCACGAGCGCCGCCACGAGGGTCGGCGTCTGGCTGGATTTCGACTGCAGGCCATAAAGAATGCGCGAGCCCTGGAAGCGGTCGTCATTGGCGACCGAACCGGCCTGAGCGGCGATCTTGTCGGCAACGCGGGACCGTTCGGCACGCGGCGAACCATCGCGCTGTACTGGGCGGGGGCCCTGGGCCGGAGCTGGCTGATCCTCGGGTTCATCGAGCCCGGCGAACACGGAGTCCTTGAGAGCATCCTCGACGGCCGAGAATGCCAGAGTAGCCGGATCGTTTTGGGGGGTGGTCGATTTCTTCGCCATACTCGTTACAACTCTCGCATAGGCTAATGCGCCTCTATGGATCGTGAGTTGTCATGAACCCTCGCCCGTTTCCGGGTCCGTGAACATTTGGGTAAAATGCGACTCAAATGCCGCCCTTCGCCCCCGATAACCCACGCCGCCGCACGCTAGGTGGACCTCACATATACATTCAATTTGAGGCAAACCGAACCGTTTATTAATTGAAGGTTAATTTCGTGGCGGGGGTAAGGCGCTGCGGGGGCAGGGCAATAGCCAATAGGCAGTAGCCAGTAGGGTGAGCGGGCCGCCGGTCGTGCCAACGATCCATTCACTATTCGCTATTGGCTACTGCCTATTGCCTCCCCTGACTTAATCTCCTGTTCATTGCCCGCCCCTAGGCTTTTCCCACGCCAGAATGGCGCGCGAGCTCGCAGGGGAAAGTTGTGCGTACTGCGGTAGAAAAGGCGGCGGACCTCGTTCAGCCGATCCACAAGCACCGTCCGATCGACATGGTGCACCTGTCCAAACAGACGCTGGGCGACAACGGCCTCGAATGCGAGGTGCTGCGGCTCTTCGACCAGATGGTGCGGGTCTATTTCGGCCGGCTGGAATCCAGCACCACCGAGGCCGACGTGCTCCGCCATCTGCATACGCTCAAGGGCGCAGCCTCGGGCGTCGGCGCCTGGACCATTGCCGACCTCGCCAAGGATGCCGAGGACGAGATCCGCGGCGGCAAACCGGTCAACCCCGAGCGCATCGACGACCTCGACATGGCCGTCCAGGAAGTCTCTGCCTTCATCGGCGACATCCTCGCCAACGAGCCGGCTTGAGCCGGTGCCTCGTGAGTCCGGACCTCGTGGTTCGACAGGCTCACCATGAGGTCCTCCGAAGCGCCGATTCATCAGTAGCCCTCATGGTG